>CALRKH020000045.1:0-25132 GCA_943367855.1 Asaia bogorensis | reverse complement strand
CAGAAAGTATGGCACAAATGCCCACACTTGGCATTGGGCTTACGAAGCGATTGCTCAACCACAGCTTTTCAAACAGTATAGAACAACAGCTGGCTATGGAGAAAGAGGTGCAGGTGCAGGCAGGCTCTTCTTACGATTTTAAAGAAGGTGTGCAAGCGTTTTTGGAGAAAAGAAAACCCCAGTTTAAGGGGAAGTAAAACATACTATATATGATACGTATATTCCTTATCGCATTGTGCTTGTGGGCAGGTTCCTTATCCGCACAGCCATTGCTCCCCTCGCTCGATAAGTATCTTAGCTATGATACAATACACCCATTTGCCAAAATGTATTACAACGGGCAGATAAGTAATAAAGCCACAGATACAACACGCCTGATAGCAGACAGTTGCACTACCAAAAATAACTTTGCTCGTCCGTTTTATCTATTGCAAGTTTCGCGCATGTTTATGTATGCCGAGGCAGACCTTGCTTACATGCTTACACCAGCATGTTACAAAACATTCACTACCTACCCCGACTATCTTGTTGAGTTTCTGTATGGCAAGAACAAGTATGTGTATGCCGACTTTCGTAAATACTGGGCTCAAGCCCTGGCCATAGAGCATAGAAATAGCTACAAAGATGATGCTGCCGATGAAATGAAAAAGCTAAAGACAAAACTATTGGCTAAAGCAAAAAAGAACAACAAGGCAAATATGGTAGCCTTTTTCAAGCTAATAGAAGGCAACTAGTCTATTTGTTTATAGATATTGACAAATAGTGGATAAATAATTCTATTGGTAGCAAGTTTGTTTGGCCTAGGGTGCACTATCATCTGCTAATTTTGCACTGCACATGCCTCGTATCATACTGGTTGCTTTATTGTTATTATTACCCATTTTCGGTTATGCTGCTGCAAGGGTTGTGCCAGAGGAGTGGGGTATATATGACCTTGCCGATAGCGCATCTATAGCTGCAAGTACAAAACAGCTAGCAGATAGTATGATCAATACGCACCCAATGGTGGTGGGGCGCATGGTGGTGAGCGATATACAATCGCCTCACGTTTGGCAGTCTAAAACGGCCGATTTTTATCTGCTACTTTCGCTCTGTCTGTTGCTGGGTCTCATCCGTTATATGGACACGCGCTATTTTGGTAATCTATGGCGTGCTTTCCTCAATCCTACATTATCTAACAGGCAATTGAAAGACCA
This sequence comes from Asaia bogorensis, assembly GCA_943367855.1. GTDB lineage: Bacteria > Bacteroidota > Bacteroidia > Chitinophagales > Chitinophagaceae > Nemorincola. Next base: position 23,936 of record CALRKH020000045.1, on the reverse strand, counting down.
GCTGCAAAGTGCTGGTCTGCCCAATTTTCTGATGAATGTGTTTTTTGCTTTTGCTGGCGGTGCATACATGTATTATGTAGTTAAGTTTTTTACACCACATACTTCCGGCATCATTCCATCTTCTATCCTCATTCTAATGCTTATAGCAGGCACAGGTCTTATATATGTCTCCAAGTATATGGCAGTGCGGTTTAGTGGATGGGCTTTTAGGGTAGAGGGTATAACCGAGCATTATTTGTTTAATGTTTTTCTGATTAATAAAGTATTGGCTGTTGCGCTCATTCCATTTGTAATAGTATTGGCTTTTGCCGATAGAAACTGGGCACAGCAAGCCATCATTATATCATTTGTAGCGGCAGGTATTTTATTGCTCAATAGGTATTTTAGGTCTTGGCAAGTATTTGGCTCCTTTTTCCAGTTCAGTAAATTTCATTTTTTTATGTACCTTTGCGCCTCGGAATTATTGCCGCTTGCAGTTTTGATGAAGTTGCTGGTAAAGGGATTAATGTTCTACTAGTAGCTGTTTCTTCATTCTTGTAGCAATGCTGCCCTAACCCCGATAATTCTTGTATATGGCCAAAGTAAGTTCGCAAAAAAAGGCTGCTGTTAAAAAAGAAGTAAAGATTAACCGCATCTTGATTACTCAGCCTCGCCCGGAAACAGACAAGTCGCCCTATTTCGACCTAGCTAAAAAGCACAACCTTACCCTTGACTTTCACCCCTTTATAAGGGTAGAAGGACTGGCTGGTAAAGACTTTAGAAAGCAACGTGTCGATATTCTGGAACATACTGCCATCATATTTACAAGTAGATATGCAGTAGATCACTTCTTCAGAATATGTGAAGAGCTCAAAGTAAAAGTGTCTCAGGACATGAAATATTTTTGCATCACTGAGGCTGTAGCTCTTTACTTGCAAAAGTTTATACTCTACCGCAAACGCAAAGTATTCTTCTCTGCCGACGGCAGCACTGGTGGTCTGCAAGACGTGATTACCAAACATAAAAACGAAAAATATATTCTTCCTGTATCAGACAATGGTCGGAATGATATAGCCAACCACCTTATAAAGTACAATATTCAGTACAATGAGGTCACTCTCTACCGAATGGTATCCAACGATATTAGTCCGGTGATGAAGGACGGTTATGATATGATTGTTTTCTTCAGTCCATATAGTGTTCAGTCGCTATTCGATCACGATCCATCTTTCAAACAAAATGGAACTATGATAGGAGCCTTCGGCCCTACTACATCTAAAGCAGTGGAAGACAGTGGACTGAGGCTAGACATTAAGGCCCCTGCGCCCAATGCTCCATCTATGGTGGCAGCACTTGAGCAGTTTTTAGCTGGTATCAAACAGTAGTTGTTAGCATACTATTATCCGTTCTGCTTTAGTTTGACGTAGTTTCAGGCTTCTTGTTGTCTTATACTGTCTGCTTCGGCCTTTTTTTGATATTTTTGCCCACATGAAAAGTGTGTGGAGACTCTATTCCCTTATTCTTCTTTTATCTGTGCTAGTGCTTGCTGCTTGTGGCGGCAATAGTGGTGGCAATGGCGACGCTGGTCCGGTAGACCCTTTTCTGCTCAAAGATCCAGCTCTAAAGGCGCTAACCGAAGAAATATCCAATTCCCCCAAAGATGCCTCACTCTACTTTGAAAGAGGGCGAACACTCAAGAAAATGCGGCAGGATACCCTAGCACTCAGAGATTACATGAAGGCAGCTAGTTTGGATTCCACTAAATCAGAATATTTCTCGGCAGTGGGCGACATGCTTTTTGAGGCAAAAGATATCACTGGGTCTATAGAATGGATACAGAAAGCTATCAAAATCAATCCAGAAGACAGAAAGGCGCACCTAAAAATAGCTAAACTGTTCTTGTGCCTTAAAGATTATGGCAAAGCATTGGCAGAAATCAATCTGGTGCTACGCAAAAATGTTTACGACCCGGAAGCGTATTTACTAAAAGGGATGGTATATAAGGACAATGGGGATACTGCTAAGGCTATATCAAGTTTTTTAACATCTCTACAGGTGGCGCCCGACTATAAAGACGCAGCTATAGAACTTGGATTGCTATACAATGCCAAAGGAGATACAATAGGGTTGCGCTACCTGGATAATGCATTTGCTATGGATACCACCGACGTTTTTCCTATATATGCCAGAGGCACTCATTTTCAGGAGATGAACAGATATGACCTTGCCAAACAAGAGTATCGCAGGTGTATATTGAAAGACAGAAAGTATACCGACGCTTATTTCAATATGGGCTATATACTACTTCAGGAAGATTCTTTTCAGAAGGCGTGGCGACAGTTTGACATGGCCTTAAAAGTAGACCCAGGCAATCCCGCAGCAATGTACAATCGTGGTTTGTGTAGTGAGCTAATGGACAGTTTAGATAATGCCATAGCCGATTACAAAACATCTATCAGATACGATACAGGATATGAAGCACCCAAAAAAGCATTGGGACGTTTGTATAGTAATAAGTCGAAGAAATAAGCCAGCTCAATTAATTAATACAACTACTGTTTATGCCAATAATAGCACCTTCTATGCTTTCTGCCGACTTTCTTAAGTTGGGCGAAGAAATAGCAATGATCAATAATAGCGAAGCCGACTGGTATCACCTGGATGTGATGGATGGTAAGTTTGTGCCTAATATCAGCTACGGCATGCCCATCATTGCCCAAATGAAGAAGGCTGCTACCAAAACATTTGATGTACACCTGATGATAGAGCAGCCAGAGCGATATCTGGAAGATTTTAAGAAAGCTGGTGCCGACTACCTAACTGTGCATTACGAAACAGGATATCACCTGCACCGCACCCTCACCAGCATACGTGCATTGGGCATGAAGGCTGGGGTGTCTATCAATCCGCACACACCAGTAGAAATGGTGAAAGACATAATTCATGAAATAGACCTGCTGCTGGTTATGAGCATCAACCCCGGCTTTGGTGGGCAAAAGTTTTTACCACTCACCTACGAAAAAATAAGAAAGGCTAAAGCTATGATTACAGAAGCAGGTAGCAACACCTTGATAGAGATAGATGGCGGGGTGACACTGGAGAATGCTGCCGACATAGTAGCTGCTGGTGCCGATGTGCTGGTGGCTGGCAATACCGTATTTGCCTCTGCCAACCCTGCCGAAACCATAAAAAGATTGAAGCAGGTAGGGAAATAATCTTACTTTCAATGCGTTTATCTGTTATGTGCGGCAAAAAGGTAATTCTGTTATTGCTCATGTGGTGTTGTGCCTCCTCCCTATTAGCACAGCAGGCACAGATAACAGGTATAGTGCGAGATGAGCGGGACAAGCCACTGGAGCAAGCCTTGGTGGCCGATGAGGCTACTGGTATAGGCGTATATACCGATGCTAAAGGATATTACTTCATGAAGTTGCCCGCCGGTAAAAAAATAAGTGTTATCTATTACTTGGCAGGTCACAAAGCAGCTACTCGTACACTAGAGCTGGCAGAGGGTGCCACCCGCACTATAGATGTGCAGCTACCCAAAGTGCAAGCAACTGAACTTAAAGAATTTACTGTAAAAGATCAAAGAAAAAGAACAGAGGCGGGCTCCGTATATCTAGATCCTAGCAAGGCAGTATATATGCCAAGCATAATAGGTGGCATAGAAGGTATGATAAAGCTGGCGGTAGGCTCCAACAATGAGCTTACATCTCAGTATAACGTGCGAGGGGGCAACTACGATGAGAATCTGGTATATGTAAACGACTTTGAAATATACAGACCCTTTCTGGTGCGCACTGGGCAGCAAGAAGGGCTAAGCTTTGTCAACTCCGACCTGGTTTCAAATGTCAACTTCTCTGTAGGGGGCTTTCAATCAAAGTATGGCGATAAAATGAGCTCTGTATTAGATGTGCAATACAAACGACCTACAAAGTTTGGAGGTTCTGCAACAGCCAGTTTGCTAGGTGCAAGTATGCATTTGGAGGGCGCATCTAAAAATCAACGACTAACATACTTGGTAGGTGCCAGGCAAAAGACGAACCAATATGTATTGCGCTCGCAGCCTACTAAGGGTATATACAATCCTTCGTTTACAGATATACAAGCACTCATCAATTATAAACTTGGCAAATCCTGGGAGCTAGAAGCTATAGGCAACTATGCTCGCAATCGGTTTACCTTCTTTCCCGAAACATCTACTTCTAGCTTTGGTGTGCTCAATCAGGCTTACCAGCTAAGAGTGTTTTTTGATGGTGCTGAATTTGCTCAGTTCGACTCCCGTTTTGCAGGCATATCAGCATCTCACCACAAGGAAGGGTCTAAACTAAGACTCAAATTTTTAGCTTCTGGTTTTCAGACACAAGAATACGAGACCTACGACATCTTTGGCCTCTATCTGCTAGGTGAGTTGGAGACCGATATGAGTAAGAGTGAATTTGGCCAAACCAAAACCTATCTGGGAGCAGGAGGAATACATTCTTTTGCCCGAAACTACCTGAATGTGAATGTAGGCGATGTAGGTATGCGTGGCTCTTACGATGCCAAAAGCGGGCTCATACAGTTTGGACTAAATTCAACAATTGTTAGTATAACAGACGAACTACATGAGTGGGAGCGACTAGACTCAGCCGCATTCACTAAGCCTTATAGCCCCGATGCGCTCTATCTCACTAAGATGTTCAACTCTTCTGCTACCTTCAATTATATGAGGTTCTCAGGCTTTGTGCAAGATAACTTCAAGTTCGACTCCGGTAGACTCACGGCCAATGTTGGTGTACGTTTCAATCATTCAATGCTGAACAATGAGTTTGTTATAAGCCCTCGTTTACAAACATCTTACAGACCACGCTGGGGTAGCAGAGATATCATCTTCAAACTTTCTGCGGGCAAGTATGTTCAGCCGCCATTTTACAGAGAGATGCGCGATGCTGTAGGAGGCATCAACAAACAGCTACTGGCGCAAAAGTCTACACAGATAGTATTGGGTACAGATTATAACTTCCTTATGTACAAGCGTCCCTTTAAAGTAACGGCAGAAACCTATTACAAAAACCTTTGGGATATGGACCCCTACCGTTACGATAATGTGCGCATACGCTATACCGGTCGCAATAATGCCATAGGTAGGGTATATGGTGGCGAGGTGCGCCTATATGGAGACTTGGTAGAAGGGGCAACATCCTGGATAAGCCTGGGCTTGATGAAGGCGGAACAGAAGATAACTGATAGCCCCTCTATAGCTGGCTACAACAATTATTTCCCTATGCCTACCGACCAGCGTTTTATGCTCGGTATGTATTTCGAAGACTATCTTCCGAGAAACAAAAATTTCAAAGCCCACATCAATTTGCTTTACTCTAGCGGTTTACCAGTAGGTGCACCCAATGGTGCGCTGTATCAAAACACCATACGCATACCTGACTATAAGCGTGTAGACATTGGCTTCTCGGCTCTGTTGCTCGATGGTAATGCACGTGAGTATCGAACGCATAGTTTCTTCAATAATGTAAAAAGTATCTGGGCTAGCCTAGAGGTTTTCAACCTGTTATCTATACAAAATACGCTCTCCTTTACTTGGATACAAGACCAGAGTACCAACAATATGTTTGCTGTTCCCAACAGGCTCACCTCACGCTTACTCAATCTGAAAATGCAGGTGAATTTTTAGTGTAAACAATGTCGTCAGAAATTTTTCGAAAAAATCCTCAAAATTATTTTGTCGGCAACGTTTCTTACGTATCTTTGCGCTCCAATTTGAGGGTTACACCTCACCCAAATTCAAAAAAATAGTTCTTAAAATATTGATTCCGTAGCTCAGTTGGTAGAGCAATACACTTTTAATGTATGGGTCTTGGGTTCGAGTCCCAACGGGATCACTTTTAAAAATAAAGCCTCGCAATTGCGGGGCTTTATTAGTTTTCAGAAGTTTCACATCCCTTATATTTACACTTATGAAACACCTTATGTTCCTTACGTTCCTCTTGTTTATTGTTGGTGCTGCCAATGCGCAGAAGATATATGATGGTAGCGGTAGGCGCATAGGCAGCGTAGATGGCAATAGGTATTATGATGGTAGTGGCCAGCAGATAGGTAGTATAGATGGCGATAAGTTTTATGATGGTAGTGGTAGGCGCATAGGTAGTATAGATGGAAACCGGTTTTATGATGGCAGCGGCAGGCAGCTAGGTAGCACAGACGATAATAGAGTGTATGATGGCAGTGGCCGCAGGATAGGCAGCATAGACGGCACCCGCATATACGATGGCATGGGCAAGCAAATAGGTAGCGTAGAGGGCTGCACCAAACAGCAAACCATACTGTTCTTTTACTTTTACCAACAGTAACTACTGTTTAATCTTGTCCATGTTTCAGAATGGGTAGCTGCTGTAGGCGGCGTTTCAGCAAGAGTATATTATATCTCACAGTGTCGTATATAATGCCGGCTATCAGTAACCCGCCGGCTATCACTAGCGAGTAGAGCTGTACATAGCTATACACTACACCACAAAACACACCTCCCAGAAAAAAGAAGCTGATAATGGTAAACCGGAGTTTGATAGAAGAAATCAGCTTGGTTCTATCTGCCGCCTCTTTGTAGAAGAATAGCTGAGACAGTTCCAGCCCAAGGTCTGTAAACAGACCAGTAAGATGTGTGGTGCGTATAATAGCATTGGATAGGGTGGTGACCAGCGAGTTTTGTATACCCATAGCCATCAGTAGGCAGCAAGCTACTACCTCAGTATTGATGGGTATATACCTGGGCATCAGCAGTCCTACAGATAGCAGTAGGAGGCACTCTATAAGAATAGGAAACACAAAAATGTAACGCTCACTTCTACGCGACATATACTCAGTAATAAGCCCTGATAAGAACGAGCCAAAAAAGAAAAAGAATGTGTAGGAGAAGAAGACAAACGCTTGCCAGAAGTTGAGCTTAAAAACCTCATCTACAAAAAAAGCAAAGTGGCCAGTAACATTGGTGGTGAGGCGCTGCACAGCCACAAAACCCGAGACATTGACCATGCCTGCTACAAACGAAAATAGGGAAGCAATCTTTAGGTTATGGCTTAGCGTTCTGGTTTTGCCCTGATGTCTGAACAATTATTGGCTGTTTTGTACACAAAGTTATTGCCTATCTCCCTATTTATCTCGTTGGGTTTCACAATGATTTTTATCAGTCGCAGCCCTCAGTTATAAAAATTATCTTTGCACCTTCCAATCAAACGTTCTTTGTTATGGCCGATGTAGCACCTTGTCCTGTTTGCAAATCAACATATACCTATCAGATGGATGCCCTATTGGTGTGCCCAGAGTGTGGCCACGAGTGGAATCCTAATGAGGCTACAATAGCCGAAGAGGGCTTTGTGGTGAAAGATTGCAACGGCAACATACTACAAAACGGAGACTCAGTAGTTACTATCAAAAACCTGCCTGTAAGAGGGTCGGCACAGAGCATAAAGGCCGGTACCAAAGTGCGCAACATCCGCCTGGTAGATAGCGATCATAACATAGATTGCAAAATAGATGGTTTTGGTGCTATGGCACTAAAGTCAGAGTTTGTAAAGAAAGCCTGATTGATACACAGTTATTACCACTAAAAAGGCCGCTACTGTTTTTTGTACAGCAGCGGCCGGTTGAGGAGGGGGATAAGTATTGTTTATTTTATTACGCTGAATCTGCTAGCCATGTTGGTGTTATTGCCTTGTATGCGCACCATATACAAGCCATTAGCCAGATTGTCGGTAGGTATTGTGATGCTATTAACACCATTGCGAATAGCATCTGTAGTATACACTACACTGCCTGTCATGTCCGTTACTACCAGGCTCGTATTGTCGCCAGCATCAAAGCTGAAGGTAACATTGCCTGATGTAGGATTAGGATATACATTGATGTTACCTTGGTGTTTCACAGCATTAGCTACAGCTGTAGGTGCGGGTCTAGTTGCTTTATAGTATTTAGCACTAGATACATAGTTGGTGCCACTACCTGCAGTGTCTATTTCTATAGTCATTACAGGGGTGCGTAGGCCAGCTACAAACCAGTTGTAGGTTTCTGTGCGGTTTTCACTTACACTCGGCATACCCATTATGTCCACACTATCTTTAGCTACAGTTACAGTATGTACTCTTAGTGCATTCGCAAAGGTGTCTGCTGGAGTTATAATGGTGCCCCACGCATCAGCTGTGTGTGTGATGTAGTTGGTCATATACATCGTAAATCCACTGATAGATATAGATAGTGCAGAGGTGTCGTTGTGCACTGTGCCCATAGTCATAGGGAAACGTAGAAGTGTCAAGTGGTTGGTGACGTGTACATCTGTACCGTCAGAGTAAACGCCCAACAACTCTATACCATTAGTATCCGATACGCCATACATATAGTCACCACCTGTAAATACGGAGATGTTAGCACCTGGGAATAGGGAGCAATGAGGTGTAGCAGCACAGGTCATAAAGCTGGTAGTGTCGCTATCGTTGCGCACTACTGCACTCATATTCCATGTTATAGACGCGCCTGCAGCACCTGGTGTTACACCATTAGTATCTACATAGTAGCCTACAAAAGAGTCGCCAGCTACTGGTTTGCTAGTAGCTGTGGTAATGGTTGGTTGCGCATACACTGCCGCAGATAAGGCCATAAATAACCCAAGCATAAATTTGCTTTTCATAATCAATTTGTGTTTTTGGTTTGTTACTCACTTTGCAAATCGCGTGCCAAAAAAGCTCGTTATGCCCTCGGTTAACATTTCTTTGTGTTTTTTATTCATTTCCTAACTTGTTGATAATGAGCGCTTAATACAAAAAAAACTACCCCATATAGAGGTAGTTTTTTAGGCTATACTTTTATTGTAGTTATTTAGCTGCACCCTGTGGTTGTGCCGCAGTTGGGGCACATATAGCAGGTGCCATTGCGTAGCGTTATGTTGCCACAGTTGCGGCAGGCTGGCGCGTCGGCACTTGTGCCAAGCATCTTTTTTACGTCGCTACTGTTATTTTGTAGTACCGGTGCTGTAGATGGTTTTGGCTTAAGTGCAGGTTGTGCTTGTGGGGCTGTCACTCTCACTTGCGATAGTTCCTGCCCAGCATCTGCAGCAGTTACTGGCTTCATTCGCTCAGGGTCTGGTACATGTATCAGATCTTCCCTGTCCAGATACTCATAGGCTAGCACCCGGAAAATGTAATCAAGCACAGATGTGGCACTCTTGATGTTAGGATGTTCTACCATGCCCGATGGTTCGAATCTGGAGAAGGCAAACTTATCTACAAACTCCTCTAGCGGCACTCCATACTGCAAGCCTACAGATATAGCTATAGCAAAGCTATTGAGCAGGCTACGCATAGTAGCACCCTCTTTGGCCATGTCTACAAATATCTCACCTAGTGTACCATCATTATATTCGCCCGTTCTCAAGAAGATGGCTTGCCCGCCAACTTTGCCCTTTATAGTGTAGCCACGCCTTTTGGCTGGTAGCTGTTTGCGCTCTACTATGCGGCTTAGTTGTCGTTTCAGTTGTGTGTCGGGGCTGTCTTGCACACGTTTGTTTACCTCTTCTAGCAACTCGTTTATAGTTAGCTTACCCAGGTCTATTATTTGGCTATCAGCTGTTGCTTCTTCTTTTACTTCTTCTTTCTTTTTCTTATCACTCTTGTTACTTAGTGGTTGGCTCAGTTTCGATCCGTCTCTGTATAGCGCACAAGCTTTTATACCCAGCTGCCAGCTTAGGTGGTAGCAATCTTTTATTTCGTCTACACTAGCCTCATTGGGCAGGTTGATGGTCTTGGAGATAGCCCCACTGATAAACGGTTGCACCGCAGCCATCATTCTTATGTGTCCGTGAGCATGTATGTAGCGCTCTCCTTTCTTACCGCATTTATTGGCACAGTCAAAAACCGCAAGGTGTTCCTTTTTAAGGTATGGAGCCCCTTCTATCATCATAGTGCCGCATACATAGTCGTTTGCAGCGTCTATTTCCTCTTCGCTATACCCCAATGCCTCTAGTAGGTTAAAGTCGGCAGCAAAGTATTGCTCGGCAGTAAAGCCTAGTCTTTGTAGGCATTCTTCGCCCAGTGTGTAAACGTTAAACACAAAACCAATCTCAAATGCACTCTCTACTGCTGCGTCCAGCTTACGCAGCTCTTCGCCCATAAAACCCTTCTCGCTCAGCGACTGATGGTTGATGAAAGGTGCACCTGCAAAAGTGCCATGGCCTTTAGCATACTTCACTATGGCATCACTTTGCTCGGCCGTGTAGCCTAGTTTTTGCAGTGCTGCTGGTATAGATTGATTAATGATTTTGAAGTATCCACCACCCGATAGCTTTTTGAATTTCACTAGGGCAAAGTCTGGCTCCACTCCCGTCGTGTCACAATCCATTACCAGACCTATGGTTCCAGTTGGGGCTATCACTGTAGCCTGTGCATTTCTATAGCCATAAAGTTCGCCCATTTGCACTGCTTCGTCCCAGGCTCTTGTAGCGGCTTTCAGCAAGTAGTCTGGGCAATACTTGGCATTGATGCCCATCGGTTTTATTTGCAGGTCTTCGTAGGCGTCACTAGCATCATAAGCAGCTGCACGGTGGTTGCGCATCACACGCATCATATGCGCTTTGTTCTCGGCATATTTAGGGAAGGCTCCAAGAGCTCTAGCCATCTCTGCCGATGTGCGATAGGCTACACCATTCATAATAGCTGTGATGGCTCCTGCTATGCCGCGAGCTTCTTCACTATCATAGGGTATGCCACTTACCATCAGCATAGAGCCTAGGTTGGCATAGCCGAGCCCTAGGGTGCGATAGTCATAGCTTAGCTGAGCCACCTCTGGCGATGGAAACTGCGCCATAAGTACAGATATCTCCAGCACCACTGTCCATATACGCACCATATATTCAAAGCCATCTACATCAAACTGCCCTGAGTGCTCGTCAAAGAATCTACGCAGGTTTAGTGAAGCCAGGTTGCAGGCCGTGTTATCTAGAAACATGTATTCTGAGCATGGGTTAGATGCTCTTATTGGTCCACCCGCAGGGCAGGTGTGCCACTCGTTTATGGTAGTATCATATTGTGTGCCGGGGTCAGCACAGCGCCATGCGGCATAGGCTATCTTCTCCCACAGGGCACGTGCTGGCATTGTTTTCATTGTTTTGCCAGTGCTGCGTGCGGTCATTTCCCAGTCTGTGCCTTGCTCTAGCGCAGCAAAGAAGGTATTGGGTATGCGAACAGAGTTATTGGAGTTTTGGCCAGATACTGTTTTGTAGGCTTCTCCTTCGTAGTCCGACGAATAGCCTGCAGCTATTAATGCTGCCACTTTCTTTTCTTCTTCTACTTTCCAGTCTATAAAGTTTTCTACCTCTGGGTGGTCTAGGTCTAGGCACACCATCTTCGCTGCACGGCGGGTAGTACCTCCGCTTTTAATAGCACCAGCTGCCCGGTCTCCAATTTTTAGAAAACTCATCAACCCGCTCGATGTGCCACCGCCACTTAGCTTCTCGCCTTCAGCTCTTATATTGCTGTAGTTAGTGCCCACGCCCGACCCGTATTTGAAGATACGTGCCTCTCGCACCCAAAGGTCCATAATGCCACCTACATTCACCAGGTCATCGTCTACACTCAATATGAAACAAGCATGTGGTTGAGGACGTTCATATGCATTCTTCGACTTTTCTAATTTATTTGTTCTTGGGTCTACATAGTAGTGTCCTTGCGCTTTGCCGTCTATACCATAACTGCTGTGCAGCCCAGTGTTGAACCACTGTGGAGAGTTGGGGGCGCAGCTTTGCTGCATGATACTATATACTAGCTCGTCATAAAATACTTGAGCATCGCTGGGTGATGCAAAGTAGCCATATTGTTCACCCCATATCCGCCAGCAGTGTGCCAGTCTGTGCGCCACTTGTTTTATACTTCGCTCGCGCCCTGTTGTGCCATCCGCTTGGGGTACTCCAGCTTTTCTAAAGTATTTCTGTGCTAGTATATCTGTCGCTATCTGCGACCAATGTTTAGGTACTTCAACATCCGTCATCTCAAAAACCTTCTCCCCATTAGGATTTCTGATTACTGACGTTCGATAGTCATACTCGAACATGTCATACGGACTTACGCCATCTTTCGTGTAGTGGCGCGCAAAAGACAAACCTTTTTGTTGAGTTGTGTTCATGAAATCTATTTGTTGACAGTTAATAATTTCTTACCCCGTTTAGCTAAATTATTGAATATGTATCTAGTTGAGCCAAAATATGTTCTCACATCCGTGTGGATAACTTTCTTTTCCTTGCTACTATTGATATTGAGCCTATATTAAATATAATAGCCGAACTCGCATTTGCAAAGTTCGGCTATTATGCTATTTTACTTTTGTTGCTTTGTTACTAATGTATGTAATTTAGTAGTAATTTAATGTAGGCCTAGTTATGGTTTATCACACTTAGCTTCAGTGCCGATAGGCCTGTGCCTGCTATAGAGCCAGTGAGCATCACTGTATATATTTTGCCAGCGGCAAAGGTCACACTGCCTGTAGATACTACAGAGGCTATATTGGTTGGGTCGCCAGCTTTTATTTCGTTTACTCCAGCGTTTACAGTAGCAAATCCTGTTATGTTACCACCTGTCACGCCTGCCCCTATTTGTAGTGTTCCGGCTGTCACTGTTGCACTCATCAGGTCGTTAGATAGATTCACAAAGCGCACCTTTGCACTTGTATTGCCCGGTGGGGTCATATCGTCTGTTGTGTATACAAAGGTTGGTGCTGTTATAAGCCCACCACAAAATATGGTGTAATAGCCACCAGCACTCAGATTCAGCGTTTTATTTACTACAGGTGTGCCAGTGTTGGTGGTAAAGAAACTCACGTTGATATCGTTACCCGATTTTACACCTTTGTAGCCCGATGAAGTAGTGAATGCTACATTTTGTGCGCCAGATACATAATTGTCGCCCACTTTGCTGTCTATTCCTGGTGTTGTTCCCGCACATCCGTTCACAAACATCACTCTGGCACTTGTGTCTGGTGTATTGTCTTTTTTGCGACAGCCAGGAGCTAGGAGCATACTTACTGCACACATTATTACTGTTAGTGTATTCTTCATATCCTTTCTATTTTAGTCAAAAGTACAGTAAATACCAATTGCCATCTTTTACTATGGCATAGCTAAGCACGTTTGAAGCTGCAATAAAATGTAGTGCCCTTCTCATGTTTACTTTCGGCCCATATCGTACCACCATTCATTGCCGAAAACTCTTTGCACAACATTAACCCTATGCCACTTCCTTGTTCTTGTGCTGTGCCTGGTTTACTGTTTGTTGGGCTAAAGAGTGTTGAAAGCTCATCTGTAGTCATACCTATTCCATTGTCTTTTACGTATATAGTGGTATATCCTGGCTTTTGTTCTTCAGCAAGTCCTATGCTAATTATTCCTCCTTTTTTGGAATATTTTATTGCGTTCGAAATTAGATTTCGCATAATGATATCAAAGTGTGTTTTGTTGCACATCACTTCAATATCTGCTACTATGTTTATTTCGGTTGATAGTTCTTTAGCTGTTATTGTAGAGTTGTTCAACGATATACAATCACTTACATTATTGAGTACATTTACTTTATCCAGTACTATTGTATTCCCACTTACCAGTGTTTTGCCCCATAGCAGCAGTTTGTCCAGCATTTCTAGTGAGCCTTTACCATGAGTTTTCATATTGTCCAATACCCATTTACGCTCTTCGGCATTAACATCGGCCGATTGCAGCACATCTACTAGTGCGGGTATCTGGGCAATTGGCCCTCTTAGGTCATGACTGATTATAGAAAACAACTTATTCTTCATTGCATTGCTTTCTTCTAGTTGGTGCTCGTTGAGTTTTAGTTGTTTGTTTAGCTTGCGTGTATTGATGAAAAACACAATAATCACAACAAAAGAAGTAGCCAAAATAGCCAGTACTGCAATTAATGTGTTTCGTTCTTTTAGGCTTTTTATACTTGCCTCTTCCAAAACTTTTATTTCTTCGCTTGTTTTTTCTAGTTCATATGCGCTCACAAGGCTCGATATTTCTACGGCCTTTTTCACGCTTGCCATGCTGTCGTGTATTTTTCTACTCTCAGTGGCGTCGTTTAGGGCAGCATCATATTTGCCCAGCTTTTTATACAGTGCACTTCTTTCTTGTAATTGTGCGCTTAGAAAAGACCTATTATTCATCCTTTTAGCTATCTCTATCGACTCATTTACGTATCCCAATGCTTCTTTAGGATTGGTTGCGGATAGTATGTCTGATAGCTGACCTAAGATGTTTGATCTCAACTCTTCCAAATTCGTCTTACGCTGTGTTACATCAAGTCCCTTTTTTAGGTATTCAATAGCCTTGTTTGTAGCGCCATTGTCTATATAATATTGCCCTATGTAAGACAGGCATTCTACATAGGCATTCATCGATTGGAATTTTTCAGCTTCTTTAAGGTTGTCTAAAAAAATCTTTATAGCAGCTTCGTTATTACCTTTCATGGCATTAAGTATGCCATACATATTGCTAATACTGGTTTTTATGCCTATACCTCCATCTTTTTTAGCCAGTTCTTTTGCAATATCCAGATACCGTTCCGTATTTGTGGTGTCGCCCATACTTAGGTATATACTTGCCAGATTGGTGTAGGCTATAGTCTGCCCATAGTTGTTTTTACGAATGTCATTCAGTTTTATGGCCTCTAGTATATACTTTGCAGCAGGCTCATAATTTCCTGTCGAGGCTTCTATAGCACCCAGATTGCCCAGCATGTCTGATATGCCAACAGTGTCTTTGTATTCCTTGAATATAGATAGTGCAAACTGGGTTCTCTCTTTGGCTAAAGTCATATGTCCTTTAGACTTGTCTATTGTAGCCAAACTCCCCATTATTTTCCCCTCGCCTAATCTGAAGTGGCTTTTCTGGCAATCCTTTAATGCCAGTGTATACCAATATTTTAAGCTGTCTTGGTTTTGACTGTTTTCTGATATGGCAGATAAATAGATGTTGACCCGTTTATGAATATCTTTGGTAGCTAATAGTTCTTTTTCAATACTTCTGTCAGTTTGTGCCCTGGAGCACAAACTGATAACTAATAACAATAACACGAATGGTACATTCATAGAGAAGTATTGATTTGCTGTGAATCTTATTTGTTTCGCTCTTTCCACTCTTTGTAGGCGTGTTCCAGTGTTTTCGAGAATGTATCTACTGCTTGGGCACCAGATACAGCATATTTTCGGTCAAACACGAAAAATGGTACGCCAGATATCCTTAATTGTTCAGCTTCTTGTAAGTCTTTTTTCACTGCATCGCTATAGTCAGTTCCTTCCAGCATTTGCAGCACTTGTTCTTTATTCATACCAATTTCGGCAGCAAGGCCTGCCAACACCATTTTATCATTTAGGTTAGCACCCTCTGTAAAGAAAGCTTTAAACAGCCTACCTTCTGCCAAGCTACCTTTCCCTTCTGTTTTGGCCATTTGTAGCACCCGGTGTGCATTAAATGTATTCGCCATTATGGTTTTATCGAAGTTATATATCAATCCGTCTTCTTTGGCCATTGACAATACTCCTTGGTGCATCTGTTCCGATTGTGCCCTGCTGATACCCTTGTATTTGGCTAGATACTCAAACGAGTTCATCGGCTCAGGCTGCATTGGCATGTCGGGGTTCAGCTGAAAACTATGCCAAATTACCTCTATGTCAGCTCCATACTCCACTTTACCCAAAGCTCGCTCGAAACGCTCCTTGCCCAAATAGCAAAACGGACATACTACGTCCGACCATATTTCTACTTTCATCTTCTTTCTTGATATTGTATCTTTTTCTTTTGTAATGTTTTTATTTGTATTTTGTGCAATACTTGTTTCGTTACTACAGCTAATAAAACCTAAAGCGCTGACTAGCAGCAATATGTACATTTTTTTCAAAATTATCTCTTTAGTTAATAGTCAAATTTAGTCTATTGGTCCTTTATCTTCTCAAAATAGCCATTCGTAACGATATTTTTTAGCATTATTGCGCCATATTACACACTTTGGCATTGTTATTGCGGTATGTTCTTGTAGGTAGGCGATCTGCACAATATATAGAGACAATCTGCTAATTGTGGCAGGTTTTTACTCATTATCAACATATATTTGCATCGCCCTACGTCAGGAAGTTTTATTTAATAGAAAGGTAAGTGTACACTATAGGCTCCAAATTTTTATATTTAACCGCTGCTATTCGCAGCTCTGCTGTTTTTACGCTCAGTAGAGTTTGCGTATTCATAGCATTTGTTTTTGTTTTCACTTTTGTCGCTCATTCCGCTAATGCTCAGTTTTGGGCATGGTCTGCTAAGCCATCAGCTTCTACACCTTTTCTGGCAGGCTCCTATAGTCAGTCTTGGTTGGCTGCGTCCGATAAATCAAATAATTTATACACTGCCCTCTGTAACACTAATGATACATTAGTTATCGGGTTAGAGACATTCAACGCTACACTTGCTCGCAAGCAAATGGTACTACTCAAGTATGATGATACCGGAAACTTAGTTTGGTCAAAAGCTTCTACAACTTCTGCTAGCGTATGGCCAATTTCGCTCAAAACTGATGTAGCAGGCAATCTTTATCTGTATGGATACTTCTCTGGAGATAGTGCTCGCATTGGTACTACTTTGCTCACTAAGCAGGTGCCCGCACTAAGCAACACTGCATTCCTTATCAAATATGCGCCTGATGGTGCTGTTATTTGGAAGACTTATGTGGGTACCATTTCCATGCACGATGCACGTCTGGCTTATGGAAGTATGGCTGTAGACAATTCTGGTAACGCGTTTATTACAGGTTGTTTCACTGGCTCCAACGTTCCACTTGGTGGTTATTCGCTTTCTTCAGCTGGCAATGACGATATTTTTGTTGCTCGAATCAGCAACTCCGGTTCTGTGCAATGGGCTAAGCGTTTTGGCGGTGGCGGTTATGAGTTTGCTTTTGGAATAGATGTCAATTCTGCTGAGGGTAAATTATATGTGGTTGGTCAATTTAGTTCGCCTACATTAATGTTGGGTACCAATGCGCTCAACTATTCTGCGTCTGTAGGTGCTAGTACCTATAGCGCATTCAATGTGTTTTTAGCACAGTTGTCAGCTGCCGATGGTGCTGTAGGCTGGGCTCGTCAAAGTCATGGTGATACTCGTGCCACTTCAGTAGCGCTCGATAAAGTAGGTCATATATACGTTGGAGGTTCTTTTATAGATTCAGTAGTTTCTTTTGGTTCTTCCCCTTTTAATGGGCACAAGCATGACCCATATGTAATCAAATATAACAATGGTGGAGAAGTAATTGGTGCCCATATATTTGCACATACTTTCACACCATCTACATCTGGCTACACCGTTTGGAACCTAGCTGTAGATGATTGTAATAATATATGGGTGGCTGGCGCCATGGATACGCTGCTAGGCAACAGTATAACACTCGATACTGCCATACGCATGCCCGTACCACAAGATAGTAAAGATCCATTATTTTTAGCATGTTATAGCCCCGAGGGTATATTGCTCGATAATGCTGCATTACCCTCAGGTGGAGCTCGCAACTCTGGTTTAGCTATCACACAAGGTGGTGGTGTATACTTGGCAGGCTCTCACAAACCATTGCAACCTTTTGTTATAGGTACAGATAGTGTATACACTGCTGCATCAGTTTTCGAAAGTTTTTTTGTTGGTCGCTACATACCTGCATATTCTTGTTGGCCCACATCGGTTACTGCTATCAGCGCTCCTGTTAGCTTTGCTGCATATCCCAATCCTGCCTCACATACACTTCATTTATCGTGCACAGAGCCTATTGGGCGCTATTCCATTACAGATATGCTTGGTAGAGATATACAACATGCTTCTACTACTGCCAATAGCGTTGCAATAGATGTTTCAGCATTAGCTCCTGGCTTATACCTGGTTCGTAGGGGCAATTATACTGTCCGCTTTCTTAAGCAGTAGTTGTTTTTGTTCTATCTCCATATATTATTCGTTATTTTGTGTAGCATTCGGTAGGTATAGTTTGTCGTAATAGCAAACGTCCGATCTGCTGCCAAATATCCAATATATGTATCGTTTTTTACCCCTGCTCGTCCTGCTGCTCCTTACCCTTGGTGCCTGTAATAATAATTCTAGTAAGAAAGAACAGTCTGCTACAGCTCAAAATGAAAGTACTGATACCTACAAACGGTTTACCGGTACTATATCAGGCAGACAAGTAATAGCCAACATTAATATTACTCGAAACACTAGCGATAACTCATGGAGCATTAGCGGCTACTACACATTTGTAGGGCAGGGTAGGTTGGTCTCTGTATCTGGTGCCGGCAAAGACTCTATACTCAATGCTACACTTCACGAATTTGAAGAAAGTGGCACAGAAAGCGAAGCCGACGAGACCGATTACGCATCTTGGCGCATAACACTAGCCAATGACCGTCTTACGGGCACCTGGCTCAGTGCCGATAAAAAAGAGAATAACCAACATAGACCTATTTGAAGATTATACGGGCGCTGAGAAGCTAAGTTACATCACAGGCTCCGACTCCGTAAAAGTGGCTATTGGCTCATCGGGTAGCACTATGCATATTTATTACAGTCTTCTTACTGCTGCTGCGTCTTCCAATCCCGTCACCGCTTCAGCTATTGACAGAATTATCATCAAAGGTTTGGGTGGCGATAATACCAAAGCACAAACACTATATAGTTACATAAAAGAGCGTACCCAGGCCGATTTTGCAGAATACCTCTCAGCTATGTCGGCAAAAGAGAAAAGCGAATCATCTGCTACCGACAACTGGGAAAGTGCCATTGTGATGACATGCCAGTACAACGCCAGTAAATTATTAGCTATAGCTATAGAGCAGATGGCCTATACGGGTGGTGCACATGGCATTAGTAGCAGCACCCATGTTATTATAGATCTCGATAAAAATGAAGAAGTAAAGTTGACAGATATACTCAAAATGGACACAGCCATCATAAGTGCTGTGCTCGATAGTGCAGCCAGAGATTTATTTAAACTCGCCCCAGGAGATTCTCTATCTTCCCTACTATTGGTCAATACTATACCTCCGTCTCCCGACTTTTCTATCGCGCCCGAAGGTTTGCTGTTTTACTATCAGCCCTACGATATTGGACCTTACTCTATGGGTACCATTTGTCTCTATGTGCCTTTTGTAAGATTGCAAGGCTTGGTAGATCCAAAGTTTGTAGCTCGACTCACTGGTATAGAAGCCCCCAATGCCCCAATAATAGATACCAACACTGCAGCCGTTGCTGAATGATGATAGTTATCGGACAGATGCAGTCTGTGTATTTATAGCCTACTGATATAGTTATCTGCTTTTATCCTCAGTAATTCTTTTGGCTGTTTTATGTGCTGTAATTCAGTACTGCTATCTTCTGACAAGATTATTTGATCATTAATGGACAATAGCATAAGATACTTTCACAAAATGCAAATTCCAATCTAGATCTATAATATACACTGGGCTATGTAGCCACTTACTACCCAAGGGTGCTTACTGCAGCCACTGCTACCATGAAACATTTGATGATGGATTTTATTTTAATTAGTTGGTCGAGATGAAAGGTTAAATGCTGCTAATTGTAGTCACTATTTAATACCCATTCACTCTTAAAATGCTATCCATTTTTTTATTCAAATCGCTTGCTCTCAGGCTAACGGTTGTTTGTTTGTCGTTTGGCATATGTAATACTGCAAAAGGCTTAGCTCCATTGTCATTGGGAACATAAGTTTCGTAAAGGTTGTGGTAAATCTCACCATCGTTTACTACTGTTATATCCATATTGCCATGCTCTTTCAGGTTGGTCTTGTAGTCGGCCACTTCAATAGCTCTAATCTTGTTGAATATTACAAACGTGTTCCTGCCCCATTTTTTGCTCATCTCTGGGTGATTGAGTAATAAAGAAAGAGGGTAATTGCAGCTGGCACAGTTCATAGGAGTATAGAATACAAGTAATACTGGTTTATTAGGTTCTGGCTTGTAGTTTTCAAGCATTTTTAGCAATTGCTCATATCTTGTAGCATTCCAGGCCTCACTAGTTGCCGTTAGTAGCACTACAATTAAGAAAAGAATTCTTCTCATAGCTGTTGGGTATAAAAATAGTAGTTGTCTTCTTCTTGATATAGTTTGGTATATCTATCATTGCCAATGGCTATGGCTACCGGCCCTGTACTGCTATTTAGTAAGCTAAGAGTTTTCTTTGCTAAATCATATTGATGTACATAGCTCACTATCTTATTATTCTCCTTTCTTCTTGTGCTGAAGCTCAGCTTGTTGTTTGTGATACCGAAGCTATATATCTGTTCGTCAACACTGCTCTTGTTGTAGCTATATAGTAATTGCCCATTGCTATTATAAAAAGCAAAACCATCGCAGACTATTAAATTACCCTCATGTTGACTAATAGATACCATCTGCATAATGTGAGCTGCGCTCAATTCCGCATGCAAAGAATTATAGGGTATTAGGTGTCGTGTTGCATACATAATATTTGGTGTATTACTTTGGCTATATACTACCACCGTATGTTTCTTATCAGTAGATAAGTTCTGCAAATACAACTCCTTATTTACCCATATAGCACCATTTCTGGCTGTAGGATAGTTATTATCATTATTGCTCAGAAGGCTTACATTTTTTATGCTCCCATCTAGCAGCTCACTTACAAACTGGAATCTTTTTACATCTAATATGCTGTCTCTTTTGCCCGCAGCATTTATGGTTATACTGTCGTATTTTGCATAAACGTCAAAGTATAATTCCGTTTTGTTGTCATTAGTTTGTAGCCGCACTAGTTCTGTAGTCGGCAGTCCATACAGCTTAGCTTCTTTTGTAGAGATAGGGGTGTATCCTTTTTTATTATGGTTTGCTGCTATTGTAATGCATGATATGCGAATGTCCTCAGATATTGTTATTTTCTGCAAAAGTGCACCTGTTTTGTAGTTGTAAGTGCATATTCTATCAGGGCTAGTAGTCACAGACACCGTGCTATCTGATAAGTAATTGATGTGCAGTGGCACTCTATGTAGCACCACATCATCTTCTTGCACCTTTACCCGGCCTTGCTGGGCAATAGCATTAATTGAAGTGAGTAATATAGCTAAGAGTAGCTTTTTCATACGTCTTTTGTCTGCATTTATTTAATGCTGGTGGTATCAATTGCTCACTTACATCATCCCTTTTCAATATTAACCATTTTCATCCATATTTCAGTTTGTTTAGTATATGTTTTTCTAACTACAAGTTTTTGGCTTTAGTTAATACGACTTGCATTTTATGATAGTGCATTCTTGTTCATCGATCTAAGTCATTGTTAATCAGTTAGTTAGGTATTTTTCTATCACAATCACCCCACTTTTATACTTTTGTACTTTGGCCCATCACGCCCTACCATAAAATTAATTTGTCTTTACTACACCTCTATTTTTTTACCGTTTGCTAATATTGTATTTTTATTCTCCAACATTCTCCAATGGCTACCACTGCAAAATCTAAAAAAGTTACTCCACCGCCCCCCAAGCCCAAACCTAAGCCCGAAGAGCAGGCAAAGGTTAATGAGGAGCGTCGTAGGCAGGTTCGCCTCAGTTTGGGTACTTTTTTTCTGTTGTTTGGTGTCTTCACTAGTTGCTCCATCGTTAGTTATTTTTTTAGCTGGACAGCCGATCAAGATATGCTCTTTGGTAGCGCCAGTCTTTGGGATTTCGTTTTTCAGCATGGTAATGAGCCCGTAGCCAATTGGTGTGGACGTTTTGGAGCAGCACTATCGCACATTTTAGTGTATCAAGGTGCAGGTATAGCTTCTTTAGTTTTAGGCATTGCACTCTCTGGTTTGGGTTTGCACATTGTTTACGACACCCGTGTTATACCAGTACTGCGCTACATGCGCATCAGTTCTATTTTACTGATGCTCATAGCCCCAGTGCTTACTTTTTTATTTCCCTCTAGCTCATTTCCTTTGGGTGGCAGATTAGGCACTGCTGCTATTTCATACCTCAATGGTTTTGCAGGTACTGCTGGCACTGGCATGCTGTTATTGTCTATTGTACTCTTCAGCGTATTTGTCATATTTGCGCTAGATGTTCGCCCGTTCATCAATCGTATGCGTCAGCGTGCACGCTCAGTAGCCGATACTATGGCACCTCTGCCACAGTTCAATGAACAACCAACAGCAGAAGCCGAAGTTAATGAAGAAGTAGCCCCGCAGGCAGACGCTTCTCCAGACGATGGGGATGTCCAATCTGACAATTTGCCGCTTATCAATGCAGATGTGCCTACGGCCGAAAAATGGGACATTCAGCTCACAGAGAGAGTGGAGCCTGCAACGGCCTCGGCGCCTGTTGCTAACTCTACAGAGCCTGAAGAAGACGATGCAGATTTTCTGGCCTATCAGCAATTTTTAGCCCAGCGCGAAGCCGAAGCTCAAGCTGCAAGATTAGCTGCCGAGGAAGCCGCTTTTGCAGCATCTGGCAACAAAGACGTAGAAGATGAAGAGGAGGACGAAGTAGAGCCCAATCCTACACCAGAATTCTCTTTCGAGGTCATTACGCAGCAAGAAAAACCTGCCGCCATTCAGCATGGAGCTCACATTTCTATAGCATCCAATGAGCCCTATGCGCCTGAGTTAGATTTGCCAGATTATCAGTTTCCTACACTCGACCTATTGGTAGACCGTGCCACCGAAGCCATATCGCTAGACAAAGAAGAACTAGAAAAAAACAAAAACCAGATCATACAAACCCTGCGCAGCTTTGGTATAGAGATACAGCGTATCAGCGCCACAGTAGGTCCCACCGTTACGCTATACGAGATAGTACCTGCCGAAGGTGTGCGCATATCTAAAATCCGAAATCTGGAAGATGATATAGCACTCAATCTGGCAGCACTTGGCATACGTATCATAGCGCCTATTCCGGGCCGTGGCACCATAGGTATAGAGGTGCCCAATGCTCAAAAGCAAATAGTTTCCATGCGCACCTTGCTCTCTAGCGATAAGTTCGTGAACAGCAAAATGAGTTTGCCTATAGCCTTAGGTAAAAAGATAGATAACGAAAACTACATTGTAGATCTAGCCACTATGCCCCACCTGCTCATGGCAGGTGCCACAGGTCAGGGTAAGTCGGTAGGTATCAATGCAATATTGGTTTCTCTACTTTATCGCAAGCATCCGTCACAGCTCAAGTTTGTGATGGTAGACCCCAAGAAAGTGGAGTTGTCTATATACCGCACTATCGAAAAACATTTCCTTGCCAAGCTACCGAACGAAGAAGAAGCCATCATTACAGATACCAAAAAGGTTATCAATACCCTCAATGCACTCTGTATAGAGATGGACAATCGTTATGAGTTGCTCAAAGAGGCTGGTACCCGAAACATAAAGGAATACAACGAGAAGTTTATCAGTCGCAGGCTCAATCCCGAACGTGGACATAAATACCTACCATTTATAGTGTTGGTAATAGATGAGTTTGCCGACCTCATTATGACTGCTGGCAAAGAGGTAGAGATGCCTATTGCTCGTTTGGCCCAGCTGGCTCGTGCCATTGGCATACACCTCATTATTGCCACACAGCGCCCCTCTGTCAATGTCATAACGGGTACCATCAAGGCCAACTTCCCAGGGCGCATCGCTTTCAAGGTGTCAGCCAAGGTAGACTCTCGTACCATTCTAGATGCAGGTGGTGCCGAGCAGCTAATTGGTCGTGGAGACATGCTCATATCTTATGGAAGCGAGTTGCTACGTTTGCAATGTGCGTTTGTAGACACGCCAGAGGTAGAGGAAGTTGTAGAATTCATTGGTCGTCAGCGTGGTTATCTATCAGCGTTTGAGCTACCAGAGTACGAAGGTGAAGAGGGTGAGTCTATAAAAGAAGTAGACCTCTCTAACAGAGATAAAATGTTTGAGGAGTGTGCCCGCA
>CALRKH020000044.1:0-25279 GCA_943367855.1 Asaia bogorensis | reverse complement strand
TGGGATAACGCCAAAAAGTCATTCGAAAAAGGTGTAGAAATCAATGGCGAGATATACTATAAAAAGTCAGAACCGCACAAAGCATCTGTAACAGGCGATACAGTTGGCGATCCTTTCAAAGATACTTCTGGCCCATCTATGAATATCCTTATCAAATTGATGTCAATAGTAGCGCTAGTTATCGCCCCTACCATTGCCAACAACAGCAAACCCACTACCGCAAAAGCTCCAGTAAAAATAGAAGCTACTGTAGCTGCAAACACTACTAAATAACTAGTAAATACCTAATACAAAAATGCCTCACGCTTTTATTAGTGTGAGGCATTTTTAATGCTATTAATTGCCGATGATTCCTACTACTACAATGAACTAATAAGTAGGCATATTCTGAGATCAGCCTTTGTTCGCCTCTATCTCTTTACATCCTGACTTTCCATATTCACCAATACACAATACACCTCTGCTGGGCCGTGCACACCTACCACTAGCGTTTTCTCTATATCAGCTGTTCTGCTAGGCCCTGTAGCCATATTTATCATAGACGGCAGTTGATTGCGATATTTCTTCTTCAACAGTTTCATGCCATCCTCTATATCCCAAACCACCTGGTCAATGTATGCAAATACAATATGAACAGGATAATACACAGGCGCAGTGCGGCCCATATGCTGCGCACTACTCACCAATATAGAGCCAGTTCTTCCTATCAGGGCTTCACAGCTGGTGATACACGCGGCTGCCGACTCTATTGGCGGATTGGCAGGCAAAACCCAATTCATGCCTTTTGCTTCAAATAGCTGCTTCATCCTTTTGTCTGCACATAGCACCTGCTTCCAGCCCTTTAGCTCTGCCAATACTGCTATATTCTCCATAAAGCTTTGCTCGCTATCACAGAATATAAATTTACCGCCCAAAGCTATAAACTGTTCAGCAAACTGCTCTTCTGCCGACTGTGTTGGTGGCATATACAATGCTTCATTTACCTTCTCAGCCTCCGGAAAAGGCATAGGCAGCTTATCGCTGCCCAGTCCCTTTCTAATCTTTGCCAGTATGTTCTCTCTAGCCTTCGATGTCTTTAATATCTGCATTCAATGCTTGTATTAAGTATACTATCATTTGCCTTTTTAAAAGACAATCTGTTGTAACCAGCCATTTATGCTACCGCTTCTGTAGCTGTTGTAGGCGCATCTTCATCTTCCGATGGAGAATTATCCTCATACGGACGCTTGCCCAGCAGTCGTTCCATATCATCTTTAAACAACACCTCTTTTTTCAGCAGCTCTTCAGCTATCAGCTTCACACCATCTATTTGTTCATTCAGCAGGTTTTTCACTCTGCTATAAGCCTCGTCTACTATCTTGCGCACCTCATCATCTATCAGCTTTCCAGTCTCTTCAGAGTATGGTTTTGAGAAAGAATTCTCATTCTGAGGGTCATAAAACGAAATGTGACCTACAGCTTTATTCATACCATACATACTCACCATAGCATATGCCATTCTGGTTACGTGTTGTAGATCACTCAGCGCACCAGTTGATATCTTACCAAAAATCAACTCTTCTACTGCCCTTCCCCCAAGCGACATACACATATCGTCCATCAAGTGGTCCGTAGTGCGTATATACACCTCTTTAGGCAGGTATTGGGCATAACCTAGAGCAGCTACTCCACGCGGCACTATGGTCACCTTTACCAACGGATGCGCATGTTCTAAGAACCATCCCGATACAGCATGCCCAGCTTCGTGATATGCTATCACTCGTTTCTCTTCTGGCAATATGATTTTATTCTTTTTCTCAAGACCACCTATCACCCTGTCAATAGCATCATTGAAGTCGCTCATGTCCACTTCATTTTTGCCTTTACGGGCAGCTATAAGTGCAGCTTCATTACAAATATTAGCTATGTCCGCACCTGCAAAACCCGGTGTCTGTATAGCCAATTTGCGTATGTTCAGGTCTTTAGCTCTCTTAATAGGCTTCAGGTGTACATCAAATATCTTCTCACGACCTTTTACATCTGGTATATCTATTGATATCTGCCTGTCGAAACGGCCCGGGCGAAGCAATGCAGCATCAAGCACATCAGGCCTGTTGGTAGCTGCCAATACTATGATACCACTATCCCCACTAAATCCATCCATCTCTACTAGCATTTGATTCAGCGTATTCTCACGCTCATCATTGCTCATCACCATGTTCTTACCTCTAGCACGGCCTATAGCATCTATCTCATCTATAAACACGATACATGGAGCTTTTTCTCTTGCTTGCTTAAAGAGGTCGCGCACACGGCTGGCACCTACTCCCACAAACAATTCCACAAAGTCCGAACCCGACATAGAGAAGAAGGGCACTTGCGCCTCTCCTGCCATAGCCTTAGCAAGCAATGTTTTACCAGTTCCCGGAGGGCCCACCAGCAGTGCCCCTTTAGGTATCTTACCGCCCAGTGCAGTGTATTTTTTCGGGTTTTTCAAGAAATCCACTATCTCCATCACCTCCACTTTAGCTTCATCTAGTCCAGCTACATCATTGAAGGTTATTGTTACACGTGTGCCTTTCTCAAATAGTTGTGCTTTCGATTTTCCAATATTGAATATACCAGCACCACCTGCGCCACCGCCACCAGAGCCCATCTTCCTGAATACCAGAAAGTACATAGCCACTATAAAGATGATAGGCAACAAAAAGGTTTGCAATATCACATGCATGATATCACCTCTTTGGTCATATATCAAATTCACACGAGAATCATCTGGTAGGTTCTTCTGCGCATCTGCTAGGTCTTTGTTAAACTGGTCTACTGTACCAATCTTGAACGAAAACGCTGGCATACGCTCGTTTCCAGTTGCTATTGTTGGCACTCTACCTGCCGACTGTGGCGGCACTGCACCTTTCTTTAGGTAAACTTCTACTTGGTCATTGTTCACCACCACAGCCTTTTGCACCTGACCCTTCAGCACATATTCTCTGAAGTCTTTAAAGCTGCGCTCTGCTACAGATGCGCCAAAGTTGCTACCATAAAAGTTAGCACCTAATATCACCACCACCAGCAATCCATACACCCAGTATATGTTAAACTTAGGCCCTTTACGTTCTCCTTTCGGATTATCACCACCCGGTCTGTTATCGCCCGGCTGGCTATTTTGTTTATTCTCTTCCATCTTAGCTCAAAAACTATATTTATTACTACTACTTACTGTACTCATGTTCAGTTCGTGGTGCATCTGCCCACAATCCTTCCAAATTATAAAACATACGCTGCTCATGCTGAAACAGATGAACAACTATGTTGGCATAGTCTATCAGCGTCCAGCTATCACCATATTCTTTATGATATGGCTTCTCATCACACAATCGCTCCACCTCATCCACTATGTTGTCTGCTATTGCTTTTAGTTGCACATGGCTCTTGGCATCACATACCACAAAATAATCGGCTACTGCCTCATCTATCTTCTTCAAATCCAAAGACACTATATCTTCTCCCTTCTTATCCTGTATAGCGTTTATAATTGTCTTAAACAGTTTACTATTTCTAGTTACACGTGTAGGGGATTTTTGTTGATCCTGTAATGACGTTACTACTTTCTCCAACTTTGTATGTTAGTTTTGTTTGGTAAAAACCTATTTAGTCAACCAAAATTAAAAATCTTTTCTCACTTAACAGCATGGCTTTTGCCAATTATACATTTATCGAACTCGATACTGTGGATAGTACCAATAACTATGCCATGCAATTGATAGATGACGATAAGGCACAACAGGGACTCACCATCACTGCCGCTGCTCAGCTGGGGGGCAAGGGGCAGAGAGGTAGAACATGGACTGATGAACCCGGAAAAAACCTACTCATGAGCATCATTTCCATGCCAAATCGTCCTTTACATCAACAATTTACCTTCTCAGCTGCCATTGCAGTAGCAATTGCCAATGTTTTGCAAAATATGCTACCAAACCATCAGGTTCATATCAAATGGCCAAACGATATCATAATAAATGACAAAAAGGCAGGTGGCATACTCATAGAGAATGTGCTCATTGGCAGCAAATGGAGTCATGCTGTCATAGGTCTAGGTCTCAATGTCAATCAGTCAGCTTTTCCGCCTCATTTACCAACAGCCACTTCTTTATTGCTTACCACACTTACCGAATGGGACCTAAGCATCATCAAAAAACAAATTCACCAGCACATCATGGCTGCAGTTTTACATCCGGCTCCAGAGGCTCACACCCTCCAGCGCTACAACAATCTGCTCTATAAAATCAATGATATGCAGTTATTCTCTATCCAAAACCATACCCTAAATGCCAAGATAACAGGTGTATCTGCTGATGGCACTATTCGCCTCCGCTTACCCGATGGTCAATTTCAGAGCTTCGCTCATGGTGCTATTACTTGGGTTTGGTAGGCTCAGATTATTTCTTGCTCGATAGCTTATATCCTATAAAACTTAGTGGCACTGGCAGCAAAATGCTTATAACAGAAAACCACAAGGGCTGAAATGGCAAACTCATCACATTGATGATACCAGCTATAGCCATAAGTGCTCCCACCACCAATGCCGATGTTTTAGACACTCCATCTACCCTACCCGCCAACAGTGTAGCCACCACACCTCCTAGCGCAGCACACACAGCATAGTTTACCAATATATACACATATGCTGTAGTTGGCAGCTGTTGCAGATAGGCTTTTACTAGCTCCACTTTGTGTAGCTCCATACCCGCAGGAGGCGGATAAAGACCGTGTATAGCTTTCTCTACAAATGCCTGCACTATCATTCCTCCCATCACACCGGCCACCACTGGCACAGTATACTTTTTCATATCCACTGCCATACACTGCTTATTTATTACAAAAATAGGGTGTCAGTATATAATTATCACAAACCACTTTATATATTTACGGTACATACGTATGGCATTATTCCCCAGCACTTTCGACCCCGAACTTTACCTCAGCAAACACCAAGACCTACGTAATGCAGGTTTCGATGTAACCAATGTTTACAATCACTACATTGCTCATGGCAGACACGAGGGTCGCATTTGCAGCCAAGTCCATAACACTTCTTCCTTTTTAGCCACTATACCTTCATTCAGCTCCATGCTGGAGTTAATGCCGGGTATATTTCCTGTTGTAAAAGGTAAAAACGTACAATATGCCGACACCATGACTCATCAAGAGTTAGTACAATTAGCTCAAAATTGGAACCTGGAAAAAGCTTACATACCTAGCATAGATTATCACATACCTAGCGGCAACTGGTCCGATATCAATAATACTTTCGACGCTGTAATAACCAATCACAATTTCAACAGACATCCCAATTTAGCCCAACTGCTCAATCAGTTAGCCAAACTAATAAAACCTGATGGTGCTGTTTATTGCATTGTTACCGACAAACGCTATGCATCCGACCACTTTTGGTCTGCACCATGCACAGACACTGTTCTGAGCCGAATGAATAACAATGACAACACCTTTACCCAAGCAGATATTTACAATAGCATTACCAATCGCACCCACGCCAATGCTGCGCTTCACTGGCAGGGCAATCATGGCAAAGTAAGCACACACATATCAGCTGCTACTCAGCACACACTTAATTTACATAGCAAAGAAATCAATCAGGCACAGCTACGTCATCTGCAGGCATACGCTTTTTGCCCCGATAGCTTTGCGCATACCGTCAATACCTTGTTTCTTGCTGGTCATACTACCTTGCAAATCACTCGCTTATATCCTACCACGCACAACAATCATGAGTTTTATGCTATCCTGCAGCCACCTCAGTAATTCTTCTGTTCTGCAACCTATTACCTTTATATTTGCTTGGTTTATCAAAACAAATTTCCCAGCAAGGTATAATGCGCTTGTTTACCATTTACCTTGTAGCTTATATTCAGTTGGCGCTCTACGGGGCCCATTGTTTATTGGCTCACAGTTTGCATGGCACGTATAGCACTCATATTGTTCATGCTTTTGGCTCCTATTCTGGCGCTGGCACAGCTCAATGAGCCAGGTGCTGGTTTCTGCATTGATGCCAATTACCTTTCGGGCAAGGTCATTAAACACTCCCCAAATTTCAAACTACCTATTCCCGATCATTCTAGCGCAATAGACCTCAACTTTCAGTGGAAAACTACTGGTAGCAAAGACTGGCAGCAACGTCGCAGATACCCAACCGTTGGCATTGGCTTGTTTTATACCAATTATGGCATAGACTCAGTATATGGCCGTTTATTGGCTATTTACCCCAACATAGAGATACCACTTTTATCATCTACTAAGTTACAATGGACATTAAAACTGGGTGATGGTGCTGGTTTCGTATCCAGAAAATTCACCAGAAAACCTCCAGCCAATACGCTCAACAATGCTATTGGTAGCACCATGAACGATTTTGCTCATTTCTCTACAGATGTTCGTTATCGGGTCAGCAGTCACATCTCCCTTCAGGCAGGGCTCAACTTCACTCACATTTCCAATGCTTCTTACCGCAAACCTAACCTGGGTATCAATATGTATGCCTATCACATTGGCATCAAGTATTACCCCGTTACAGATCGGGTCAACCATATTCACACCTCACTCCCTACCCTACCCAACCGCTGGTTATTTCAGGCTCGCTACACTATGGCACTTAATCAGCTGATGGCACCTTTGGGGCCATTCTACCCTGCTTACATTGGCACCATTGCGGCTTCACGTCGTTGGTTAGGTAAAAACAAAATGTTCTTCGGAGCAGACTACTCCTACCATACCGTTGTAAAACATTACTTGGCCAACAATGTAACACTCAACCCCAACAATACCGAAAACACATCCTCTTCTAAAATGGCAGTTTTAGTAGGCAACGAATTCCTATTAGGCAAGGTTGGCGTGCTGCTACAGGCAGGTTATTACGTTCGCAAGGCCTACCTCAACTTTGGTAGCACCTATCAAAAACTAGGCCTTAATTACTATTTGGTTCAGCGCGAAAAAGGTGGAGTGAAAGAATTTTTCATTTGTGGCGCACTCAAAACACATCTTTTCGAGGCTGAGCTGGCAGAATTCGGACTGGGTATTGGCTTGTAAGTGTTGTGTCAGTTGTTAATCACTATTGGCTTCACCCATCGTTGCATCACATAATATACAGTAGTAGTCACCACCACACCTACTATGCTACCTGCATATACATCAGCAAAAAAATGTGCAGCCACGTATAGTCGGGAATAAGCTACCGTCAATGCTAGAAGAAAAAACATGAATCCCCACTGCCTATATCGCTCTGGCAACAATAAAGCTGCAAAGCAAAACAAACTAAATGCCCCTTCTGTATGACCCGAGGGAAAACTTCTGGTATATAACTCCGGCCACTCAGGCAGTCTATGTATCCAAGCTGAATTGTCAAAATACCTCAGTGGTCTTGGCGCATCAAAATATGATTTCAACAGCTGCTGCACCACCATTGGTAGTACATTGCAAGCTACTGTAAGTCCAAAAAACCACCACGACCTATTGCTGGGCAAAAACACAAGGAGCAACAAAACTGGCACCACCACCCATGCCTCTCCCATATGCGTGGCTGCATACATCACTGTATCTAGTGTTGGTGTGTTATTCCCATTTACTGCTTCAAACAGTTCTCGCTTATCATAACACAATAACAAAACTGCCCCCGCAGCTAGCCAAGCCAAAAATGGCACTAGAAAATAGCTATTATATAAATGCTTCCTACCCATTTACATTACCTGCTTGGGTTTTTCTTGCTGTTTGCGTAGGGAAGCTATAAACTTCACCAACTTCAAATACCACTCCTTCGAGAATATGCGAGAGTCTTTGCGTGCCGCATTGATCAACCATATTGAAAGTGGCAACATAAGTAAGGTAGACATCCACATGCCCAACCAAGGCTCCACAGACGATGCTTTGGCTAATTTCTCACCAGAAATATTGAGGATATGAAAGGTCACAAAAAATACTACTGCTATTACTAGCGGCATACCCAATCCACCTTTTCTGATGATGGCCCCCAATGGCGCACCTATCAGAAATAATAGCAAACAGGCAAACGACAAGGTAAACTTTCTGTGTAGTTCTATTTCATACTTTAAGAAATTCTCCGTTTGCAATCGCTGATCTAGTGCAGTCACATCCATTAGCGATTTCATATTACGTATAGCGTTGGTAGTTGTTTGTAGCACACCTAGCCTAGCAGTATCTGGCACTAGCTCTATGAAACTACTATCATACTTCGCTATACCATTTGCGACACTAATCGCTAGGCGTTTCACCATAGTGTCTTTTGTTGCCCCGCTCGATTCCAACGTCATATACGGAGCCACATAAGAACCTACTGTTTGTAGTGTTCTTTTTTTAGTTCTTTTCAAGCTGTCTATTTGCACACGCAGCTGTTTCACATTCATCATCTGCGTAGCTGTTTTGAACATATCCTCATCAGTTCTCGTAAACTTCAGTGCCGATAGGTCAAACACCTTATCCCATACATCAAAGTGCATTCTGATTTGTGTACCATTAGGCACTCCATTTTCATACCCCTCAGTATATTGCCATCCGTCTTTTAGCTTAAAGATGAGTGCCATATTATCAGGCGTAGATAGCATCTGCCCTTCCTTTGCCAGCACTACTTTTGTGTTTCCTTGCAGGTCAGTATGGTCATATATCATTACATCTTTTATCACACCTGTCTTATCGTCCTTACTAGCTACTCTTATGGAGTATCCTTTAATGTCGCTGTTAAACTGTTCAGGCCTTATTTTCAATGTTGCTTTAGAGTTGCGCACATCATAGAGCAAGCTATATGCTTTTAGGTTAGCCACTGGTATCACATTGTTACTTATCACAAATGCAAATCCAGATACAATCAGTATAAAAAGTAC
Organism: Asaia bogorensis; assembly: GCA_943367855.1. GTDB lineage: Bacteria > Bacteroidota > Bacteroidia > Chitinophagales > Chitinophagaceae > Nemorincola. The sequence continues at coordinate 16,391 of CALRKH020000044.1, read as the reverse complement.
GAGTGGCTGCATAAACCGCAACAAGGATATCCCAGATGACTTGATAGCTACTAGCTCAAAGTTTTCGCCCATATTACCAAACGTCATTATGCTCGATAACAATATGGCCAAAGGCAAAGCTAAAGGTATCAGTGTGATGGACATATAAACCAACAGCTGCCCCAATAGCAACATACCTGCCCCATTGCCTATTAGCTCGTCCATATACAGCCAGAAAAACTGCATCACCAGCACAAATAGCGACACAAAGAAGGTGACCACAAATGGCCCTACAAAACTTCGTATCAGCAATAAATCCAGCTTCTTTATCAATCGCTTACTATTTATAGGTGCAAACCTACACATTCAATGCACTTTATACTACCAAAGCATATTTCATTAACCTTTTTGTAGCATATTCATACACAGAAAACCCCTACCATCTCTTTCAAGAAATGATCGGGGTCTTTTCATATAGAAGTATTAGTAGAACTCACTAGGCCGCGCCTATCCTGTGTTTCAGGTCATGCACCTGTGTGCTCCACAGTCGCTCTTGGTCTTTAATATCTCCCTTATCTGCAAAGTCAGTTATTCTCAATATTGTTTCATTGGTTACTGGGCTCTGCTCTATGCTAAACTCAAAAAACTCATCCTTATCGGCATAAGACCATTTATACCTTATAAACTCATTTTCTACATGCTCTAGTATGGTAGCAGTATCAGTACTGCCATTCCATGTAAAAAACATAGTCGTATCTCTCTGATCTACCTTATCTGCAAACCACTCCTGCAAACCTACTGGTGTTGCCAAAAATTCATACAAAATTGCAGGTGAACACCTTATCGGAAACTCTACAGAGTACATCGTTTTCTTCTTGCTCATTGGCTATTATTCTAACAGTTAATGCTGCGACACTGCAATAATAAAAAATCACAACAACAAACAAAATTTTCTGCACAATAACAACAAATATTTCTTAGCACCATCCTTCATAAGCCATATCAAAGTATTGTTAATGCTACCTTAATTTTTTTTGGGTTGCATTGTACATTCCCTTAGTTTTGTAATAACAATGTCAACTTTTATTAGTATCTATTAGTTGCGATTAACACTAATCCAAAAACACTCAATTCCACGCCTATGTCGATGCGCCAGCTAAAGATCACGAAATCAATTACAAATCGTGAGAGCCAGTCACTGGAGAAGTATCTCCAGGAAATCGGAAAAGTTGATCTGATAACGCCAGAAGAAGAAGTCCAATTGGCCATCCGTATCAAGCAGGGTGACCAATACGCTTTAGAAAAACTTACTAAGGCCAACCTTCGCTTCGTGGTCTCTGTTGCTAAACAGTACCAAAATCAAGGCTTATCACTCAGCGACCTCATCAATGAGGGCAATTTAGGCCTTATCAAAGCCGCTCAACGTTTCGATGAAACTCGTGGCTTCAAATTTATCTCTTATGCCGTATGGTGGATTCGCCAATCTATCCTTCAGGCACTTGCCGAGCAATCTCGTATCGTTAGGCTTCCGCTCAATAAAGTTGGTCTTTCCAACAAAATAAGCAAAGCCTACTCTCAGCTAGAGCAAGAGTTTGAAAGAGAACCTTCTACAGAAGAGTTGGCAGAATTGCTCGATATCGGTACCGAAGAGGTAGAAACTACACTCGGTGTTGCAGCTCGCCACGTATCGGTCGATGCACCTTTCGTAGATAGCGAAGATAATACACTGCTAGATGTATTGGAAAACCCCAACTCCGAGTCTGCCGACTCTGAACTTTATCATGGCGAATCTCTACGTTGCGAAATTGAGCGTTCGTTGAGCACACTCACCGACCGTCAGAGAGACGTAATAAAACTATACTTCGGCATTGGCGTCGCCAACCCAATGAGTCTGGAAGATATAGGCGAAAAATTCTCTCTCACTCGCGAACGTGTTCGTCAGATAAAAGATAAGGCAATAACCAAGCTACGCACTGCTAGTCGTTGCCAACTACTCAAAACTTATCTAGGCAACTAATAACTTAGCTTCTATATTTTTTTTCAAAGAGGAATGTCATTCGGCATTCCTCTTTTTTATTACGCATACATCACTTCTTATTTTCAACCACACACACTATAACCAATTAAATATCAAATCAATAAACAGAAACATTATAAATATACAATACACTTACTCGCTTATACACTATTCATCCATAACTTTGCGTTACTATATCAATAGCACATCACCCCCCATGCAAGTCAAAAACCAACAACCCCAACTCAATCTAAAAGCTATTGGCAAATATTTACGTCACTTACGCCATGCACGTATGCAAAAGTTAGAAGAAACAGCAGCCAATTTATCAATGAGCATATCCAAACTGTCGCGAATAGAGAATGGAACAATCAAAAAGCTCCCAGTTAATGAATTGGTTATTCTTGCCAATTACTACAAAACACCCATTAGCGAAATTTTAGCACATGGCAATACTGCCCAATAGTGCTACAGCTTTTTGCATTGCCTTTCCTACCTTTACCATATGAAGATGAGCAAAATAATATCTGCGGCACTCATTTGTCTATCAGTAGCACCCGCTAGCGCTATGGGCAAAGTACGTCAACCATTCAAACTCATAACCGCTTATACACGCGCCATACCCGAGTCAGAGCAAACTAACCCTTCTATGTCAGGGCATTTCTTCGTCATCCGCTGGGAGACCAAGTCTTTACCTAGTTCTTTCTTCTGGCGGGGCACTGGTGGCTGGCTCACTTGCAATATTCAGAAGGCACACCGCCATCAGGCTAATGGAAAAACTACCTATTCTTTTGAGCCTGTGGATATTACCACCATCACCTCTGGCGATACTTTAATGCTCACGCCTATTGTTGGTGGCCGTTTTGCCATACCAAAAGAAATACCAGCTACCGCCAAAAACACACTCTACTACCGCATTGGCGAAGCAACCAAATGGAGCGCATTCCCAGTCAAAAAAATTACGAAACAATAAGCACAGCGGCAGTGCTACATGCCCAATAGCTCTCGGGCGCTGCTCATGGCCGCGCCCGATGGCTGTTCGCCACCTATCATTCTGGCTATAGCTTGCACACGCTCCTCTGGCTGTAGCACACGTATTTGTGTAGATAACCTGCCTGCACCATCAGCTTCTTTATACACATAAAAGTGTCTATCGCCCTTAGCAGCCACCTGCGGCTGATGTGTAATGCACAACACCTGGTGATACCTGCCAAGGTCTTGCAGCAATATACCCACCTGCCTGGCCGCCTCACCCGATATACCAGTATCCACCTCGTCAAATATCAAAGTTGGCAAATGCAATGCCCTGGCTATCATTGATTTAATGCATAGCATTATCCTGCTCATCTCCCCGCCCGATGCAGCCTTATGCACTGGCAGAAACTGCCCACTCCTATTGGCATCCAGCAACATTTGCACATCATCAGCACCATATTTGTTTGGCACCACATCTGCTATCCGCACATCAAATCGTGCATTTGGCATCCCTACCAGTGCCAGCAATTCTGTAACCCTGGCCGCAAAAGCTGGCGCAGCTGCTTTGCGTTTACTACTTAGTGCAGCCGCAGCTGCTAGCACCTCTTTATATTGAGCTTCTGCTTCAGCCTCTAGTTGATGTATTAGCTCCTCCAGAGAGCCTGTTTCTAGTAGCTCACCCTCCAGTTTAGCTTGCAGGTCCAGCAACTCAGCTGTTGTTTTCACACCATGTTTCTTCAGCAACTTATATCCCGTATCCAATCTTTGTTGCAGCAGTTCCATCTGCTCCGGGTCTAGCGATATTCGCCCTTGCTCACTTTCCAATTCATTGTTCAGGTCTTTCAGCTCCGCCCATACCGAGTTCAGCCGCTCAGCCAATGGCTTCAAACTAGGCATCACATCAGCCACGCTTTGCAGCTGTTGCACCAGCCGCTTCAGCTCATTCACCATGGGTTGCTCACTTTCACCAAGTGCCTGCCTGGCACCCTCTAGCACAGTTATGATGCGTTCTGCATTGCTTAGTTGCTTCAGCTGCACCTCTGCTAGCTCTATCTCATCTTTACTCAGTGCCGCTTGCAACAGCTCATCCAGCTGATACTGTTTATAATCTGTCTCCTGCCGCATACGCTCTTGCTGCGCACGCTTCTCCGCCAGTTGTTTCTGTGTTGCTTTGCATTTAATGTATAATTGCTTGTAGGCCAGCGCATCTGCACTAGTCTCCGCCACAGCATCTAGCGCACTCACCTGAAAATCCTCCTCCTCTAGCACCGTATGCCCAAACTGTTGCTGTAGGTCCACAAGCATAGAGGTAAGCTCATGCAGCACCTGTAGCGTCACAGGCGTATCATTCACAAAAGCTCTTGTCTTTCCACTGGCGGCTATCTCCCTTCTTATGATGCACTGATCCTCATAGTCTAGCTCTGCCTGCTCCAGCGCACGCCTGAATCCACTATTACCGCGCACATCAAAGTAGCCCTCTATTACCGACTTCTCTTCTTTATTGATCAGTACAGATGTATCCGCACGCTCTCCCAATATGAGCGATAGCGCACCCAGTATGATGCTCTTGCCCGCTCCCGTTTCACCCGTCACTGTGTTCAGTGCCGCATCGGGCGCTATAGTCAGGTGTTCTATTATAGCATAGTTCCTGATAACCAACTTCTGCAACATGGCCTCAAATTTAGTGAACAGTCAACTACGAACATTACTTTTGCACCATGAAATGTTTCTTGCGCAAAAAGATAGGCGACCGAGTAGTTAATGGACACCCATGGATATTTGCTAATGAGCTCGGCGACAGCGAAGGCACTGCCGAACCAGGCGATATAGTAGAAGTCTATTCTTACAATGGCTCTTTTATAGGAAAAGGCTACATCAACCCCGCCTCTCAAATACGCATACGCCTACTTACCAGGCTAAAAGAAGAAGTAATAGACGAAAACTTCTTCTACAACCGCATCCTCAACGCATGGCAATACCGCCAGCAAATAGGCTATGCCGAAAACTGCCGCCTCATCTTTGGCGAGGCCGACCAACTACCGGCACTTATAATCGATAAATTCAACGACCACTTCGTCATACAAACCCTCGCCCTCGGCATGGACCGCTGGAAATCAGCCATCGTCAGTGCCATCCAAAAAATCTTCAACCCCATCGGCATCTACGAGCGAAACGACGTACCAGTGCGCACAGTAGAAGGCCTTCCACAGCAAAAAGGCTTCCTATCCGAGCCTTTCGATACCAATATCATCATTAACGAAAACGGTCTTAAGTTCCATGTCGACATAGTAAACGGTCAAAAAACCGGCTACTTCCTCGATCAGCAAGACAACCGCCGAGCCATTCAGCACATCGTCAAGGGCGCCGATGTACTCGAATCGTTCTGCTACACAGGCACTTTCTCACTCCATGCAGCCCACTATGGTGCCAAAAGCGTCCTCGGCCTGGATATATCCGAGAATGCCGTTGCCACTGCTCGCCGAAATGCTGAACTCAATGGCTATCAGGACATCTGCAAATTCCAGGCTGTCAACGCTTTCGATGTACTCAAACAATGGGTAAAAGAAGGCAAACGATACGATACCGTCATCCTCGATCCCCCAGCATTCACCAAAAGCCGCGAGAACATTCAGAAAGCCATCACCGGCTACAAAGAGATCAACCTCCGTGGCATGAAGCTCGTAAAACCAGGCGGCTTCCTCGTCACAGCTTCTTGCACCAACCTCGTTCCACCCGAGCTCTTCCTACAAATCATAGGCATGGCTGCCAAAGACGCACGCAGAGAGCTCCGTCAGGTCACCTGGCAAACACAAGCCTCCGATCACCCTATACTCTGGAACGTGCCCAACACTCAATACCTCAAATTCCTAATAGTGCAGGTACTTTAAACCTACCTGCACACACATTATTCTTCATAGCCATTTTTGCTACCTTTATATCGTGATAAAGAACTTAGCCATATTATTATGCTCCCTCGTGCTGCTCACAGCCGCTTCGTCCTGCAAGGACAACAAGGCCAATGATGAGTTTGCCAACGAATCAGGCTCCTATTTCTCCATCAGGCAATACGCGCTCGACCAGTGGAACACTTTCTCTGGCGAGCCTTTCGTCATCCTCAAAACCGAACGGGTCAACAACGGCCACTGGGATTCTAGCTACACCAACTCCGACACCCTCAACTGGGGAGATATCTTTAAGGTATTCTTCGAAACCGAAATCAGCGATCGCAAGTTCCTCGGCAAATACAAGTTCACTCAGTTCGATGACGACCAGGACGATACCCACAATTTCTTCTACGAAGCCCTCGAAGATGACCTCTACACACGCAAGCTACTCATCACCATAGATGGCTACAACCAAATGGTGAAAGGCATTTATATAGAGGCCAACAAAGAATCCCTACTCGGCAGCAAAATGGTAAAACTATACTACAAACCTCTACAACGCATACAGATACAAACCATAGAATCTCCCCTGCTAGGCGAGAAAAAACACACCGTTACCGAATACGACTTCGAACGAAGCTAGCCTACAGCAAACATTATTATCCACTGAGCGAATGAGACGTGAGGAATTTAACGAAATAGCTGCTACACTGCCGCACAAACCCGGCTGTTACAAATACTACAGTGCCCAAAACGAACTACTATATGTAGGCAAAGCCAAAGACCTGCGCAAACGTGTGGGCTCTTACTTCAACAAAACCGTCGATAACCGCAAAACCAGGCGGCTCGTATCCCTCATTCACCACTTCGAGTTCACTGTCACCGAGTCCGAGCACGACGCATTCCTGCTCGAAAACTCCCTCATCAAGCACTTTCAGCCTCGCTTCAACATCGCCCTCAAAGACGATAAAACCTACCCATATATCGTCATCAAAAACGAAGCCTTCCCTCGCGTATTCCTCACCCGTCGCCTCATCAAAGACGGCTCCGAATACCTGGGCCCATTCACAGGTGTGCTCCAGGTCAGAGAGCTGCTAGAGATGGTCAAGCAGAGCATCCCACTCCGCACCTGCAGCCTCAATCTATCTCCCGACAATATCGCTAGGGGCAAGTACAAAGTCTGCCTCGAGTATCACCTGCGCAACTGCAAAGGCCCTTGCCAGGGCTTACAGTCTGCTAACGACTATGCCGCCGGCTTGCAGCAAGTGCGCCACATACTCAAAGGCAACATTGCCGATGTCATTCGCGAGCTCAAAACCGAAATGATGCGCCTGGCTGCCGATATGCAATTCGAGCAAGCCCAACTCATCAAGCAAAAGATAGACTCGCTCCAAAACTACAACAGCAAGTCCACCGTCGTCAACCCTCGCCTTGGCAATCTCGATGTAGGCACCATCATCCAAGACGATCAGTCTTTCTTCATCAACTATATGCTCGTCAGCAATGGTGCAATAGTCAATGTCAAAACAGTAGCTGTTGATAAAGTGCTCGACGAACTGCCCGAAGACGTTCTGGCACTCGTCATGGACCAAATGCGCCAAACTTTCGGCAGCAACGCCAAAGAGATGCTCGTGCCCATGCCTATTGACACCACCGACCTCAACGTTAAAATCACCATTCCCAAGGTGGGCGACAAAAAGAAACTCCTCGATATGAGCGAGCGAAACGCACTCATCTTCAAAGACGACATCCGCAAAAAGAAAGCACTTTTAATAGAAGAAAAAACCAACGAAGACTATATAGCCGTGCTCGAGGAGCTGCAGCAGGCACTACAGCTACGCCAGCTACCCACACACATAGAGTGTTTCGATAACTCCAACTTTCAGGGAGCCTACCCCGTAGCGGCTATGGTATGCTTCCTCAATGGCAAACCCGCCAACAAAGAATACCGCCACTATCACATCAAAACCGTCGAAGGCATCAACGACTTCGCCTCCATGTCCGAAGTCGTTCATCGTCGCTACAAGCGCCTGCTCGATGAAAACAAACCCCTCCCCCAACTCGTTATTATTGATGGGGGCAAAGGACAGCTGGGTGCCGCCATACAAAGCCTCCAGGCCCTCGGCCTCATGGGGCGCATGGCCATCGTTGGCCTTGCCAAGCGAGAAGAATCTATCTTCTTCCCCGGCGATACCGACCCCATTCAGCTACCATACGATAGTGCCCCCCACCTACTCATTCGCCGCATTCGCGATGAGGTGCACCGCTTCGGCATCACCTTCCACCGCAACACACGCAGCAAAGGCACCTTCAAAAACGAACTCGAAACCATTCCCGGCATAGGCCAAAAAACAGCCACAGACCTCCTCAAAGAGTTCCGCTCTGTCAAAAACATCAAAACACTCACCGAGCGAGAGCTCACCCGTGTCATAGGCGCATCCAAGGCCGCCATCGTCTGGCAATACTTCAACAAAATGGCCGAAGAATAACACCCACACACCACACCTGTTATTTCATAGACACCTTAGCCACACGCAGCACCAGCTTCATCGCCAGCTCGTCAAATCCCTCATCACTCTGGTTGCCCAGCACCACCAGCCCCCTGTCAGTGCGCCCTATCATAGCCACATAGCTCCTGTAGCCACCCGTGCCACCATTGTGCCACACCACACGGTCCAGCCCCATCAGCGCACCATTCTTGTCCACATGCCAGCCATACCCTATCGCCCCTCCAGCTATGCTATGCACCTCTTTTTGTGTGGCCGCCATCGCCTTGTCGCCCACACCACGCGCCGCCGCCAGCTCTGCACGCAGCAGGCGCAGCATATCACCACCAGTAGCCCGCACACAGCCCGCACCACCCAGCACGCCAAACGTCCAGTTGCAGGTCTTCCGCCCCTCCTCATCATAGCCCGTCACCTCACGCTCGCCACCCGTTGGCGCACCACAATAAGTGTGCTGCATCCCCAGCGGCCCAGTAACATACTGTCGCAGCAGCGCATCATAGCTTTGCCCACTCCGCCACTCCAATATATGTCCCAGCAGCCCCGCTCCCACGTTCGAGTAGTTATAACCCTCCGCACCAGGCTTCTTTTTGTCGAGCGGATGTTGCAGATACGCCAGCAAGTCATTCATCGTCAGGCTCCTGTAGGGGTTGCAGCTATCCGCCTCCAGCTTGCCCATCCACACCTCAGGCAGCCTTGGCAAGCCCGATGTGTGCGTCACCAGGTGCTCCAGCGTCGTAGCATCATCCGCAGGCCAGCCCACCTCCGCTGGCATATATTTCCCTATCCGGTCTTGCCACCCCATGCGCCCCTCCGCCACCATATGCTGCGCCATCAGTGCCGTCAGCACCTTCGTCACAGACCCTATCTCAAACACCATATTACTATCCGGCACCACACCACTTTCCCTATCAGCCACCCCAAATCCCTTCGCCAGCACATCATTCCCCTGCACCACACCTACCCACAGCCCAGCCCTGCGCTTATCCTTTTTTATATACTTATTGCATATCCCATCCACCTGCGCCTCCAGGTCATGACTATCCTCCATATGCTTCAGCCTATACCACCCATACCCTGCCAATCCCGCCACCAGCACCACCACACACAGCACCACTATACCCACTATACCCACTATTTTTAGCACCCGTTTCATATCATTATTTATCAGTAAAAATAAACCATTTCTTATATCACTAAGGCTCATTCACTGCACTAATAATTGCGAATTTGTTTGGGGCGTCACCGTCCCACGCTCCATGCATCACCAGTGGCGTTGGCACCGTTCGGGCTTTCGAATAACTATTGAGCTTTTCCTATCCACCTCTACCTAGCCTCCCTCTCACATGGTTCCCAAACAGTTCAACTCCAAAACACCAATATTATCCCTTCATTGCCCGAAGGGCATAAATTTGAATGGCCGTGGGTGAAGCCAACGGATAACAAACAAAACCCTCCAACCCCAAAGGGGTTGAACATATTTGATGCGTATGCGCCCCACCCGAAACCTACCTGCACGATGGATGGGCAATATAGTGCGCAGGTTCAACCACCTGCTCACCACTGGTGGAACAAGCAATAATTTTTTATACAACTGGGAAAAATAGCTCCTCTTATTGCTTGCTTTTATGCCACACTTAGTTGCCGCTTATTGTTTCATAACCACACTTTTTAATGATACTACTACAAGCCGAATTGCTAAGTTTCAAGTTTTACGATAGAATTATCCTTGAGAGGCAATTATTTTTATTAATTATTAGCTAAAGTTGGATTCTTTTTTCGAAAAAACACTACTCATTTCTGATTTTTTCATTAAAGAAATTCACTTTTTCTGGAGAGAATTACATAACTTAGCTATAGAGATATTATTAAACTTAAATCAACTAAAAATGTGCAACTGCATAGAAAACAACAACTATTGTAATGATTATTCATTAAAAACCGCAAATACTGGCATCGCTATCGTCAATACTGCAAACATAAATCTTAACGGTAGTGGCAACTTAACTACAGTATTTACCGCAGGTATGCTTGGTTCTATTGTCAAGTCAATAATTATAAAAGCAACCGAACCTGTTACTACAGGTATGATTAGGCTATTTATTCAAAAACAGAGCCCAACAGTTACAGTATTATACAAAGAAGTGCCTATTCAGGTCACTCCTATACTGTCGGCTACACCTACGCCCACCCCAGTTTTGCCAATGTTCGAAATTGCTTTGTTAAGCAATCTGGAGTTGCAGGCAGGTTATAGCTTAGTAGCTACAACACAAATCAGTAACTCATTTGCAATTTTTGTCGAAGGTTTAAATTGGGAATATCCAGATCCATTACCTACTGATTGTTGTAACTTCAAACAGGTTTCGGCTGTTACTGGCATCAATGTCATATCTACTGCCAACCCTAATTTAAATGGTACTGGAAATATTCAGCCTATTTTCACAGCTCCTCCTGTTAGTAATTCCAACGGCTCACTAATCAAGAATATAGTAATAAAAGCTTTACAAAGTACTAGTATCAATGGTATGATTAGGATTTTCCTAAGTGCCGACGCTGGTAGCACATTTACGTTAATGCGGGAAATTCAGGTTCCTCAAACAACACAATCTGGTTTCGATCCTTCTTACAAGCAAATTGTAGAGCTAAATTATAATCTTCAACCAGGTTATGTTATCGGAATGTCTACTCAAAATCCTGAAAGTTTCGCTGTTACGGTTGAGGCAGAATCATGGAGCTATCCCATATAACATTTAAAAGCACTTTTATGAAATTTGAACTGCTAAATTCGCCTTCCGATGCTATGACAAAGTCAATTGATAATCTTTCTCAATTATCAATTGCTCAACAAGCATACACAAATCAACTTAACAATGTTGATACAGGTTTGTATAACATTGATGATTATAAAATGCAATCATTGACTTACCCAAATAATGAGTCAAATAAAAAGAACTGCAATTGCATTACATCTTCATTTGCTAATCAAGATGGGCCTGTAGAATATGGTGTCAATAAATATTATCGCGAATATTACGATCCTGCTTTCCCTACTCAATTAATACGTCAATAAAGATATGGAAGAGAATAAGTTTGGGCCATTACAGCCTATTAATCCTTTATCGTCTATTAGTGCCAATAACAGCTTATCATCCGCTGCTCCTCTGCGTGTTGAAAATATGTCTAATAATGAATACAATGCAACCGTACAATCATTTAAAGACCAACCTGCAGTCAGGAGTACATCATCAACAAGTGCTATCAGACAACCTATAGATTTTGGTAAAGATTCATTTGTGAAGCATACCTCACCCTATGAATTTTATGGCTCCATTTCAGAGGAAGTGCTTCATAGGTATTTAGATAGGGCTATGCAAGTAAATATGTTGTCACAAATATGGTGGGACGAAAGTATTATGCCAGGTTCAGAAGGTCCTCAGTATGGGCCAGGATACGACCCCGATTCCAATGTTGCTCCTTTATTTGACCCCAATTACGATCATGGCAAGATGCTGCGAATGATTTTAAAAACAGGAACGAAATTCGTTTTTGACAATATGATATTTTATCCTGATGATGATTGGGATTATTTTAATTGGACATTGAAGACTTTAAAACATGACAACCTTTTTTTGCATGCACATGACCCTGAGATTATAGTTAGTGCTAGTTTATCTGAATTTTTACCTAAAAAAAGATTGAATGTAAAGTTGCCACCTGTTGATGTAATTAATATATTTTATCCTGAAGGTAGGCCAACTACAGCAGATAATACTTACTTTGATTCTAAGCTCATGTCTATTGACTATGAAAAATCAGATGGTTGGAATCATGAAGCTCATTTAGATTTAGCCCAGCCAGAAGCGCAAATGTGGTATTATTATTTGGCTACCAAATATATAGACTCATACTGTGAATCAATACACTTTGGTGATTTATTTGATGGCTGTAGAAAAGATGATGGCAACAAGATATTATATAATTTGTGTAATCTCATAAGAGAGTACGGAGCAAAACATGCACGAAGAAAACTAGTACTAATTGACACACATGCCAAATATTATAAAATAGATAAAATAAAAGATGCAGTTTGGGGTAAGGATGTCGAAGAGCCAGATCCATATATAGATAAATATTTGTTCGGATGGTATTATGATCCAGAAACATCACCTTTGCCAAATTGGAGAAGGCAACTAATTTTTGATTTTTTATCATTAGGCACATATTACAGAAGGAATACAGCTAGGTCATGTATCGATAGCCCAACAAGCTTTGGTACAAGTGTACTACCTGTGACGCTCACTTCTGGCATGGGTTTACTAGAAAATACAAATGGTGGTTTACACCCCCAAGGGTGGCTATGCTCGCATAGTCCTCATTTGGCAAGATTTGATTTGGGAGGTGTAAATCCAGATGCAGGATGTAGTTTTCCCGTTCCATCTTATCCACGCAAAGACGACTGTTGGGGATATGACAATACTAGTTGGTTTGCGCGTCAAATAACTGACGAAAAACAGGCAATTCTAAAATACACTTACTATTCTATTAAGTGCTACGATCCGTATAGTCATTTCTGTATGCCAGGCAGGTTAATTATTAGAAAAAATAGAGCTATCAACAGTCAGACTTACTATAATGCTTTTACGGAAGAGGCCACAATAATAAATATTTGGAATAACGCCTACAGAAGTCCTAATGATTGGGCACCACACAACTTTACCAAAGAAAATGTATCTAACAAAGATATATCACCAATAAATAGTTTGATACGTGTTGGGAACGATAAAATGTACTTTATTGGTCAAGATAACTATGTACATGGATATATTTACAATAATGGAACATATAATGGCGGTAACTGGTTATCAGTAAGCCCTACATATGCTGCACAAATTTTACACGGACAACCTGTTGGTAGCTTAGGTGGTCAGGTTAAGGCAAAAAGTGATTTAGTTGCTAGTCCTGATGGTTCAACATTATTATACATTGGTGTAGATGGATACATTCATGGTTACAAAATTCATAACAATTGGGATTATGAATATTATACCTTCATGAAGCCCAATATGGTAGCACAAAATATCACTGCAGTTAGCTCATTGATATTCCCAACCAACAATAGTATATATTATATTGCCACACATCCAACATTTAATGATCAAAATAGAATTCACGGATTTCAAAAAACAGCTGGTACTTGGCACACGGTTAGTCCTACATACTCAGCCGATTTGATTCATGGGCAGAGTTTATATGCACAATTCAAAGCTGATGGTGCGCTTACTTACGTAAAACAAGCTCCGTATGACAGATTGTATTATCGCGATATTTTTGGATTTTTAAGTTACTATGAGGTTAGAAATCTTACAGATTATTATTTTAAAACCTGCCCTGGCAATTTCAATTTACATGATCAAAAATTAAAAATAGTCGGTAACCTAGCAGTTCATCAAGCTGCTACTGAAACTAGATTTTATTTTGTTGGTCGCAGCTTGGTAGATAATTCCTATTATATCCATTGTTTAATCGATAGAGGCTCCTCATGGCTCACAGTCAGTCCTTCACATTCTGCTAGTATGTTTGGTAGTACTCCTATTTCTAGTCAGTTTCAGTCATACAAAGATGGCAATATAGCAGTCAGTCCCGATGGTAATACTATTGTATACTTTCCCGCCTTGCACCCAGTAGGTTCACCAGTTCCTTCATCTGCACAGCCATTTTTATGTTGTTTTCACAATGTTGATGGTGTAAATTACCGTTATCAGGTTTTTTTCAGGCAAATTGCCATATCCAAAGAATGGATTCATCCTGGTAATAGTTTACAATTTACAAGTGCTAAAGAATTTTATCTTATTTCATCTTATTGGGGAGGTGAGGTAATGCACTTTATTTTTAAAGAATCATATTGTAACAATCCTTCAATATACGCTTATGCATAAGTTATTATTTATAATTATATTATTTATTTTATTTTCTTGTAAAAAAGACCCTCTAGAAAATACTAATAAATTAGCTGGTACACACTCATGGGTAGGGATACAGACACTTTTAGAAGAAATAGGAAATGGTCCAGAAACAAGAATCGACACAGAATACATTTTAAATTTAAATAAAGAAATAAAGGTAATAGATAATGAAAATATATTTTTTTATGAAAAAATGATATGCGTTTATAAAGATAAAAAAAAACTTATTTTTGTGTACGAAGACAAAGACCCACTACCTGCTAAATATTATAGAGATACACTTGTTTATCATTATAATATTGGAAAGATTGAATACGTTTATAGGAGTGCATATTTAAATAGATTATCAATATTTAAATTAATTTCATTAGATTAATTTCCCCACTGCTCTAAGTTATACCGTACAAAAGCAAGCTATTTTGTTGGTCGCAGCTTGGTAGATAATTCCTATTATATCCATTGTTTAATCGATAGAGGCTCCTCATGGCTCACAGTCAGCCCTTCACATTCTGCTAGTATGTTTGGTAGCACCCCTATTTCTAGTCAGTTTCAGTCATACAAAGATGGCAATATAGCAGTCAGTCCCGATGGTAATACTATTGTATACTTTCCCGCTTTGCACCCATTAGGCTCACCAGTTCCTTCATCTGCACAGCCATTTTTATGTTGTTTTCACAATATTGATGGTGTAAATTACCGTTATCAGGTTTTTTTCAGGCAAATTGCCATATCCAAAGAATGGATTCATCCTGGTAATAGTTTACAATTTACAAGTACTAAAGAATTTTATCTTATTTCATCTTATTGGGGAGGTGAGGTAATGCGCTTTATTTTTAAAGAATCATATTGTAACAACACTTCAATATATAATTATGTATAAATTATTAATAATAATTATGTTTATTTCTTTTTTTTCCTGTAAAAAAGACCCTCTTGAAAATACTAGCAAATTGGCTGGTAATCACTCATGGGAGGGGATAAGAACAGTTTTAAATATTATTAATAATGGTGCAGATACTATAATACGTACAGTAGATTCAATTCAATATGAAAAATATATTGATGTATTTACTAGCAATAAAATTTATTTTTTCGGCGACTCTATGTTTTTGACTTCGGTAAATAAAAACAACAAAACAATTATGTATACCGGAGAAGATAATTATATGTATCCTTATAGATACAATAGAGATACATTAATATTTAATTACTTTAATAATTATATTCACTTTAGACGCGTCACAAGAAACAATAATGATATTTATAAAACTAATATAATATCAATTAAGTAACATTTAGTACCGCTACCCACTGGTCGAAGCCTTTGTTGGTCGCAGCTTGGTTGATAACCCACTCGTCCCCCCACTGGTCGAAGTTATACCGTTCAAAAGCGAGCCCTTTCAAACATATTTATTATATTCCCCATTTGGCGCAAGTCTTTTCGACTTGTGTCTACCTTACTACAAGTCTTTCGACTTGCGAATACCCTCAGCAACCTTAAAAAAACAACAAATATCACCCAGCAAAATACACCCATATCTCCCCTCTCTAGCCTCCACAAAACTGTTCAACCACAAATGTTTTCCTTGTACAGTAGCCAACAAGTAACAACAAAACACATAAGACAACCCCATCCCACATCTCAGCCAATTCCACCCACCCAAATCACTCCAAAAACTGTATAGTCCTGTACAGATAAGTGTATAGTGCTTATACACTTTACTGCTCAGCTTACTACACTTTACTGTGCAGCAGCAAAACCCATTTTGGCAAAAATATCAGCCCACATTACATTCGCCCACCTAAACCAAAAAACATGAAAACAAGCCAGAAAAACAGGGCGCAGCACCTCTATGCACAGTCCAACCTGTCCAAATCCGAAATAGCCAAAGCCGTCGGTGTCAGCCGCCGCATCATCACCTATTGGGCCTCCGCTGGCGACTGGGATGCTCTCCGACACGCATCCCGTGCCATGCCCACCCTCATAGCCGAAAAACTCTACCGGCTAGTCGATGGTGTAGCCTCCAGCCTCCTCGCCGACCCATACGCCCTCCACAACATCACTACC
>CALRKH020000043.1:0-25286 GCA_943367855.1 Asaia bogorensis | reverse complement strand
ACCATAAGGAACATCCTTTATGGCAATAGATTTTTTGTCTACCTCTTCTATACGTGCTCTTACGCGCAGCTTTCCGCCTCTGGCGCCATCATTGTAATTACTTACATCTATCATCCCTCCTGTTAAGAAGTCGGGATACAACTCAAACTTCTTGCCTTTAAGATGTTTAATGGCTGCATCTAGCAACTCACAGAAGTTATGCGGCAATATCTTAGTACTAAGCCCAACTGCAATACCCTCTGTGCCTTGTGCCAGCAAAAGAGGAAACTTCATCGGAAGTGTTATGGGCTCATTCTTACGCCCGTCATAACTAAGCTGCCATTTAGTAGTTTTTGCATTGAAGGCTACATCTAGCGCAAACTTGGACAAACGCGCTTCTATATATCGCGCAGCTGCAGCGCTATCTCCAGTGCGCACATCTCCCCAGTTACCCTGTGTTTCTATAAGCAGGTCTTTTTGCCCCATGCCTACTATGGCATCACCTATAGAAGCATCTCCATGTGGGTGATATTGCATACTCTGCCCTATTACATTGGCCACCTTATTAAAACGACCATCGTCCATCTCGCGCATTGCATGCAGTATACGTCGCTGCACTGGCTTTAAGCCATCTTCTATTGCTGGCACTGCACGCTCCAATATCACATAACTGGCATAATCGAGAAACCAGTTTTGGTACATTTCATTGATCATGGCAGCTCCCTGCCCAGCAAACATATCCTGTTCTTCCATTATTTATCTTCCCTCTTAAGAAAGGCAATACCGCAAAAATACCTATTGAAAAGCATAATCAGGAATTAGAGCTACTAATGATATCCACATTTTGCATGACAATACCCTTACCGATAGCCAACAATATAGATTCACTACAAACAGTTATGCTGCTACACCTATAGGGGTTAGGCATAGCAGCATAACTAATAAAACTAAAATATTAGGCTTTAAACCCTAAATCATGAACAAGATTGGACGGTAAGGCAGGCAATAAATGTCTCGGCAACAAGAAAGAGGTCAACTCTGCCAACTCTTTAAATACATAATGGCTATCTGCAGCCCCTCTCAAGTACTCGGCCCCTGTGCTTCCACCTGTACCTACCCGCTTACCTATTGTGCGCTGCACCATATGTATATGCCTATGTCGCCACATAGACAGTTGCTCATCTATCTCTAGCAAGGTAGTGAGCAATTCATATGGAAGCTGCATAAGCGGATGGTCTCTATACAGCATTATAAACAACGCATTTTTAGACGCAGCCGCACTAAAAGAACGACCCTCAGGATATACTCCATTATTGGTAAATAGAGCATCGAATACAGATAGATTACGCATTTCGGCCTCACTAAGACTAGCTACATAAGCATCGCGATACTGATGCCAAAACTGCGACTCTGTGCCCCAGTAACCCTCTTGCGAAGCAAACGGCATACGAGCCAACCACTTATCTAGCAATACTAACAACGATAGTTTTTCTTCAGCAGACTTTACACGCTCCACATCGGCGCTATTCAGCTGAGATAAATAATATGCTTGTCCGTGGCGTTGGTCATACTTAAGCCCTAGCGTAGCCTCTATCATCTTAAACTGTATACTCTGAAAGCCAGATGCAGGCCTTAGGAGATCTCTAAAGTCAAGAAAATCCAGCGGTGTCATGGTCTCTAGAATACCCATTTGCATCACAGCCACTTCCAGTATACGGCACACTCGTTTTAGCCTATGCACACTATTGTATATATCCGGAGTATTGTTGGGTATGTTATCCTGAGCAAAAACCCCTCTTACTATATCCAACTCATGTAGTACCTGCTTAAACCACAACTCATATGCCTGATGAATGATGATAAACAACATCTCATCATCTGCCCTTATTCCCTCCTTTGCACTTTCTGGCTCTTGAGCAGTCAAAATTTTATCTAGTTGCAGATACTCACTATAGTAAACTGGCTTTCTTTCTTTATTCATTATTACTGATTTTCTTTGTTGTTACTGGATATTTACACTTCCTGCCTATTGCTATATCATCTATTGCCATAGCCATACGCTTCACTATCACATCCACATCCGAAACCTCAAATATCCAATTTAAATAAGCATTTTGCTCTGTCTCAGGCCAAGAAAGATAATTTTCTTTTGCCTCAGGCACATCTGCCAATGCGTCCATAAAGTCACTTTCGCCGGCTACAGTTGCAGGCGCCAAGCCATACAACCTTATCCGCACTTTATCTCCAACCTCCTTTGTTATTGCTTTGCGCACAGCTGCCTTCACAGCTACAAATAGCCTTCCGCCCTTTATTGGCATTAAGCTAGTCGCTCCCATGTCATACTCATCTATTACTACGTGTACTTTCTTCCAGCCAAAATGTTTTTTGTCTCCAGCTAGCACATCTGGCAATAGTGCGTAGGTCCAACCGCCCTTCATAGCCATTTTTTCTAGCACCACCTCAGCGTCTAGTAGCAAAGTGTCCATAAGTGTGTAAAGTTATTAAGTACAGGGGCAAAAAGAAAAATCACAAACCAACGGATTGTTACCTCTACGCTATAAGTTATATAAAAGTGAAAGAGAAATTGGCATTAAACTCCATTGCGTAACTTTAATTGCTAGTAAGCGCATACGCTTAGAGGTGTAACAAACAAAAGCAGCACTACAATGAAAACAGCACATATAGTAGCCGGATATAGAACAGCAGTATGCAAGTCGAAAAAAGGAGCTTTTAAAAACTATCGCCCCGACGACATGGCAGTAGACCTCATAAAAGGGCTATTGGCTGCACATCCACAAATAGACCCCAAACTAATAGACGATGTGATAGTAGGAAACGCCGTACCTGAAGCCGAACAGGGTTTACAAATTGGCCGCATAATAGCTAACAGAGCCGTTGGCGAGTGGGCTCCTGGTTTTGTGCTCAATAGGTATTGTGGCTCTGGACTAGAAGCAATTGCTATTGCTACTGCCAAAATACAAGCCGGATTAGCTGACTGCATCATTGCAGGCGGCACAGAAAGCATGAGCCTTGTACCAACAGCAGGCTGGCGCACGATGCCCAACTACGAGTATACCAAAGACAATGGCGACTACTACTTGAGCATGGGCCTAACTGCTGAACAAGTAGCTAAAGACTACAATGTAACCAGAGCCGATCAAGATGCTTTTGCCCTAAGGTCGCACCAACGCGCTATCAATGCTATCAACAATGGGTATTTCAAAGAGGGCATTATGCCTATGACCATAAAAGAGATATACCTGAATGAAAAGAATAAACGAACAGAACGCACTACAGTTGTAGATACTGATGAAGGACCAAGAGCTGACACCTCTACTGCTGTTCTCAGCAAACTACCAGCCGTGTTTGCACAGGGTGGCTCTGTCACTGCGGGCAACTCCTCTCAAACATCTGACGGTGCAGCCTTTGTAATTGTTATGAGTGAGCAACTAGCCATTACACTGGGCATACAGCCAATAGGAAGATTGGTAGGCTGCGCTAGTGCAGGCGTAGACCCTAGAGTAATGGGCATAGGCCCCATAAAAGCGGTGCCTAAAGTGTTACAACAAACTGGCTTATCTATAACTGATATCGATCTCATAGAACTAAACGAAGCTTTTGCATCCCAGAGTTTAGCCGTGATACGAGCACTACAACTTGACGAAGCACGTACCAACATAAATGGTGGTGCTATTGCACTTGGGCACCCACTGGGCTGCACTGGTGCCAAGCTAACCATACAAATATTAAACGACCTAGAAAGAACCAATGGCAAATATGGCTTGATAACCGCATGCATAGGTGGAGGACAAGGTATAGCAGGTATAATAGAAAGATATTAATAAAGCAATGACAAGCAACAACAACAATTACAACGCCTATGTGCAGCTAATGCAAAAGGCTGCCGACCTTAATAATGCTGCCGCAGTGCTAGGCTGGGATCAAGAAGTTTATATGCCTCCCAAAAGCGCACCAACACGCGCCAGACAACTGGCTACTCTAGCAGCTATGGCACATAGCATACTTACTAGTGCAGAGATGGAAGATCTGCTACAACAACTTCTTACCGACTATACACTGACCGACATAGAACGAGCCAATGTATTGCGTAGCAGTGAAGACTTCGACCGCAACAGTAAACTACCTGAAGACTTTGTAGAAAAGCTATCCCTGCAAACAAGCGAATGTTTTAATGCCTGGATAGAAGCCCGACAAAAAAACGACTTCAATATCTTCCAACCATCATTAGCAAAGATGGTGGCACTAAAACAACAACAATGCGAGCTGTATGGCTATAGCAACCATCCATACGATGCCCTTGTAGCCGACTACGAACCAGGAGCTACAGTAGAAATGCTTGACAAGGTATTTGAAGGAATAAGAAACAACCTCCCTCCATTGCTGAATGCAATAAAAAATGCCACACAAGTCAATGACGATTTCTTCTACAAATACTACCCCAAAGACCAACAATGGAATTTCTCAATAGATGTGTTACGCGCCATGAGCTACGACTTTGAGGCTGGCAGGCAAGATCTTTCCGAACATCCTTTTACCACTTCTTTTTCAGCTACAGATGTGCGGGTCACTACAAGAGTGGATGAGCACAACTATGCATCTTTACTTTGGAGCACCATACACGAAGGTGGACACGCATTGTACGAGCAAGGGCTACCAGAATCAGCGTATGGCTTACCACTTGGCGCAGCTGCCTCACTTGGCATACACGAGTCACAATCAAGGCTTTGGGAAAACTGTGTGGGCCGTAGTCTTGCATTCTGGCAACACTTTCAGCCAAAGCTAAAGACATACTTCCCCGATGCGTTGGCCAATGTATCTGCCGAAGACATAATGAAGGCTTGCAACAAAGTTATCCCTTCGCTTATACGCACAGAGGCCGACGAGCTTACCTATCACTTCCATGTTATGATAAGATATGAACTGGAGAAACAACTACTCACAGGCTCGCTAGCTGTCAGCGACCTTAAAGATGCATGGAATGAAGCCTACCAAAAGTACTTAGGCATCACACCTACTGACGACAAGCATGGAGTACTACAAGACGTTCATTGGAGCCATGGCAGCTTTGGCTATTTCCCCACTTATACACTTGGCAGCTTCTATGCCGCTCAGTTCTATCAAATGGCAACAACTGAAATGCCAAATTTGGAAGAAGAGATAAAGCATGGAAAGATGGAAAATCTCGTAGCTTGGCTACGAAGCAAAGTACACGCGCATGGACGTAGATACTACTCCGAAGAATTATGTACACGCATTACTGGCGAGGGGCTAAACCCTAAATATTTCACAGACTATGCGCGAAAGAAATACGCCATGGTGTATGGTATCAACCTTTAAGCGAAAATTTCAATAATAGTAGCGCTGTATTGTGTTGAAGCTAATACAATACAGCGCTATTCATTTTAGCAACTAGCAACAATTATTATAACAATAATGCAGAAAACGGTTAGCTAATTAGCAACCTACATTTATTTTCGCAGCTCAAAGCACGAACGTTATTCTGCTACAAAATAGCTTACCAATGCACAAAAGTATAGATACTGTTATATACGACATGGATGGCCTACTACTAGACACCGAACCGCTCTGGGGCACTAGTATGCTAAGTGTAGCCCAAAAACACAACATACCTATTACCAGTGCACAGTTCAAAGAAACTACAGGGCTCCGCATATATGAAGTTACTGATCACTGGTCAGTACATTATCCTTGGCATGGCAAATCGTCAAAAGAAGTAGCAGATGAAGTACTACACGAGATCATTGCCGCTTCCAAAACACATGCTAGCGTATTGAAGGGTGTAGAACAATCGCTGCAATTGCTGAGAGCCAATGGCATAAAGGTAGGTTTAGCATCCTCTTCGCCCGCACATATGATACATGAATTAGTGAATCATTTCGATCTCACTAAATACTTTGACGTCATTACCTCTGCCGATGCAGTAGAACTAGGCAAACCGCACCCAGCTGTCTTCCTTCACTGCGCTGCGGCATTAGGCAGCAGACCTACTCGCTGTTTGGTTTTCGAAGACTCTATCAATGGAATGATTGCAGCTAAGGCAGCAAGAATGAAAGTAATTGTAGTGCCAGATCAACTTCACTTCGACGATCCTCGCTTCAGCATAGCCGATGGCAAATTGCAAAGTCTGGAACACTTTGATATGAATGTGCTCCGAACAGTATAAACAACCTGTGGATTAACATGCTATACTATTAGGACACTGTCCTAATTCGCTTAGTCTTGCGCAGTACTATGTTTAGCACTAGTATCACTAAGGCTACAAATACAAGCACAGGCCATATAGTTAGCAGCAATAGCACCACACCTTTTACTACTGTCATCCCATTTAGCAATGCTGTCTTGCACTCTGTCCAATAAGGAGGTTTCATCAATGCCTCCTTATTAGGCACTACTTCTGCTATCACATACTCTGGCGAGTAAATTTTCACTGTTAGTGTTGCATAGTTTACATCATCCATCAGTCGCAGGTTTTCCACCTTGCGCGCTATAGCTTTTTTAGTTCGCTCGTCTTCATACTGCTGCACAGCCAGTGCCTCCTCTACACTTAGGCGTTTCTTGGCGGCTTGCTCCACATGCTGTTCTTTCGATGGTTTATTAAGTAGCTCATTATTATACAGCTGCAGTGTCACATCTCGCTGCATCATGTTACTATACGATATCTCAGAAGACAAATGAGGAAGAGCATGTACAACTGAATCTAACATTCCAGCAGGCACTTTCAATGTCAGGTTCGACTCAGATGTCAGCACACGCACCACACGTTCAGAATCAGTAGTGTATGCTACTGTTTTTTCGTCAATAGCATGTTGTTCCACTTTACTCTCCATCACTATACCTCCTACTCCATTTACTATACGCTCCAGCTGATGCGTAGCTGCTACTACATCTTTTGTCCTACATGCTATATCTGCAGTGCGCACCAATTTTCTGCCACTGTTTAGTTCCCCTACTACAGTTGTTTCGTTTACTGTATCCTGCACAGATTCACTCACTTCAGACATGGAGTTGTTTACTCCATATTCTGCCGAGTCACAAGAAGCTAGCATACAAAGGCCTAAGGCCAAAATGAGATTTCTGGTTTGCATATTTGAGATGGTGTTTGTGTATTCATTGATACCACCATTCCCAAAAGGTAACTAAGCAAGCATGTTAAAACTCTTATAATCCTCTACTGGTTTCTTTCTGCTATATAGGCATCAAGTTGTTGCATCACTTTCGCTTTATCCAATGGCTGCTTCCAGTAAAAACCGCTAATATCATTTTCTGGCAACAACTCATCGCCTATCAGCTCATAGGGGCCTATTACTGCCAAGTACTTTTCGGCATCTCCTTCAAATAGTACTTCGTACAATAGAAACCTGAACTTGTGCTCTCCTATTATTGCCTTTCGCTCACCTATTGATGTTATGCTAGCCACCTCCAGTTCATTATCGTCTGCCAACGAATAAACAAATGAGGTTGCAAAAGCACGTTGTTTCAAATACTCTTTGGGATAAAGAGCTAACTGGTCCACATTTTTCAATTCATTGTAGAGCACTATCCTCGTTTTATCGTTAGCTGCCACAGCCCTCCATACATCTTGTGGCACCTCTCGTTTATTGGCTAGCAATCTTAATGCAGCTTTCTTAGCTACATATACATCTTTGGCCTTCGAAAAACGTGCCAACGCTTCAAGTGTAGATGGTGTTTTAATGGAATCAAGCAGAGAAAGCAAATAATATGCCGACCAGTCTGCCGATGTTCTTGCTATTACCGCACTACCATATGCCTTGCAATAAGCCAACACGCCTTCGGTAACCTTAGGCAACTTATTAGCGGCTATCTTACCACTATCATTTAGATTATCTAGTAAAATGATAGCCAGTTTCGCCGTTCCAGAATCAGCCAAAAGCCCAACCAAATCGTCAGTATATAATGCCAACAATTCCAAACTATCAGACAACTTAGCTCTCATTGGCGAGTATTCTGTGGCACCTTTAGGCCAATTACGAATAATGGAGAAAAAAGTATCAAAAGCAGTTGTTGTTTTTACAGCCGCTATACTTTCTGCCACATGCATTTGCAGCTTCGGCTTGCTGCTCAGCCTGCGATATATAGCCGACAATTGTGGCACCACATCATCACCATATTTTTTTGCCAGCACAGCACCTAGCTCTTCATTAATCGTTGTTGTGTCTATATAGTATATGGGCAAATAACTTTGCTCTAGAGCAGTCAACAGTTTAGCCTTGTCTTTTATTTGCCAGTCACCCTGCATTAATCCATTGTATGCCAAAGCCCTTGTAAGCGAGTCAGACGAAGATAAATCTGCTAATAATCTATCACCCTTATAACTGTAAATATCCGTTGGAGGTGCGTATTTCAATGCAAATGAGTTAAAGAAAGCAAGCGCATCTTCACCTATTACCTGGGCTCTGGCACCAGCTAACAATAGCACATACAATATGTTGCCATGAGGCACCAACCTCAATCGCTGATACGTGCCACTACCTTCTTTACGCAACAGTACATCCTGACATCTTTTACCATTTACAGAACCCATTGTCACTGTAAGCACCACATCATTTTTGGCCAGATACTCTTTAGCCTTTTCATACAAGAATACGGAGTCGTTTGATGTCCACACATAGGCACTTAACGTATCCGTATTAATGTAGTAATTGAGTGCAGTTAGTGTGTCAAAGGAATAAAAATTACGTTCTTTAGAAAAGTTGCTGCGCTCCAGCGTGCGAAACTCATTAGGCACATTCACTGCAAAAGTAGCCGCACTATCCATTCTCACTTTCCAGTCTGCACGCTTAGGAGACAAAAACTGAATGCTATTTACCATTTGCTGAAACACGCTATCAGTTGCACCTACAGAAGACAGGCGCATCAATACTATGTTTCTATTACCCACCACAATCCCCAGCATCTTCATAGCAAAGTTGTCCACCTTGCCATTTAACATCATAGCCCTATATCCTTTTATGGTTGTCCATTCTCTGGTTGCACCGCTCTTTTCCTTATACATCTCATAGAGCTCTTCCAGTATTGTACTATCATTAGAGATATAGTTCGAGGCCTTTGCTTGCTTACCCACCAACATGATATATGCTCCCGTATTCAACTCTTGCCCTGTATAAAATATTACGTCCCAGCTTTCGTTACCATCTCCGATTTGCTTGTTCAGTTTCGCACTAGGCTCCATCACTGCTGGTGTGTTCATAGATATAGACAACACAGAGTCTACAAAAAGATGACTACCTGTCTTCACCTCTCCTGGGGGCTTCAGCTTCAGTGTTGCAAAAAATCTATCCGCTTTGGCCGAAAGTACATTCGCTTCATTACGTGCATACATCCATACCACATAGCTCACCACCCCTTTTCTAAAAAGACGCATTCTTATGTAGTAATTATCTTTTCGGTCTATGTACTCTGCACCTATTACTCCATCTTGTTCTATTCGCTTGGGTGCTGCAAAACGCTTACGCTTGAAAATATTAGTGGCAAAATCCCTGTATAAATCTTCATCTGTTCGTTCATCTACTGGGTTTACAGATGCCATGATACAGTAGCCCGAAAGATTAGAAAAGTCAAGCAAAAACTTCATCTCTGTATGATCATACACCATCACCGATCCTGGTATGCCCGGCACTTCTACCGTATAGAGCTTTTGCTTATCCTCCATCTGCACCCACATCTCCACTTCATCAGGCATTGGATATTTGTCAGCTTGTGTTCTTTTTTCGCAATACACTGGCTCCACAGTAAACCCCCTGGCTCTCAACAAGCTAATCACACCGCTATCACCAGGCAGGTGAGCACATCCTACAGCAAAAAACATACTACGCTGTGCCGATAAGCTATCCATTCGGCGAGCCATCTTTATATTTCTGCGCGTCAGCACTATATCCTGATAATCCTTACCAAAACCACCTATCGATCTCGCTATTCCTTCCAGGTCCTGATTGATGTAAAGCTTTATCATTTGCTCCAATGTCAGCGTTTCATCCTCCGCCAAAAACAACTTCACATCTGCGCCATCCATCAGCCCTGCCTGGTCTTCCATATCCTCTATACCCCCTACCCATTTCCCCATACGCTTGGCCCGCTCAAACAAATAGGCATCTACAAAAGTGGGCATCTCTCCTTTCGAGAAATATCCATTCAGCCACTTGTTGCGCTCTTTCAGCACATCTTTTATAGTTATGTCTTTAGAGCTTTTATTAAACCTCCTGGATAGGGGTTGCTCCATATCTTTCAGCTCTTTATCACTCAGCACATCATTCAGCTTCACATCATTGTCCTTAGCCTCAAACATGCTGTTGATGTAATATCCAGCCACATCATTCAGGTTCAGCTCTATCGCCAACCCATCAGTATGCTCTATGGCTGCATACACCGAATCGTCAAAACGAAACAAACGCTTATCTGTGAGGTGTATAGTACCAAACAAATAAGAAGGCTTACTAAGGCCATTACCCGATATACGCCAGAGAAGTGTTTGATTTTCTCCCTTTCCAAAAACAGAACTTGGCAACAAGCACCAAAAACACAGCATGACCAATAGGCCTCTGTAGATAGTAGTCATAAGTATGCATGCAGGCACGCACCTGCAACTCGCAAACGCTACCTAGCATAAAAGTAACTATTGCACTTCATTCCCTCAAATTAAAACATGTATAATTGCCTAGCTATTGAGCAGCATGGCAGCTGGCCGGGCAAAATAGGTGGCTATCAGTCCTGCACCAGCTCTTTTTATACTGGTTAGGCTTTCCATCATGGCCTTTTGCTCGTCAAGCCAGCCCATCTGGGCGGCAGCTTTTATCATGGCATACTCCCCACTTACATGGTAGGCACTCACAGGCACAGTTACAGCATCTGCCACCTCCCGTATTATGTCCAGATAAGCCATTGCTGGCTTCACCATCACTATATCTGCTCCCTCTTCCACATCCATCAGCACCTCTCTTATAGCCTCCAGTCGGTTCGCGTAGTCCATCTGATAGGTTTTTTTATCTCCAAACCCTGGCGCACTATCCAGTGCATCTCTAAACGGACCATAAAAGCAACTCGCATATTTGGCACTATATGCCATTATTCCAGTGCCACTATATCCTGCACTTTCTAGTGCCATACGTATAGCACCTATTCTCCCATCCATCATATCGCTTGGCGCCACAAAGTCTGCACCTGCAGCTGCATGGCTCACACTCATCGCCGCCAACACCGATACTGTAGGGTCGTTTACTATCTTTCCATCTTGCACTATCCCATCATGCCCATAACTAGAAAATGGGTCTAGTGCCACATCGGTCATCACCACCATATCGGCACATGCATCTTTCACAGTCTTTATGCTTCGTTGCATGAGCCCATCAGCATTTAGTGCCTCAGTTCCTGCATTATCTTTTAGCTCGTCCTTACATTTTATAAACAGCAGCACGCTTCTTATGCCCAGTGCCCATAGCTCCTTCACCTCTCCAGCCAATAAGTCCAGACTCATACGGTAGTATCCTGGCATTGAGCTAATTGCCTCTTTCACACCTACTCCCTCAGTTACAAATATTGGAGCTATAAAATCTGAAGGCTTTAGAACGGTCTCAGCCACCATAGCTCTTATAGCAGGCGACTGGCGCAATATCCTGTTTCGGCGTGTTAGTATCACTGTCTACTGTTTTTTAAATGATTACAAAAGTATTGATTAGGTGCATAATCCTAGAGATATCGAGCACTACACTGGTCAATTGTGACAATAATTTTACGGCCCAGATAATTAGTCTGGGCCGCAATACTAAATACTATTCAAGATGAGCTCTTAGCATCCAAGCCATCTTTTCATGCGCTTCCATCAATCCAGTCAAAAAATCAGTCGTGCCCTCATCATTATACTTGTCCGATATTGTCTCTATATCTGCTCTCAAACCCCTTATTATCGTCTCCTGCCCGTCCAGTAGCACACCTATCATTTTAGCAGCATCTCCAGCTTTGGGCTCTTGTTTCAGTCTTGTTCGGCCTGCCATATCCGTCAGGTTGCCTTCGGCTATATTCCCTAACGCTCTTACCCTTTCAGCTACATCATCTATTATATCAGCTAGCTCATTGTATTGCTCCTCAAAGAATTTATGCAAAGGTCCAAAATGTGGGCCTGTCACATTCCAATGGCAAAATCTGGTTTGTGCGTACAAGGCAAATTCATCTGCCAATATACCATTCAGCAATTTAGCTATTGCAGCAGCATCTTTACTAGGTATTCCTGTATTTAGTTTCATGTGTTGTGTGTTTCTACAAATTTACCAACACCTCAGCTCTTCTGGTGTGATAACAATCATAAAATATGTTTACACAGTTATCGCAAGAAAGTTGAGGCCACGAAATACTATTACATGAACTGCATACAAACTACAACTTCATAACTTAGCCTAATCAGACAACTTTTCTGTAATACCAGTTGCAGCCTTGCGCCTGGATATAAGACTATATATTACTGGCACTATGTATAGCGATAATACCAAAGAAAACATCACACCTCCCACTATCACCAAACCTAGCGGCTTACGGCTGGTAGAGGCAGCACCCAGAGATAATGCAATAGGCAGCGCACCAAATGCCATAGCAAGACTAGTCATCAATATAGGCCTTAAGCGCAGCGCAGCAGCGTCCACAGCGGCTTGCACTTTATTAGCACCTCGCTCTCTTAGGTTATTAGCATACTCTACTATCAATATACCATTTTTGGTCACTAGCCCTATCAGCATAATCATACCAATCTGCGAGAAGATATTAAGAGTCTGATCATAATACCACAATGTTAGCACGGCACCAGCTAGGGCTAGTGGCACTGTAAGCATTATGATAACTGGATCTATAAAACTATCGAACTGTGCTGCCAGTATAAGATATATAAGCCCCAATGCCAGCAAGAATGCAAACAGCGTATTAGATGAACTCTCCTCATAATCTTTAGATGCGCCAGACAGTGCATAACTGAAACTATCATCTATTAATTGCTCTTTCTGCAACTTGGCATAGATGGCCTTCATTGCTGCTATACCATCCCCTATAGTTTTACCTTGCGCCAGATTAGCCGATATCGTTGCCGATTTATATCGATTGTAGTGATAGATTTGAGATGGACTGGTCGTTTCTCTCATTTGCACCACATTATCTAGCGATACCAGATTACCACTATTGGTGCGCACATAATACTGTGCCAAATCTACTGGTGCGCTCCTATTATCTCTAAATACCTGTCCTATTACCTGGTATTGTTTACCATTCATAGTAAAGTACCCCAACCTACCATTACTTAGCGCAAACTGTAAGGTTTGAGAAATATCGCTAATGGCTATACCCATGTCCGAAGCCTTAGCCCTGTCTATTACTATCGATAGTTCAGGTTTATTAAACTTCAAGTCTACATCCACTCCTTGAAACGTCTTTTCAGCATTTGCTTCGTCCAAGAATCTCGGCAGCACCTTCTGCAACTTAGTAAAGTCTATATTCTGCAATACAAACCCTACTGGCAATGCGCCACCAGTCCTTTGCACAGCTATCGTTTGTTCCTGTATCGGGAAAGCCTTACCAAAGTTTTTCTGCCCTAGACCCTTAGTTATAGATTGCACTATCTCAGCCTGGCTACGGTTGCGTAGCTCAGGGTCAGCAAGGCGCACATTTGCCATACCAGAGTTGATGGAACCATTAGAAAAGCCAGGTGCTGTTATCGAAAGTACCACCTGCGCCTCTGGCACACTATCCATTAGCACAGTTACTAGCTGGTCCAGATAGTTGTCCATAGCATCATATGAGGTACCCTCAGGTGCCGAAACCGACAATCGAAAACGACTTCTATCCTCCATTGGCGCCAGTTCACTCTGCAAACTACCACCTACAAAATAGATGAGCACAAAACAAATAGCAGTGGCAGCTATACCCACCCATCTATTACGCATCACCCATTGCAAGCTACGTTTATAGCCGCGTTCCATACCCACAAAAAATGGCTCTGAAAAGGTATAGAAACGAGACGGTTTATGCTGGTCTTTAGTCATCAGCACATTGAGCACTGGAGTTAGGGTTAGCGATACAAATGCAGATATCAATACCGCACCTGCTACTACCACTCCAAACTCTCTAAACAAACGCCCTGTGAAACCCTGCAAGAAAATAATGGGCAAAAACACTACAGCCAGTGTAATAGAAGTAGAGATTACAGCAAAGTAAATCTCCTCACTACCCTCTTTGGCGGCACGGTGCTTATCCATACCTTCTTCTATCTTCCTGAATATGTTTTCAGTCACTACTATACCATCATCTACCACTAAGCCAGTCGCCAGCACTATGGCTAGTAGGCTTAGTATATTAACGGTGAAGCCCATGATATACATGATAAAGAAGGCCCCTATCAAACTCACAGGTATATCTATCAACGGTCTAAAGGCAATGAGCCAATCGCGGAAGAAAAGATAGATGATGATGATAACCAATAAAAATGCTACGATTAGCGTTTCCTCAACCTCGGCTATAGACTTCTTGATAAATATGGTGGTATCAAGCGCTATATTCACCTTTATATCTGCTGGCACACCTGCTTTTAGCTGGTCATATCTCTTATAAAACTCATCGGCTATCTCCACATAGTTAGAGCCTGGCTGAGGTATGAGCGCCAGTGCCACCATCGGCACTCCTCTTTCTTTTAGTTGAGTTTCTTCGTTAGCTGCTCCAAGCACTGCCTCGCCTATATCACTCAGGTGAATATCCCTGTTATTAACATTCTTTACTATTAGCCCATTAAAATCTTCTTCAGTCACCAATCGCCCCAGCGTCCTCACACTCAGCTCCGTATTATTGCCTACTATCTTTCCAGCGGGCAACTCCACATTCTGCTTACCTAGTGCAGCCTGCACATCCTGAAAAGTAATGCCGTATCCCGCCATACGCAGCGGGTCCAGCCACAGACGCATTGCATAAGACTTCTGCCCCCACACCTGTATACTACTCACTCCCGGTATGGTTTGCAAGCGCTCCAGTAGCACGTTCTCAGCATAGTCGGTTAGCTGCATTGGGTTTCTGGTTTCGCTCTGCACCGTCATCGAGATGATGGGCTGCCCGCTAGCATCAGATTTGGTCACTATAGGAGGGCCATCTATATCAAGCGGCAAGCTTTTGATAGCCTGAGATACCTTATCTCGCACATCATTGGCTGCTGCCTCCAGGTCTATTCCCAAGTCAAACTCCACATTGATACTGCTCGCACCCTGTAGGCTCGTAGAGGCTATACTTTTCACCCCTGCTATGCCGTTTATAGACTTCTCTAGTGGCTCCGTTATCTGAGATTCTACTACATCAGGGTTAGCACCGGAGTAGCTGGTTTTCACATTGATAATAGGCGGGTCTATTGACGGATAATCTCTTACCCCCAACGACTTGAACCCGATTGCACCAAAAACAACGATAATTATGTTGAGTACAATGGCCAAAACAGGCCTGCGCAACGACAGCGATGGTAAACTCATAGCTATTTAATGAGCTCAAAAGTAGGGGTTTTGAGTAAAAGCATGTAGCTACCTGCATCACCGCAATCAATGTGCTTATTAGGTTTATAAATGCGTTGAGCTATAGTGTTTATATGCAAGCACTAATAAAATAGCAAAAACAATATGCGTGTGAAATTTATCAAAAAAAATATATCTCAGCACTAGCTGCTGATGCTAAAAATACACAAGCCGCAGCAATTGCTGCGGCTTGTGTGGTCATATATGCTACAAGTTACTACAGGTGAATTGCTTCGCCTAGAGCAACCTCTACTGCGTCTTTTATACCCTCGCTCATTGTTGGGTGCGGGTGAATGCTGTCAAGTACCTCTTTCCAGGTAGTTTCTAGCTTGCGCGCCACTACTGTTTCTGCTATCATCTCTGTTACATTATAGCCTATCATGTGTGTGCCTAACCACTCGCCATACTTAGCATCGAAAATTACTTTTACAAAACCCTCTTGTGCTCCAGCTGCAGTAGCCTTGCCCGATGCAGAGAATGGGAATTTACCCACTTTAATTTCATATCCAGCTTCACGGGCTTGTTTCTCAGTCAGGCCTACGCTAGCTATCTCTGGCGAGCAATATGTAC
This sequence comes from Asaia bogorensis, assembly GCA_943367855.1. Lineage (GTDB taxonomy): Bacteria > Bacteroidota > Bacteroidia > Chitinophagales > Chitinophagaceae > Nemorincola. The sequence continues at coordinate 9,159 of CALRKH020000043.1, read as the reverse complement.
AGCCTGGAACATTACCATAATCTAATGCTTCTGGAGCGTGGTGATATTTGCCATCTTTATGGGCAAATGCCTCTACGCATATTACAGCCTCTTTAGATGCTACGTGTGCTAGTGCCTGACCCGGTGTAATATCACCTATCGCATATACACCATCTACGTTTGTCTTGCAGTATTTATCTACCAGTATTCTACCCTTGTCAGTAGTGATGTTAAGCGCTTCAAGACCTATGTTTTCTATGTTAGCTGCTATACCAGCTGCGCTCAATACCACATCCGCTTCTAGCACCACATCGCCAGTAGCTGTTTTCACCGTTGCTTTTACGCCTGCACCTGTTGTATCTACTTTCTCTACAGATGCGTTAGTCATTATAGTGATACCTTTTTTCTTAAAGCTCTTCTCAAGCTCTTTAGATATATCCTCGTCCTCTACAGGCACTATACGTGGCTGAAACTCCACTATAGTCACTTTAGTACCTATGCTATTGTAGAAGTAAGCAAACTCTACGCCAATTGCGCCGCTACCTACCACTATCATTGTTTTAGGCTGCTCAGGCAACACCATAGCTTCACGGTAGCCAACTACTTTTTTACCATCTATAGGCAGGTTAGGTAGTTGACGTGCACGTGCACCTGTAGCCAGTATGATGTGGCTTGCCTGATGAACACTTACTTTGCCATCAGCTGCTGTCACCTCTACTTCCTTACGGCTGTTGAGCTTACCATAACCACTGAGCACCTCAATTTTATTCTTCTTCATGAGGAACTGTATACCCTTGCTCATTTTATCGGCTACGCCACGGCTACGCTTAACGATAGCAGCAAAATCTGCTTTGAAATCGCCAGCTACTATACCGTAATCTGCCGCATGTGTAAAATTCTCGAACACACTAGCCGACTTCAACAATGCCTTAGTAGGTATACAACCCCAGTTAAGGCATATGCCACCCAAACTTTCTTTTTCTACTATTGCTGTTTTATAACCCAATTGCGAAGCGCGTATTGCTGCTACATATCCGCCTGGGCCGCTACCTACTACGATAACATCGTATGCCATATGATTGCTTTTATAGATTGTTGACTAAAAATTGCGGGGCAAATGTAATAAAATAACCAACAGGTAGTGGCTTTGCCCGCCATCATAATCACTATACACCTGTAAATTAACACCAGCATACTATACAACCACATATCTCCCTTCATCGGCTTTTTATCTCAGCTTTTTGCCAACTTATTGCTTTTTATTGCAATGCAAAGCATACATACCATCGCACATACAAACAGATAATTATTACTCAAACCCACGCCAGAGCTTTTTCCACTCACTATTGCTTATTTTTATACCATACACATCTACAGTGGCTATGAAGCTGATGATAACCCTATTGCTAGTGATGCTGTGCTGTGGCCATATAGCCAAGGCACAGGCCGATAGCACTATAGGGGTAGATGTGGGCAAATGGGGTACAGATTATCAGGCTTTGGCATCGGCCATATGCCTGGACCAACCCACCGAGCGCGACAAAGCTAATGCTATCTATAACTGGGTGACACACCATATAGCATACGATGTAAAGGCCCTATGGACACTAAACCCTGCTGCCGATAAACAACAACTACTCACTACTACCTTAAAAAACAAAAAAGCCATTTGTAGTGGATATGCACATTTGTACGAGGAGCTTTGCAAAGCTGCGGGACTTAGTGCTGTGAGCATAGACGGATATGCCAAAGATTGGGTGTTTGACAATGGTGACAAACTGTATATACCACGCCACGAGTGGAATGCGGTGCGTATAAGCGGCAACTGGCAATTGGTAGATGTCACCTGGGGAGCCGGATATCTCTACCAGCACACAAGCCTGATGAACCAACTGCTTCATAAATTACTGCTCCGTAAAAAATTGAGCAAAGGTCAAATGAGGTTCAGGCAACGGTATGACCCTCAATACTTTATGCAAGACCCCGAAACCTTTAGGCTCAAACACCTGCCAGCCGACCCGCTATGGCAACTCACCGATAGCGTTATGCCAATTGCCATTTTTGAGGCTGGCGATAGCGCCATACGCCACTTCAACCAGCATTACAGCCAGGCCAGCCAAAGCAGCGAACACCTCAATAAAATAGCAATGCTAAGCCGGCAGGAGCGCACCTACGAGTATGCCGACAGAGCCTATTCATACAACAACAGATTTAGCACCATTCAGGCCATCAAACTAAATATTGGTGTGGCAGCCGTGCTCAACAAGGCAGCCTTCGACACTACGCTGCAAGACCCTAAACTACTGGTGAAACAAGCCCGCAACTCACTGGTAGCAGCTACCAAGTGGCTGGATGCACAGAAAAAAACACTGCCCGAATACTATAACAGTCAAAAGAAAAAGAACAAAGCTAAAAGCTTGGAGGCTAGGCAACATATACGTGCGCTAAAAACTGACGATAAAAAACTAGTAGCCAAGTGTAAAAGATATGACAAGAAGGTAGCCTCCAAGAGCAAGTCTGTGAAACAGAAAACTAAAGGGCTGGCTCAGAAAATGGAAAAGATAGAAGCGGCTAACATTGACGATATAGCAACGAGCAAAGCAAAAAAAGATGCACTATCAGCAGAGATGGAGACCCTGCGCGACACTATAGCCCGTCGTAGCCAACGGGCTACAGCCATGCAGCAAGCCGCTGCTACACAGGGGCAACTACTACGTGCCAAAGTGAATGCATCACAGCAATTGCTAGATACTATGATAAGTGCTGTAGCCTACGAAGATTCTATAATAAAAATGGAAGCAACGGAGCGGCTAAGACTGCACGACAGCTATGACGATGAGGTGCGAAAGTGGAGCCAAATGCTGCAACAGCAGAAGTACACAGTGACAGACTCGCTATTGACCGCCTATTTTGCCAACTTCGACACTATAGTAAATGGCTACCAAAACCTGCAACAGCTACACACCCAATGCCTGACACTGGCCACAACCACACTAAAGACCATGGAGCAATACAAACGTGCTACCGATGCCGACCCCAACCTATCCAATCAATACCAACAGTTTGCAGCACAGGCAGCTAGCTTTGTAGATAGTGCGCATGCCGATGCCGACAACTGCCTCACATTCATGAAAACTAACCGTCAATTATTTGGCACACTCACCAAAGTGAGCAAACGCCAATTGAAAATAATAGACTACATGGAGCGTGCCGAAAAGAGCCGACAACAAATGGAAACCAGCACACTAGCCAGGCGCAAACAACTAGACCTAAAAGAAAATCAACGCCTAAAAGCTGGCAACCAAAAAGCACAGAAATCGCTGGATAAAATAATAAGGAACTTAGATTAGCCCTGAATCTACAGTTGCAAAAAAACAGTCACAACCTTAGTAGGCAATACACAAAAGCAATCAGCCACTGTTTATCAACAGTGGCTGAAAGTATCTATACTGCAAGTATGCAGAAGAAACATTACTTAGTTAAGTTCGCCCAAACGAGCTAATTCCTTATCCATTTCGCGAGCATATTGGCTACGAGGATACTCGTCACGCAGACGCTTGAAGGTTTCCTTAGCTTCAGCAGTTTTGCCGCTGGCATCATATGCCATACCTAAATGATAAAGGTAAGTAGGTGTAACCAATTGGTCGTCTTTATCAGCAGTCGCTTTTTTGAAGTATTCTACCGCTTTGTCGGCTTTACCGCTCTCCAGATAAGCTATACCTGTAAGACCCTCAGCATTGTGACCCAGCATAGTGCCTTTGCCATCAAACGACTCTAGCGCAGTAATAGCTTTTGCGTAGTCGCCCATGCGCAGGTAGCAAACACCCTCAAAATAGCGAGCTATATTGCCTGCTGCTGTGCCCTTATATTCAGTAGCCAACTTTGCAAAGCCTTTATTTTTACCGTCACCGTTTAGCGCCAGATTCAGCGAGTCTGCCTGAAAATAAAGCTGAGGCCAATACATAGCCGTAGCCGCTTTTTCAGCTTTAGGTGCTTGTATCAGATTGGTGTAGCCAAAATAACCAACTACAGCCACCAATACCACAGTCACTGCGGTGCTGATTGCTTTTTTATTTCTTTCGTAGAAGGTTTGCGCAGCGCCTAATGCGTCAATATCCGCATATTCCACTACTTCAGGGGTCACTTCTGTTGGTATGTTTTTAGTAGGTTGTGCCATAAAATCGGTACAAGTTAATTTAAATCTTTGATTGTTAAAGTGTTATGGGTAAAAATTAGTCTGTTATGAACGGATAGTTAGCATCTACATAAATATCCTTGTACAGTTCGTCATCAGCAGGCCATGGGCTTTCTTCTGCAAAACGTACACTCTCTTCCACCTCTGCACGCACCTTTTCGTTTATAGCTTCTATCTCCTCGGCAGTAGCCCAGTTATTATCTTGTATTGTTTTCAATACCTGATTGATAGGGTCTTTCTCTTTATACTCTTCTACCTCTTCCTTGCTACGATACTTAGCGGGGTCGCTCATAGAGTGACCACGGAAACGATAAGTTTTTATCTCTAAGAAGGTTGGCCCGCCACCTTCGCGTGCGCGGCGCACAGCACGGTCTATGGCTTTGTGCACTTCTTCGCAACTCATACCATCCACACTATCACCAGGCATATCATATGCATCAGCTAGGCGATATATGTCAAGCACTTTAGAGGTACGCTCTATTGATGTACCCATTGCATAGTAGTTATTCTCACATATAAATACCACTGGCAATTGCCACAATACAGCCATGTTGAATGTTTCGTGGAGCAAACCTTGACGGGCAGCACCATCTCCAAACATACATATAGTAGCACGGTCGGTGCCACTGTATTGCTCGGCAAATGCTATACCAGCTCCCAATCCTATTTGTCCACCTACTATACCATGACCACCAAAAAAACGTTTTTCTTTTGAGAAGAAGTGCATACTGCCCCCCTTGCCCTTGGTGCAGCCAGTAGCTTTTCCATATAGCTCGGCCATACACTCGTTAGATGTCATGCCTTTGGCTATAGCCAAACCGTGATCGCGGTAGGCTGTTATCAGGTTATCATCTGGGCGTATGGCACTCATCATGCCTGCGGCCACAGCTTCCTGGCCAATATATAAGTGGCAAAATCCTCTAATCTTCTGCATACCATAAAGTTGTCCCGCTTTTTCTTCAAACTTGCGCAACAAAAGCATGGTCTCATACCAGTATAAGTAGGTATTCCTATCAAACGTAGCTTGCACTATTTTCAAATTTGTGCGAATTTATAAAAATTTTGGTAGCTGCCACGACTTTCAGTCATGTAAATCAAATATTGAGCACAAATATTATTTCAAAATCGATGAATCAGCACAAGAAACACACAAATTACACAATAATAACACATGAATTCTATGGCTGCGTTAGTAGTATTTTTGCGCTCAGTGACCTCCATCAACAAGATATCGCTCATTCAGTTCAAAAATTACCAAACAGCGAATTTCGTGTTTAGTGGTCCCATCACCTGCATCACCGGGCCCAATGGTAGTGGCAAAACCAACCTGCTAGATGCTATTTATTTCCTGTGCTATACCAAAAGCTATTTTAGCAGCTATCAGCACCATGCAGTGCAGCACGGCACAGACGGATTTAGGGTTACTGGCCACATAACCCATGCAGGCAAACCCGAAGATGTGATTAGCTGCAAATGGACTGCGGGCAAAAAAGAACTAAGCTGCAACCAAACAGAGTACGAAAAACTAACAGACCATATAGGCAGATATAGTGCCGTCATAATAGCCCCAGACGATATAGAGCTCATCAATGAGCACAGCGAGCACCGCCGCAAATGGATAGATGGCATACTAAGCCAAAGCGACCGGCAATACCTGGAACGACTAATGCGCTACCAAAAAGTGCTGCAACAACGCAACGCCTGGCTAAAAATGCAAGCCACACAAGCCTCAGCACAGCGCACAGAGCTAGAGTATTATGATATGCAGCTTTCTGCCGATGCTACTTACATTTTCGAGCAAAGAAAGTCTTTTCTACTCGCCTTCAAACCTCTACTGGCTCAATACTACAGTAGGCTGGCTGGCACTGCCGAGGCTATCGACATGCTATATACCAGCGACTTGCTACAAAAACCACTAGCCACGTGGCTGCAGCAACATCTAGACCACGACATGCGCTATCAGCGCACCCTAAGGGGCATACACAAAGACGACTGGGAGCTACAAATAAACGGAATGTTGCTACGTCAATTTGGCTCACAAGGACAAAAGAAAAGTTTTCTCTTTGCGCTAAAGCTGGCACAATATGCATGGCTGAGCGAGCACCTGGGGCATAAACCCATACTACTGCTCGACGATATCTTTGAGAAATTGGATCAACAACGAATGGAAGCATTGCTGAGTATCATCAAAGGACCCGACTTTGGGCAGGTGGTGCTCACAGACACGCATGCTGGCCGGGTGCGACAAGCTTTTGGCAGCGATAGTCAGCTTTGCTTCATAGAGTTGCTCCCTACCACAACCCATCAACAGCAGGCATAAGAACTATCTATATCAGCCACGGTTTAGTGCAGTTATAATGCCTAAATTGCAGCAGTGCAGGCCAAAGTCCTGCCAGTAGCGAACGGATAAAACGAGATACACTTGAAGACAGATTTCCTAATAATTGGCTCAGGTATAGCAGGGCTCACATTTGCAGTTAAGACTGCAAGAAGATTCCCCAACAAAACTATTACTATACTTACCAAGGCTAATACCGACGAGACTAATACCAAATATGCACAAGGCGGTATAGCAGTGGTGAATGATGCCGAAAAAGACAGCTTTGTCAAGCACATCAACGATACGCTAATAGCTGGCGATGGTCTGTGCAACGAGCACATAGTAGATGTGGTGGTAAAAGAAGGCCCTACCAGAGTAGACGAAATTATAGAATGGGGCGCAAGATTTGATAAGGACCACGAGGGCGACTATATGCGTGGCAAGGAAGGCGGCCACTCCGAAAACCGAATATTGCACCACAAAGATGTAACAGGATGGGAGATAGAACGGGCACTACTAGCCGAAGTGCATCGCTACCCCAATATCAACATACACAATCATTGGTTCGTGCTCGATATCATTACTCAGCACCACCTCGGTTACCTCATCACCAAGTCCACCCCCGACATTACTTGCTATGGTGTTTATGCCCTCAATACTACCAACAATAGTGTAGAAAAAATATTAGCCAAATGCACGCTGATGGCTGCCGGTGGTGCCGGGCAAACGTATCGCACCACTACCAACCCTCGCATAGCCACCGGCGATGGTATAGCTATGGCCTACCGAGCCAAAGCACGCATCGAGAATATGGAATTCATTCAGTTTCACCCTACTGCTTTGTTCGAGGCTGGCGTGAGCCCTTCATTCCTCATTACAGAGGCTGTGCGTGGCGATGGTGGCATGCTGCGCAATAAGGACGGTGTAGCCTTTATGCCACTCTACGACAACCGTGCCGATCTTGCCCCGCGCGATGTGGTGGCACGTGCCATAGATAGCGAAATGAAACGCCAAGGCACAGAACATGTATATCTGGACTGCCGCCACATGGATATGGACAAATTCAGAGCTCATTTCCCCAATATCTATGCCAAGTGTCTGGACATTGGTATAGATGTAGCTAAAGACATGATACCTGTAGCCCCTGCTGCTCACTATTGCTGTGGCGGCATCAAGACCAACGAATATGGGCAGTCATCTATCATCAATCTATATGCATGCGGAGAGTGCGCCAGCACTGGGCTGCATGGTGCCAACAGGCTTGCGTCCAACTCCTTGCTGGAGGCACTGGTGTTTGCACATAGATGTGCAGAGCATATAGCAGGCAAAATAGAAAACATAGCCTACCAAGACCATGTGCCCGACTGGAACGCATCAGGCACCACAGACCCCAAAGAGCTTATATTGATAACTCAAAGCCTGAAAGAGTTGCAAAACACCATGAGCGACTATGTGGGCATAGTGCGCAATGATGTGCGCCTGGAGCGTGCCATGCGCCGGCTAGATCTCCTGCATCTCGAAACAGAAGACCTCTACAAGTCTGCCACACTTTCTCCACAATTATGCGAGCTACGCAACCTCATCACTGTTGGCTATCTGGTTACCAGATGCGCTCAGTTCAGAAAAGAGAGTCGTGGCCTGCACTACAATACCGACTACCCTACCAAAAGCAGCAGACTACAATCAATTGTATTATAAGAATATGGCCAGAGCTTTTTCGCTCTGGCCATATTCTTTCACTTTCTTGTTGTATTATACTTAGTATATTATCCAAGTTCCTGATAAAGCGGGTAAGCCTTCATAAACTCATTCACTTCACCTTTCACAGTTGCTATCACTGTTTCATCGTCAGCATTCATCAGCACCCTGTCTAGCCATTGGGCTATCTGCACCATGTCCTGTTCTTTTAGGCCACGAGTAGTCACTGCTGGTACGCCCACCCTTATGCCAGATGTGATAAACGGAGATTTATCGTCATAAGGCACCATGTTTTTATTGATGGTAATATCGGCTTTCACCAATGTATTTTCCGCTTTTTTACCACTTATATTTTTATTGCGCAGGTCCATAAGCAGCAAGTGATTGTCTGTGCCTCCCGACACTATATGATAGTCCATTCCACGAAATGCCTGTGCTAGCGCCTGCGCATTTGCCTTCATTTGCTGGGCATACACCTCAAACTCAGGTTGCAATATTTCAAAAAATGCAACAGCCTTAGCTGCTATTACGTGCTCTAGTGGGCCACCTTGTGTACCCGGAAACACTGCTAAATCTATAAGAGCACTCATCATGCGCACTTCGCCTTTGGGGCCTTTTATACCCATTGGATTCTCAAAGTCGTGCTTCATCAATATCAGTCCACCTCTTGGGCCACGCAGTGTTTTGTGCGTAGTAGTTGTTACTATGTGGCAATGGTCGAATGGACTATTGAGCAATCCTTTTGCTATTAGCCCTGCTGGGTGCGATATGTCAGCCAATACCAGTGCACCTATACTGTCGGCTATAGCTCTGATGCGTGCATAATCCCAGTCGCGGCTATAAGCCGATGCTCCGCAAATGATTAGCTTAGGCTTATGTTCTTGCGCTTTCTGCTCCATCATAGCATAGTCTATCAGCCCCTCTTCTTTGGTCACACCATAATGCACTGCATTATATAATTTGCCCG
>CALRKH020000042.1:0-25779 GCA_943367855.1 Asaia bogorensis | reverse complement strand
CACGGGTAGCATTACCAAATATTGTAGTAGTCCTTATGGCGTTGTCTGTTCTGGTAGCAGCTGTGGAGCTACCAGTTGTAAAAGAACCCGCAGCACCTCTGGCGTAAATATCCAAAGTATTTTGTGCATTCGATACCAATGATAAGGATAGTGCGGCAACTATCAGGCTCAGTTTTCTCATGTAAATTATGTTTCTATAAGTTGAAATTTAGGTAATGTAAGTGACTGTCAATAAACACGATAACTATGTAGCGAACATTTATTGAAATATACTCACAACTACGCAAAATACTAAAAAACCTAATTACTGCAAAAGATTTGCAAAAATGGGCTTATCTGTAGTTTTTTAGTGTAGACCTATAACCGCTCTTTTACGCCTATCCTTACATTTGCATCATGAATAACAATAAAACGGTTGCGATATTAGTTTCCTTCTTCATTTTGCTTGGCATAGCCTTCCTTGCCTACTATTACAAAACCAGCAAAGAACAAGAAAACGTATCTGCACTACCTATAATTGGCAATGACCAAAACCACCGCATTGGCAATTTCTCATTTATCAATCAAGAGGGCAAAGTCATTACTCAAGACGATATTAAAAATAAGATAGTAGTAGCAGAATATTTCTTTACTACCTGCACAGGCATATGCCCAAAAATGAACGAAAATCTAGCTAAGGTTTACAACAAATTCAAAGGCAACCCCAATGTAGTATTTCTATCTCACACAGTAGACCCTGTAAAAGATACTGCCCCTGCCATGAAGGCATACGCAGCACACTTTGACGCACAGCCTGAACAATGGATGTTTTTGACAGGAGACAAAAAAGAACTCTATGAAATGGCCAGATATAGCTACCTAATAAGTGCCGATGACGACACAGCTGGCATCAGCGTAGATCAAGACTTTATTCATGACAAACATTATGTATTGGTAGATAATTATGCCCGCATTCGTGGTATGTATGATGGCCTGGACGATGCTGCCATAGTGAAACTAATAGATGATATAAAAACACTGCTCGAAGAGAAAAAGAAAAACTAATAGCTCCCTATAGTGTATTATCTCATCATTACTGTTCTGCTCAATGTAGTAGTTTCATCTGTATTGAAGCTATTTTCAAGATACAATATAAACACACTACAGGCCATCACCTTCAACTATTGTATTTGTGTTATCACTGGCATATTATCTACTGGTGTGCAGCCATTTAACCAATCTACAATTGACGCCCCTTACTTTCCGTATGCGGTATTTATGGGCATGGCATTTATTGCCATTTTCATTCTTACTGCATTTTGCACCAAAGTAAGTGGCATGACAGCTACAGTGATAGCATCTAAGCTATCGTTGGTCATTCCGGTGCTGTTTGCTATCCTGGTGCTTCACGAAACTACTAATGCGGTAAAACTATCAGGTGTGCTGCTTGCATTTCCGGCTGTATATCTAGCCAATGGAACCAACGACAATAGCGTACAAAAGAATGTTCTTCTATGGCCAGCCATCCTTTTTGTGATGAGTGGCTGCCTAGACACATATGTAAACCTGATTCAAAAAAACTACCTACTTACACCTCATGCACAAGCAGCAGGTACTATTATTTGTTTTGCTACAGCAGCTGTTATTGGGCTTCTTATAACTGGTGGTAAAATTCTTGCTGGCAACATCCAATTTCACTATAAAAATATACTTGGGGGCATAGCGCTGGGTGTTCCCAATTTTTTCTCCATATACTTCTTGATAAAAACACTCAACTCTAGCCCACTACAAAGCTCTGCTACTATACCAGTGGTAAACATAAGTATACTAGTAGCGTCTACCATTACTGCTATCTTACTATTTGGCGAGGCTAAGCATACAAAACGCATAGCAGGGCTTGTATTAGCTATATTAGCCATTACCCTTATAGCTATGGGGGATATAAAATTCTAAAGCCCCTTTCCTGTATTTATATCTTTAGTCCGTAACTTTGCTAAAGTGCAACGTTTAATTTCATTGGTGTTGGCAATGGCCATGTTGGTGCAGATTTCAGCAAATCTGGCTATCATAGGATTGTTCAAATGGAATCAAAACTACATTGCCAAAAACCTCTGCGAAAACAAAGCCAAACCGCAACTTAAATGCTGCGGTTCTTGCTACCTGAAAAAACAAATCAGAAAGGCTGGCGAACGTGAAAATGGATCGAAAAACGCACCTTCACCAAAAGTAGACAGATATGAGGTAGCATTTATCATTCCATCTCTCCTACACCTATCTGGCACCAATTTTATACCACAGGCACAAGCAATGCATACACCAGTACATCAGCATATGTATGGCAGGCCCTATGTTGCTCCACATTTTCACCCACCGTCTTATTGCTAAACTTATAGCAAGTAATTTGTTTAATTGGCAAGTTAGCTACTATGTGGCTAGCAATGTTTTGGCATATGCTCAAAACAAGCTTGAAACAAGCTACTTACTTCTTTTCATTATTGTGCTACTGCCCAGTCATTAATGGCTAAGTACTCGCTTTTCAACAACCTAACTTAAAATTAGTATTGTAGGTAAGTATATGCTCTGCACAGAGCAGTAAAAAACTATGCCTAATACATTGTGGCAAAGCACACATAATTCATCATCAATCAATGATGTAGCAAACCCTAGTACACCTAATTATTTATTCCGTTACAAAAAATCTAAACATGTTAAAAATCAATAAACGTAAGCTTATTATAGCCGCTTTTGCTGGCATTATTTATATAACAACAACAGCATATCATGGTGGTGCTGCTGCTGATGGTGGCCTAAACCGCACCGGCGCTAAAGGCAGCACTGCTGGCTGCGCTGGTAGTGGATGTCATACTGGTGTTTCCCCCACAGCTACAGCCAAAATATACCTAGACACTGTAGGAGGAGGAGCGGTTACAGGCTACAAACCTGGAGGAGTATACACAATACGCTTAGTGGGCAAACATGCTTCAAATAGAGATTTTGGATTTCAGTTTGCCTCCGTATCAGGTACGGGTGCGGCTCAGATACAAGCGGGTACATTCTCCTCTACCCTACCAGCAGGTATGATCAAAACTACGATGTCGGGTCTTGATTTTTTAGAGCACGACCATCATATATCTGCCGCTAGTGCTGCCGATTCTGTTGTTATTGCGATAAACTGGACTGCACCAGCTACTAACGTTGGTAATATTACCATGTATCTTGCGATGAATGCAATAAACAATAATCACAATGCCGACGCGCTCGATTATTCTGCTACCACCTCTATAACTGTTCCTGTTATTGCTACTACAGTAGTAAGCAACTATACAACACAATCAAGCAAACTGAGTGTATATCCCAATCCGGCTTCAGACATTTTACATATTTCAGCAACTGACTTTGGCTCAAATACTAGTTTACAAATTATAGATATTGCTGGTAAAGTAGTAACACCTAATTACCAATTGAACTATAATACTGAAACTGATATCAACATAGCTCATCTGCCAGCAGGTACATATACTATCAGGGCTATCAGTGGTAATCATAAAATCGATCATCTGCTCATCAAAAAGTAACAATATGAACCATTTGATTAGAACAGTTTTTTTGATTGCAATCAGTCATTTATTAGTCCATAGTATATCGGCTCAAGACACCATTTGGGTGCGCAAAAATGCTCCTACAATAAAGGAAACATACGCTGTTTCTTTTTCTGCCGATTGCGGTAAAATAATAAGCGGATCGGAGTGTAGCCCAGCATACTTACGCACGTTTACTACTGCTAGTGGCAACGTGGAGTGGGAATATGAATTGGGTGGGACATATATGTGTGTGTCAGGTGTTAAAATGAGTGCTGATGGCCAACGAGCCGCCGCTATGGAAGAATTTGGCAACTTGCTGATATTCGACTATTCAGGTGCTACTCCTGTATTACTTAATACGATAGCTACAGGTACATCTGGTGCATTTGCATTAGACTTCTCTCCCGACGGCACTAAAATAGTAACAGGGTGCACAGACAAGAAAATGAATATTTACAGCACCGAAACTGGTGATTTGCTACACTCTGTTGATGCACATAGCAATTGGGTAATGGCTGTAGATTGGGCTGATGATGGAATACACATAGCTACAAGTGGTAGCGATAACACAGTAAAAATCTGGGACTCAACAGCGACACTGCTAAAAACACTGACTGGCCACACGGGAGCTGTGCAGAGTGTAAAATTTAGCAACGATGCGCAACATGTGGTGTCTGGTGGCAGAGACGATAGAATAAGAATATGGAAATGGGCTACAGCAGAACCTGCAAAGATATTAAGCGGTCACACTGCTGATATTATGCAAGTTGCTGTAGCTAACGACAATTCATTTATCGCCTCAGCAAGTGCCGACACGTATGTCAAATTGTGGCATTTCAACTCAGGCATGGAGTACGCTAGCTTTAGACTTGCGGGCGCAGGCACAGTGTTTTCTGTAGATATTGCCCCAGATAATACTAAATTAGTGGCTGGCACTGCTAATGGAGATGTACAATTATGGAATATAGTAGATGTTGCAGTAGTACGAGAGGATGTAAACAGTTCATTTGTGTTGTATCCCAACCCTGCTACAAACTATATCAGGATTTCGGCTCCGTCTACTATAATTTCTACAACTATTGTAAATTCTTTGGGCGAAGAGGTGGCGCGATATAATGCCAACGCTAAAGAAAAAGAGATAAACATTACTGCTTTAGTGCCTGGCAAATATTATATCAAAACAACAACAATTTCTGGCAAAGTATTTGTGGAACAATTCTTAAAACAATAAAACAATGATCAAGCAAATCAAAAAAATGTTTCCCGACAATAGTGGATCTATAATACTAAAAGCAATAATGGTAGTATCTGTAGCTATGATACTGATCAAATTATTTTTCACTAACCAACTATTATTTCAAATCACAGCTTTAGCTACTGTAGCCATTGCAATTTTATCAATAGCAATAGACACTTACTTTCAAGCTAAAAAACTGCAAACAAAAACTGTTAACTTAGATAAATAATTAAGCAAGATGAGCAAAATATTTAGCTATATATTACTTGGCGCAATTGGCACAATGTCTTTGACTGCATGCAGCAAAAAAGAAGACCCAAAACCCAACACTACTGTAGCAGACCCTGGCAAAGTGTATATGGAGTTTTTCAACAATGTTGGTTCTGCTGATCTGAAATTGAATGACGTTTGGTATCAAAATGAAAATGGTGATTCTTTCAAAGTAAGTAAGCTCAACTATTACATATCCAACATAGTGCTAAATGGCACCAGCGATACACTGAAGTATACGGAGAAAGAGAGCTATCACCTTATAGAGCATTCTGCCACACCAGCCAATATGGCCTTTGTGATGCCCGATGTGCCTGGAGGTAAATACAAATCAGTGACCTTCACTATAGGTGTAGATAGCCTAAGAAATGTATCTGGGGCGCAATCAGGAGATCTATCTCAAGATAAAGGCAATTTTTGGAGTTGGACTACTGGCTACATCATGCTCAAGTTTGAGGGCATTTCTCCACAATCTACAGCGGCTGGCAATAGACTGATGCTGCATAGTGGAGGTTTTTCTGGTGCCAACAATGTGGTAAAAACTATTACCATTAATTTTCCCAATGAGGTAGAAGTAGGTAAAAACAGCACACCACATATACACCTAAAAGCCGACGTGCTGCAAATGTTTAAGTCGCCAAATAAGATAGATTTTGCTACTACGTCTGTGATACACATGCCAGGCACAGCAGCAAAGCAATTTGCGGATAATTATGCACAGATGTTTAGCATAACCTACGCAGGTCTATAGACATGGCGAAAGCCACATCCAGAGCGGGTTTCATTATTCAATGAAACCCGTTTTTTTATATGTCAACTTCACTCTTGAAAAGTCATTTGCTTTGCGAAAAAAAATATGCCAAAAAAGTGGCTAAAAAATTTTGCAGGAACCAAACCTTGCCTATCTTTGCAATCCCAAACGAAGGGAATCCTCCTTAGCTCAGTTGGTTAGAGCACATGACTGTTAATCATGGGGTCTCAGGTTCAAGTCCTGAAGGGGGAGCAAGCCACAGGAAAGGGTTTCAGGCAACTGAAGCCCTTTTTCATTTTTACCACTCCGACACAATTCCGACACAAACGGCTTTCAAATCAATTTGTAAAGGATCAAGTAAAGGGGATCAAGTAGAAAAGTTGGGGGAATAATAATTAAACAACAATTCAAAATTGATAGTACAACCGTACTATTAAAGAAGATTGAAGCTATCAATCTTGTACCTGCCCAGAACATGACAATAAACAATAGTTGTTACATTATACAGTCAACTATGAATATTCAATTCGTTTTAAGGGAGTATTGGTTACCAGAACACTTAGTTAAAATTAGAATTGTAACGTCATAGAAATAATCTACTTATTTAAGCTTGAACTTCTCAATTTTACAATTACTAGGGGTTAATTAGTTTTGGAATTATACTTATTTCTCTACTTGTTCAACTGGTTCAACTTTTTTCTGATTAACATCAGCAATAACATTGTTATAAGGTAATTGAGAAATACCTATCCAAATAGCACCGATCAATGTAATGCAACATGAAACAAGTACATAATTACTTCGATCATTAAGCTTGCCAATATTGTATAGGTTTCTATCTACTGAACTAAATTCACCATAAACGGTTGCATCCATGTTTAAAGATGCAAAAATGGCAATCAAACCAATGACAAAAAATAGCTTACCTAATTCTCGTAGTTTTTTCATATTATAATTTTCAACACAAAAATAAGATAAAAGTAAACCAGATCAGCTACTAAGTAGAAACATAAACAACTACTTTTCCTCTGTATGGTTTCTGTAGGCATATTTGTCTTTGCCAGTATAAGCTATACCTCCTACCCTATTATTTGATAGTATTGCCTCTCTTTTCTTTAAAAATGCTCTTACTGGCTGGCATGTTGAAGTGAGCATTACAACCTCTATATCCTTAAATCTTGATTTTAGTACTGATATTGCCCTTTGCCTTGCCTTATTGTAATACAAATCAATATCTGTAATAGGATCTTCTTTTATACCCTGCCAAATTTTACCATCTATTTCAGTAAGTGTAATTCTATAAAAAGGCATGAAACAAATGTAGTGGTGGGTACAATACCAAATATATCTCGAATGAAAATTGTGGATAAGTTGCACAGTAATAGCAACTTCAAGTAATAACTCAATAAATGAGTATAACTATTTAAGAACTACTTTTTGTTCTACAAAATCTCAAATTACACAATACATATACCCAAATGCAATATACCATACATTGCAATCGAGTAAATAAACACTGCTAGTACCTATAGCTTTCAGGGTTCTTATTAATTGCTCTAATTATCTCTTTAGGCAAGCCCAGTTCACTCCATCTTAATTTATCCAATAACCCCAGCCTAATAAAATCCAATTCCAGTTTGATTGCTGTTTTTGTAGTTTGTCCTTTATAAACTGAATTAGTTCTTTTCCTTTCATCACTACACAACCTATTTTTTAATGATTGATACCTAACATGGTATTTATCCAACTTAGAACACTGTTGCAAAGGGTAATAAATCCTTTCATTATATGCCTTTCTCGACATCCATATATTTGAATTGTAGGCTAAATAAAGTATTCTACACTTTAATCCAGTATGTGGACATATAAAATAACTAACCTGCCCTTTACCTAAATTCGAAGGAAAACTAACTACTTCAATTTCATAATTATAGTGCTGCTTTACCCCAGTCTTATTATCAACTATGGCATAAGACAAACGAATGTAACCACTACCATCAACACAATTAGTTTGTACATTTATCACATTCCCATTACCCCATTTTAAATCATATTGTAGGCTACCTGTGCTGGGTAATAGTCCTTTTTTCTTTAGAAAACTTAATTCTAAACTGCTGCTTTCATGTGTATTATACACACCACTACCCTTTCTACCCATATCAAAATTTAATGCAATTCCCCTTCGTGCGTGATAACCTAAAATATTAGCAATATGTAAACATCAACCAACCCCAAAACCATAATTATCAATTAAATCGTGCAATACTTCATGTGCATCACTAACTAGTAACCCACGTCTATTATACTTTAACCATAAAGGGTACTGTTCATCTACTGGCAATTCTCTTTCCTTCATAAACTCAGCCTTAAACTGGGCTTTTAAAGTCATTTCTCCACTTCTTTGAAATTCCATATAATCGTATTGCAACAAATAGTCAGCCAGATCATACCCCTTTTCCCTTTCGTGTGGGCTGGCACTTTTTTCTAGCAAATCAGATATTTTCACTTTTGCAATCTTATTCAGATCTGGCAGCAATTTAGCCCACTCATCATATTTATTGAGGTCTGGGTATAGTATTACATTACGCCCTGTAAAGACTTTAAAATTGTCTGGCTTCAACCCACCACACCCACCACTGGCAACCCAAATAAGATTAGGAAAATAGATACTTGCAATGATCGCTGTCTTTTCGCTTTCCACTATGGCAACTGGTTTAGAATTACCCTTCAGCAAGTGTTCACCAAAATAACACTGCTTTAAATTGTAGTCTGGCAATTTTAAAACACAATGTACCCAGTTTATTAAGGCTCTGGGGTTCTTTACCCTCTTTCCAGTTTCGGCATGATATACCATGATTTTTCCCGTCCTAATTCGCCCGTCTGCATCCACCTGCCAAAACACATTAGCCCCATACCAGTGACTTGATGTACCTATTTGATACTGTTGCACATGCTGTCTGGCAATGTCACTACCAAACTTATCGCAAAGAAATCTAGTAAAATTATTGTGCTCATAATTCTGCAAGCTGCTTTTCAAGTAGTGAGCATCAATAAATGAAACAGGCGAAGTAATTTTATTAATTGCTGGTGCAATTCTTACAGGTGCTTTTCCTTTATAAATTTTGAAGTCATTACCATCTGCATATTGGGGACGATTATTAAATGGCAATCCTTTTAAAAATTGCTCCGATATAAAGCAATGATTTTCAGCGAATTCAAATATTTGTGAACTAGGTATAAATAATCGCCTTTTACCTTGTACCAATTTATAGGCTAACTCACTATACATTGTCAATTCCGTAAAGAACACCTGAAAACACTTTATTTCTGCATTTAAAGGTGGCATGAAGGTCTTATTACAGCTATGGCAATAACCGTAATTTTCCAACCCTCTATAAGGCACAAATTTGCCACTATTGTTACTATCTCCACATGGGCAATATTTAACCCTTTTTCGGTCTCTATCTAGCCTCAATTCTACCATTTCTTTCATTCCCGTATCGTATTGACTTTTGCATGTTTGCAAATTGCAATACCTATATATAACCCTTTGCAAATTGCAACCATGTAACGATTGCAAAATATACCTGCAAAGGTTGTTGCATACTTTGCAAACGTTATTAATCTGGCTTCACTAGCTTTAGGAAAAAATACACATTTCTGCCGTCTTGTTGCTTTTGAAGAGTGCATTTTGAAACATTCTCATTATACAAAAATTGCCCAGTATCAATAATCTCTTTAATCCTTTCCTCAATTGTTCTAGCACTAATAGAAAAGTTCTCTTTTAATGCTTTAAAAAGTTCAGATTTTGGCATTTTTTCCATCTTACCCAACACCCCCTCTAAATACTCTGCAATATCTCCTATATCACCTTTTTTCATCCTACTACGAAGTATTAAATTAATTTCACTTTCAGTAGCCATAACCAACCCATTTTCAATTTGGCAATATTTAAAGTTAAATGAACTGTGTCTTTCAGTACTTCTACATTTTAGAAACTTAGCCTTAATTAAATCTGTATTGTTTTTATTACCATCTTTTTCAAAACTCACCTGAATAACTGTACTGGCTTTGTTCATTAATTCTGTACCTATATGCCCACGTGCCTTTTCACTATTGGGATTTTCATGAATAAGACATAGGAATATCACATCATAGGAATTAATTGCAACATTCATCATATCTATAAGTTGCATGCTTTTGTCTGTCTTATTGAAGTCCTCTATACAATCAGTTATTACATCTAGAACAACAAAAAGCGGATCTGAAATTTCATTTCTTAAGTGTTCTAGATAGCTTTCTAATGTTGGGAATCGTTCCTGTCTTGATATCTCTAATAAACTGATATACCTGAAATATTTGGGGTGCTCATCTTTTCTAAAGCCCGCTTTCAATTGTATAGATTGTAAGGCAAAGGGTAATTGTTCAGACTGGTTCCTTTCAGTATCTACATAAACAACACAGTTCTGCTTTGTATTATTTGAATTTTGAAATCCCAACAATCTGCTTTCTGTATGCCCATTTTTCAAAAATGCTGAACATATGTATTCTGCCAACCTGCTTTTATGTACCCCTGCCTGCCCTTGAATTACGTTAATCGTTCTAGGGAAAATAACTGGATTGTCATTGTGCAACAATACTGGCTTTGAAAATACTATATCAGTGCTCTTAAGTTGCTTAAGTTTCCTTTCGCTTTCAAGAACAGTTTTTAGGTTCTTATCAGCATCAATAGGAAAACTATTTAATGTATTTTCTATATCAGCACTTATTGCATTAAGTGTGATTGTATAATCTGTATCTTTGCCCTGTAAATCATCTGGGCTATTCGTATGGTGCGCTTCCATCGTTTAGCCCTTTTTATTGTTATGCAAATAGTTATCAACTTCGGTGGCTGTTTCGGCATAAGTTTTTTTGCGCCCTACTCTTATCCATTCTGTAAGTTCTTGCTTTGAAAAATACAGGCGTTTACCACGCTTACAAACTGGTATTTCAGCCCTATGAACATACCCATACAACGTAGGAACAGATAAGTTTAGAAAATCTCCAGCTTGCTTAATTGTAAATAACTGATCTGTTTCCTGCTGTGTGATGGCGGGCTGTACTGATAGTACTTTCCTGATTGAATTTTCAATTAGTTTTTCGAGTTCTGGTGGGGTAATCTGTGTAATTGTTACTGCTTCCATATTAATTTGTGTTTTATACACAAAGTTTCAGTAACAAACATGCCATGTACGGTTTAAAAACCGTACAATTATCCGTACATTTTTTGTTTCTTAGGGTTATTGTTATTCCAATATTCGGTTATTCTATTACTAATATCAGAATCTATAAAAGGAAATATCAATTTGGATATTTTCCTGAAATTCTCATGGTTTGTACTATTATAAAATCCCTGCCTGACTTTATCCCTATATCTTAAATCAAACTCTTCACAAACTCTCAAACAAAATGCTATTGTACTTTCATTTTCCCCTAATTCAAATACTTTTGCATCATTCAATAGTTTGCAAAACATAGCAATTGTGGGTGCATTAGGTTCAGTTTTGTAGTCCCGATCTTTTAGGGCTTTTACATTAATTTCTAACAAATCATAGGGCTGCTTTTCATAATTATCTATCCACTGAATAAGGTTCTTTTCAATTATCCCTCTAAATCTTGCAGGTATAGACTGAGGATTTAATGAAATATTTTCAAAAGTAAAGTATAGCCAATCCTGGGCTTTCCCCCCTTCACTTCTATAATTATCAAACATCTCCCTAAACATGCTTATAATTTCAGTTTCATCACTAAATTTAACTAAATACTGTTGCAATGCAAAACGTTCGTTAGGAAGAATAAACAAATCCATTTCAACATCTTCAATTTCATAATCAGGGTTGTCATGTAAAAAATCACTCACTGTACAATTCGGATCATTTTTCCACAAAATTGAATATTGATGATTTAAAGCATAATAAGAAATGTATTCACAAGCTTTCATTTGCTATCATAATTAGTGATTAATAAAAATCAACATAATCAAATTACTTCGGTATAGGGTCTATTTTTATAAGGTAACATTTGCTCTTATTTTGTAATTAAACTATTAGAAGCCCAAATTCACACTATTACAATTATTCAATAGAGCTACATTAAAATTCTTCTGATTTCTCACAGTGTACTACCCTATACTTTCTGTCTAAATATAACCATTGATAAACATTACCTCTACCATATGTAGAAGTATGTGACATATAAGATAAAACCAAGTAATTTTCTTTTTTTAGCGTATCAAAACTTTTAGATAGAATACTATCAATTACATTTTGACAATTAATAATAATAGAATCATTTCTATAATACATATTTTTGAAAGTAATTTCATCATATGATTTTACAGAATCGGCCAAATTTAGATTTCTATTATTCAATGACTTTAATAAATCAGATGCAGATTGTTTTTTTCTTTTTGCATTCTCTATTACTTCTTCATATCCGCTAATTATAGAATTAGCCAACACTTTATCATTTATGCGTTCAACTCTTATTACTTTAAAGGTGTCGATTTTGTAATGCGTATCGTCATTGGGATCTGGCTTCCAATTTTCATTAAGTATTTTTTCGGCTAAATCATTATTTAGATTTTGTTCAGACTTACAACCAATAAAACAAATTGATGTAAATAGTATAAAAATTAGTCTATTCAATTCTTGTAGTTTTAAAGCTATAACAAAGTTGTTTGATGATAAAACATATCTACATTTGTACAAACATAGAATGTATGTCCCAAAATACAGAAAAGAATAACCAAATTGGCAAGCAAACTATTAGAGTTTTTTACAACGACTCAATAAATAAAAGTATTGAAATATTATTGTGGATATTTACATCTATTTTAGTAATTACCCCTTCTCTTATAAGTTACAATTCCCCCAATGTTTATTCATATTTAACAGAGAGTAACATTGATTTTGATCAAAAAATTTGGATTAAGGATAACTATATCGATATAATAGTATCATTTTTAATTATTGTAATACCTACTTTTTATAAATTAGTTTTTGGAGTATTACCGATAGAAAGCCTGAGACTAATATTATTCAATAATAGAAACAATAAATTACATAATAAAAACGAAGAAGATGATATAAAAAGTAAAATAATTGTCAGTTTAAAAAAAAATTATACAAATGAAAACTTGGCAAATGCCATAAACAATGAAGGCAACATACTCGAATCATACATGAACAAATCAGAGAATATCTCAAAAAGCATATTCAATAGGGCAAACTCTTATTTGTTTATAGGTTCAATAATAGCTTTGTTAGGTGTGCTATTTTTTTACTTTCAGTCAATAGACGTTGCTAATGAATTTTCAAAAGCAAATGCAGCAATGAATAATAGCTTACTTATTTTAGAAATACTGCCAAGAGTTGGTTCATTAATCTTCGTAGAATCTATTGCATTTTTCTTTCTTAGGCTTTATCGTAGAAACATGGAAGAATTCAGATATTATGACAGTATAGCACGTCAACGTGAAAATCAATTTATTATTTTCAAATTGTCTGAAGATTACAAAAACAATATTGAACACTTTGAGAGTCTTATTAATCTCTTTTCATTCAATAATGATCCTAATAAGATGACAAAGGAAGAAACCAATTCTATTATTGAGTCAGAAAAAGTGTTTGGGAAAGAGTCGGAGTTCTTAAATAAATTAATCGAAATTATAAAAGCTGCGAAAAAGTAGTCAATGCTAATTGAAATCAGTAAGCAGTTTAGCAATTTCCTTTTTGCTATCATCTTCAAAGCCTGCCAGATAGTTTTGGGTAGTTTTTACATTGCTGTGCCCCAGTGCTTCACTAATAAAGCTGGTATTAACCCCACTACGTTGCAAAATAGTGGCAAAACTATGCCTTGCAGCATAAGTTGTTACATCTGTAGAAATTTCAAGTTCTTTAGTAATGGTTTTCATATGATCGTTTATAACGTGTGTTACCTGCTGTATTAGTTGGTGCTGCCTTTCTGGTGTTATGCTATCAGCTAATATTGGGAAAATGAATGTTTTACCATCTCCCTTTTTATTACCCCATTTATTGATAATCGCTTTTATTTGCTCTGTTATTGGCACCCTAATAGGTTCCATATTCCTTTTAGTTCGTGCAGTTTTTGCCCTTTCAAATTCAATAGTATCACCCTTTATGTTATCATACCTCAATAGGCACATATCTTTTACATTCATCCCGTTGCACAGATACATAAAGAACCAGTAATCTTTTGCCTTTTCAAGTGGTGAGCCTGCCTCTGGTTGGTAATTATACATCTTGCCTATTTCTGCCTTTGTAAGTGCTTTTTTTACATTGTTACTTGTAGGTATTTCATACTTTCTTTTACCAAACGGGTAAAACTCCTGTGACAATTCACCATCTGCTATAGCATTATTGAATATTGTTCTAAGTGATCGCAAATAAATACCCACTGTGGTAATACTCTTACCTTTGCCCAGCATCCACTTTTCGTACTTATTCAGAAAATCGGGTGTAACATCTACGAATTTCACCCCAGCCTGAAAACCGTTTAGGCTCTTTTGGGCACATTCATAGGTAACTACAGTACCAATACGCCCGTTTTCTTTCAAATGGTCTATATAGTTTGAAAAGGCACCATCTACAGTACCTTTTGTAGCCCTATTACTAAAGTACAGTTTCTCAAATGAGGCAAAACTAAAAACTGGCAATGCCTTAATTATATCTGCTGCCTTATTTTCAAATGCCTGCAACTTAAGTGCAATTTCTTTATACTCGCCTCTGGGCTTATCGCCTGTAGCTTTATCAAACTCTAGGGCTGTCAGTTTAAAGCCGACATTGTAATATTTCTTTTTTCTCTCAAATGTAACTTTTACCGTTACAGAACACTTTCCGTTAGCTGTTGGGTGGTATCTATCAATAAATAAAGCTGTAGTTGCTATCATTACTATGAATTATATAATTGCATCACTCCGACACAATTCCGACACAAAAGTAATGAATAAACAGGTAACAACAATAAATAAACCACTACCTTTATGCTATGAAAGTATTGTCAGTAAAGGAATACAGTATAATTAGTAGGTTTTTATTATCTGTTTACTTTTGGTAAATTTTATGACTGTTAATCATGGGGTATCAGGTTCAAGTCCTGAAGGGGGAGCAAGCCACAGGAAAGGGTTTCAGGCAACTGAAGCCCTTTTTCATTTTTAGCATTTCAAAACAATTCCGACACAAACGGGGATCAAGTTGAAAAGTTGGGGGATGCAGGGTTTAGGCATAGATAATGGATCAAGTTGAAAAGTTGGGGGAGGTATACCGAACTTCAATTCTAATTAGTTTTGGAGGCATAAAGACAATGAGGGAAATTATCCTAAATTTATTTGACTTTTATCGATAACGTACCGTACATATTACATGACCTTCAAGACATCTTCACCATATGAACATCTTCAATAAACTATCAAATTGGATAGATCGAATACCAAAAGGCAAAAAACTCGAAATAACCAATGGCAAACCATATATGTTATTAAAAAAAGACATACCATTGAGCCAAATATTCTGCATTAAAAAGGATAAGAGATCAGAGTAAACTTAAGCCCTATAGCTAAAGCTTCCTATCCGTCACCCGCCAAAGCTACAATCGCAACACCTTTATCTCCATTATCCTATTCAGCGCGTGTTGGTCTTCACTGCACTCATCGCACTTAGGGCAAGGCACTTTAGGCTTTGTATCTCCCATACCCACATAGGTCAATCTATTTCTCGCTATTCCCTGCTTCACCATATATTCTACCACTGCATATGCGCGCTTCTTAGACAATTCCAGATTAAACTTTGTCGACCCTCTGCAATCCGTATGTCCTTGCACCTCTATATGCATAGTCGGGTTTCTTGTTAGCTGTGCATACAGCGTATCCAGAAACGGCTGATGCGCTTTCGACAGTTCCCATTTATTATACTCATACTTAAAGGCCCCAACCTCATACACTGCCCCTTGCTCAAAATTCCTGACACCTGGCGTATCCATCACATTCCTATTACGCACCACCTGCAGCGATAAGTCTATCTGCGGCACAGCCTCCTTTTGTCGCTCTTTAGGTAGCATATACATAGTCTCCCTTATCGTGTCATACTCCGTATTACTCAGGTGTTCCACTTGCACTGTCTGGTCCCAATACCCTTCAGCTACCACATGCACAGCATGTTTCTTACCCGGGTACATCCCCACAAACCCCACACCAGTAGCATCTGTATACAATTGCAGCACACTATCATTACACCTTACCTCCACCTTTGCATTACTTACCACTTGTTCACTGCTTTTATTCATCACCTTCAACTCCAAAAACTGCTGCTGTTTTCTGAAGTAATACACATTATCTCCACTCACTTCTGCTGGCCTGTCCGATGATAGCCAAATCGCCTTCTCGTCATGAGTAATGGCTAGCGATATATCATCATAGGCAGAATTTACAGGTAGCGGCAACAACCTCGGCTTACTAAACGTATTCTTTTGCTCATCCCATTCACTGCAATAGATATCTAGTCCCCCTACTCCAGCATGCCCGTCCGATGAGAAACACAACTTATTATCACTTATCCAAAACGGAAACAACTCCTGCCCTTCCGTGTTCAATACAGCGCCTGCGTTCACCAGTCTGCCCCAGGTCTTCCCCATCTTTTTAGATAGGTATATATCCGATTGCCCCTGCCCCTTCGGCATATTCGACACCAGTGCCATCACCTTCCCATTGGGCGATACCGATGGATGCGCCACTGAATATTCCTTGTTGTTATGCGGATATGCAGTTATTGTTTTAAAGCATTGCGTTGCACTATCAAAATCAGTTGCTATCATTATCTCTAGCACCACTTCGGTGTCACTATTCACTAGTGCCTTTTGCTTCATCCAGCCATCCTTTATCATACTTCTCGTATAGTACATTGTAGCTCCGTCTTTGCTAAACGTGCTCGGACCATTATGATACTTACTCGCACCAGCTTTCCCTTCCGATATCGCATGCCAGGCAGCCGTGCACAGTCCTTCATTTGCGCAATCCACAGCATACAAACTATAATAAGCTTTGCCAGTTGTCTTCTGTTGTTTCTTATGAGCATTCACCACAGTATCTGCCGCAAAAACCAACCGCTTGTTCCACATCGTAGGCGCAAACTCTGATCCACTCGTATTCAGTGGCAGCAACGCTTCTGTGCCCGTTGGCAGTTGTCGCATATATATTTGGGCTTGGGCGCACCCTGCTATTAGGTTATCCACTCGCCTATCTACTTTCACACTGGCCCTATACTTTTTCAACTGTGCTGCTGCACTATCATACGCCTGTAGTTTCATCAGCAGTTGTCCATACTGCAGATACACCTGTGTAGCACACCCGGCCGTGGCGGTTGCTTTTGCATAGCATGCTGCTGCTTGTGCCAATGCCCCACTGGCATTATAACTATGTGCCCATTTCGTTAGTACCTCCACTGTTCGTTGGTCTTCTGGCACTAGCTCATAGCTCTTCGCTGCTTCGGCATACAAACCATGTGCATAATAATAATTAGCCCTTATCAGTTCCTTATCTCCTTTTGCCATTACACCCAGCGACCACAGTAGCACACTCACCAGTAGTAGCTTACACCAGTTCTTTTGTCCTATACCTATCATTAAAAACTCTTTATAAAACGCGGTGTATGAAACTTAGACTCCAATTGATACAAATCAAAGCCCATTACCAACTCGTGCGACCCTCCAATATATCCCCTCACTGGTGCCGACATATAATCGTACGCATATCCCAGATTCAATCGCTCAGTCACCTGCATATGCACTATCCCTTCCATCGACTTGTCTGTCCTATACGTAAACCCTACCAGCAACCTATCTCTGAGCACTGCCGATAAATTAAAATCACTACTCATCGGCAATGCTCTTCCTCCACCCTTGGCATAGCGCACCAATACTTGTGGCTGCAACTTCACTTCATCATTGATCGGGAATACATATCCTCCACTAGCATAAAACGTCCTTATCTGTCTCGCCGATCGCACTACTTGGTCCTTGTCATAATAGTTCTGAAGCATGTTCGGCACCGACAAACCGCCATAAAACCGCTCCCCATACCAATAAACGCCAGCTCCAAAGTTGGGCAAAAACACATTGCTGATATTGCTCGAAAAATTCGGGTCCTGCTGTTGCATCAGCACTAAGTCCGAATAGGTAGCACTATAAAAGCTACCACCGCCACTCAACCCTCCCGATAACACAGACTTTTTCATCTGTATCCTATAGGCATAGTAGGCCCGCAAACTCGTATTTTTCTCCACGCCCATCCGTTCATCTCCTATACTCAGCCCCACTGCCACCGGTCTGAAGGGGCGCATATAGTTGCCAACTGGCGCATCCACCATTGCACTCATAGACCTCGGCGCTCCCGGCACATCACTCCACTGCTTCCTGTATAGGGCATTCACCGACAGCACATCCCTACTACCCGCATATCCCGGATTGTACAGCAGCTTGTTATACATAAACATAGTATAGTGCTGCTCCGTCTGTGCCAGCACAGGCAGCCCACACAACACTGCCAACCACAATATCCATATCCTTTTATTCATAGTTATCTACCTTTTTAATATTATTGCTCCTTTAAATACACTTGCTCCTCCTCCCCTGTTCGCCTCATTTAGCTCCACCACATAGTAATACGTACCATCTGGCAGCAACAGCCCTTTGTCACTCCTGCCATCCCATTCATTATTATAACCACGCTTCCTATACACCACATCTCCCCACTTATCCAGCACCACCACACTATTATTCGGGTAGGGGGCCAAGCCTTCTATGTACCACACATCATTATAACCATCGCCATTCGGCGATAGTCCCGTGTACACCACCACAGCTCCGCAGGCCGAGTCTACTACCTCCACTTCTCCTCGCCACGCACACCCCTCCACATCTCGCACCACCACCTCATACACACCAGCACTCAGCCCCTCCACACTCGCTCCTCCATACGGTCCTCCCTGGCCATTCAGCTCATACACATAGCCACCATTACCTCCACTAGCCGCCACCACCACACTGCCGTTCTTACCCTTGCAGTGGTCTGCCGCCACACGCACCTCCGCTTCCAGCACAGCCACTCCCGTCACAGCATAGCTACTGCCCACCACACACCCACTCACACTATCCGTCACCTGCACACTATAGCTACCCACACCCAATCCACTCTGTTCCGCTCCACTGCCGCCATGGCTCCACTCATAGCTATAAGCTCCTGCGGGCGCCACACTCAGCCGCACACGCCCATTACCAGCACCAGCACACCGCTCCGCCTCCACCACTCCTGTCACCCTATGCGTCGCCTCCTTCACTTCCACCTCATGCACACCATGCCCCTCACACCCATGCACATCTGGCCCTATTATATACGTCAGCATTGCCGTCCCCAGCCTCAGACCCTCCATGCCACCGCTCATATCTATGCTGCATACTGTCCCTGCACTGCTCTCCCATCGTCCCCCGCTGGGCGCACCCACCAGCCTCCGCTGGCTGCCCACACACAGCACGGCTGGCCCGCTTATGCCCAGCACCTCTGGCAACCCATGCACCGCCACGCCCCGCACAGCCGTGTCTGCACACACTCCCGCCACCACCACATACAGCACATCGCTCGTCCCTACACCCTTGCCTATCACACTACTACCCACCAGTGTCAGCACACTCGTGTCCCTCACATACCAGTTACCACCACTCGCACCACCACTCAGCGTGGCAGTGTCTCCCTTACACACATGGGCCGCCACTGCCACCACACCTGCACTCGGCATAGCGGCTACAGTCACCTCCTTTGTCGCATAGCATCCCATGCCCAGCACATAGCTGATCACTGTCGTCCCCACACCCACACTCATCAGCCCTCCACTGCTGCTCACCGTCGCCACACTGGCATCACTACTACTCCACACTCCGCCGCTGCTAGGGTTGCGCACAGCCCCTTCCTTACCCATGCACAGCACACTATCTCCTGTTATGGCTGCCGCTAGGCCCCCCACCCATACTTCCTTCGTCGCCACTGCCGTCCCACAACTATTTGTCACCACATAGCTGATGATCGCCAACCCAGGCCCCACTCCCGTCACCACTCCGCCACTCACACTCGCCACCGAGCTGCCGCCACCGCCCACACTCCACACTCCGCCACTCACACTCGCCGTCACCAGCCCATCATAACCCGTACACAGCCGCTCCGCTCCCGTCAGCACCCCAGCATCGGGCAGCGCCTGCACACTCACTATCTTTGTGGTCACCGCTGTCCCGCAGGCATTGCTCTGCGTATAGCTCACCGCTGCTGTGCCCGCTCGCACTCCTGTGGCCACGCCACTCACTCCGCCTATGCTCAGCACACTGGCATCACTACTGCTCCACACACCTCCGGCCACACCAGCGCTATAACTGGCAGTTGCTCCCACACACACCACATCTGCTCCACTCAGCGTTGTCGCCATGGGCACTGCCGCCACCGTCACTTCTAGCGTCCCTACATTGCTGCAGTGCGTCCCATGTATCGTATAGCTCACCACTGCAGTGCCCACACTCACCCCCGTCACCACGCCACTGCTACTGCCCACACTCACAGCTCCACCCGCAGCAGTGCTCCACGTGCCGCCACTCACCGTCGAGCTCAACACTCCCGTGCCTCCCACACACAGCACTCCCACTCCGCTCAGCACTCCTACCGATGGTGGCAGCTGAACCGTCACATACACCTTTATCGTATCGCCAGCATCACCACAGTCCTTCACCTCCATGCTAAAACTATCCAATCCCACATAGCCCGCTGCTGGGCTATACCACATACTATCCGGATGCTTGACCCCTCCATTGGCAGTGTCCGTATACGGACTACTCACCGTACCATGGCTGGGCCCACCCAGCAATCGCCACGTAAGTAGCTGCCTATTGTCCCCATCCATCACCGCCAGTGCACTCCCCAACCCCACTCGCCCATCACGGCACACCGTCACACTCGCACTCGCTCCCTGCACATAGCTTGGCGTATCATTGTGGTGTATCCACCTGATGCGTTGATTCAGTCTATCACATATATATACATTATCTGGCCCACTTGCAGTTATCCTATATGGCCTGTCAAACGTTGTAACTCTGGGATCACATCCGTCACCACTAAAGCCTATTGCACCATAATAACCCGCTATAGTGCTAATGACACCAGATGTATTGATCATACGAATAACAGCACAACTAGGAGCTGTATTATGAGATATATAAATATTTCCAGATCCATCAACTGCTACTCCCGATGGATAAGCTAAAGATGCCAGAGTTGCAGGTCCACCATCGCCAGAGGTAACTGCGGTACAGCCCCCAGGCACTCCCGTTCCTGCTATTGTTGTTATAATCCCTAATGGGTCTATTTTCCTTATCGTATGATTACCACCTTCAGATATATATACATTCCCTCCTCCATCTACAAATATATCTTCTGGAAAATTCAATAATGCATTGCTAGCAGGTCCACCATCTCCCGAATATCCCGATACACCTGGCGTACCAGCTATCATTGTCAATATTCCTGCTGCATCTACCTTTGCAGCATAATGTCCTGATGGTGCAGAAAAATATAGCTCACCCAATGGTGTTACATAGATTCCATTATTATTTTGTATTGTAGTGGCGGTGGCAGGCATACCACTTGTGGGCACCCCTATTACCCCCGTCCCCACATACGTTGTAATTATCCCTGCTGTATTGATTTTGCGTATCCTGTTGTTTGCCCCATCATCAAAATATACATTGCCAGCCATATCCACAGCCACATCATTAGGTGCAGATATAATAGCTGCTGTTGCAGGCCCGCCATCACCCGAATATCCAAAAACTCCTGTTCCTGCAATAGTACTTATGATACCAGTAGGATCTACCTTCCTAATCCGTTGATTAATTCTATCAGAAAAATAAATACTTCCTGCAGCATCTACAGCCACCCCACTGGGCTGGCTTATTCGGGCATTCGTTGCAGGCCCTCCGTCACCACTATACCCCCCCAATGGCCCTCCAGCACTATATCCAGTCCCTACAACTGTTGTAACAATATACTGTGAATAACCTCTAACAAATGACAGAATAAAAAGCAACAAACAAAAACAATATTTTTCTACTATGTTCATAGCCAAAATAGTTTTTTATGGTGTAACAGTTCTGCGATTAACACCAAATATGATTGCTAATACTTGTGTAATCAATTCCTAATGTACAGCAAATAATCCAACAAATTGAAAGTATTTTTTGACAATTTTTACACACTATTCGCTAATGAAGTAAACAAATAAGCACATATTCACATAAAACATTGATTTACAATCACTTACAGCAAAATGAAAAATTTATATGAGATAAATAAAGATTTCAATACTAAAATCACATAACTTTATATCGCATACCGATTTTGTAATTTTTTTATCACTTTAATTCTAAAAAATGAGAAAAATTATTTTATTCTTTTTGGGCATCATACTGTCCAATGGCATTAAAGCTCAAACAGCAGCTTTAACAATCGATAATTCTGCCAACCCCTGTACCATTGTTGCACAAATGACCGCTACCGACGGTAATTGTGGTATTATTAATTGCGGTATGATAAGTAGTAAATTCCTTGTTGGTCCATTTTCTACTGTTACTTTTACCGATTTTGTAGACTTTTCACTGAAGGTTGGTTGGGATAGTTGGGCTGGAAGCGTTCATCCATTAAATTGTGGTTCTGGTTCCTCATTATTCCAATGGACAGACATAAATTTTGACATAATAAATTGCCAATCTATAAGCTGTGGGATTCCAACACTCATGCCTGCAGATATGTGCGATGATGCATTTAATCCAGGCGGAGCAATGGTGAATTGTTCTGGGGCTTCACCTACATGGTCAAGTACAACTGCAGACTGTATAAACAATGGTAGTTGGGTTCCTGCCTCTGGTGTTTTCATGTCCAATGTAACCATTACATTCTGGTAATGATCTCATTCAATCAATACAACAAAATCGATATGTACTAGTCGCTTCCACAAGAAGCGATTTTTTATTTAATTACTATCATATTATTTTGTATATTGTTCCCTGTTCGGCGTATGTCTCCTATTACGCCGCACTGGCAGTCCAGCTACAGATGGAAGAAACCAATATTTAGCTGTCTCATATAAACACGATTCAGACGACACCATTCCCCTTATTCTATAATTCCGAAAATTCTGATTCAGACAAAAAATAACACCATTCCTCTTATTCTAGATTTACTAACATCCCCCAATTCAGTCAAAAATAACACCTCCCAACCCTCATAAAACATAGAAATATCCATAATCTATACAGAATTCCACCTCCCCAAAACTGTTCAACCGCAAAAATCTTCCTACTACACTTACCATCACATTAAGACAATATACATAAAGCCCTATCAGACCACATCTCCACCCAAATCAACCGCCAAAAACACCCCAAAAACTGTATTAAGCTCGACAGATAAGTGTACTAAGCTCAACAGTTTACTGTACCATCCTGCACACTTAGCTGTACTATCCTCAAAACCCATTTTGGGCAATCTTTATTCCCAACCTACATTCGCACGCAACCAAACACATCTTGGCTTATAGCCATAGCAATAGAAGAAATCAAACAATACACTTCTACTGCCACAACTTAAGCATAAAGCTGAAACCAAAACCATACCCCCTATAGACTAATTAGAAATATTCTCAAACGCTACATCCATGTTTACCTTAGCCAACCAACAAAGAAAAATAGTTAGTAACCCTGTACTAAAACTCACAATGGCCGCCTTAGCTACCAGCACTTGCTTCAGAGACAGGGATAGCAAAAAACAAATCTTAATATGCGCAAAAACTGAGCAAAAACAAAAAACAAATCACTCACAACCCATTGACTATCAACCACTTACAGCCCAAACATAAAAAATAAAAACTGCGCAAAAACACAAAACATACCACCCATCAAAAATCATTACTTTTATGCCACAACAATCACACAATACCAAAATGAAGATATTCATCTCCGGCGCATCAGGCCTCGTTGGCGGCAACTGCCTCAAACACTTTACAGAGCAAGGTGCCACAGTAATAGGCTCCTACTTCTCATACCCCACACCGGACACCGTTTTCTACGACACCCTCAACCCTTCCCACCCCGACAACTTCGATGTGCACAACTTTGCTCCAGATGTTATCGTTCATTGCGGCGCCCTCACCCACGTCGACTATTGCGAAACCAACATAGAAGAAAGCTACCAAAAAACCGTACAAAGCACCATCAACCTTATAGCATTAGCCCAACAATGCAATGCTAAAATGGTTTACATCTCCACAGACTATGTCTTCGACGGTCAGGCGGGGCCCTACACCGAAGATGCCCCCGTCAACCCCATCTCAGTATATGCTCGTCACAAACTCGAGGGCGAACAACTAGTACTAGCCCAACTGTCCGATGCACTCATACTCAGAGTCACCAATGTTTACGGAGACGAGATACGTGGCAAAAACTTCATTGCCCGCATTGTGGACCAGTGCCTCAACAACCAGAAACTAACACTCAAACTCCCTTACGACCAATACGCCTCACCCGCCAATGCCTGGGATATAGCACGAGCCATGTTCCTCCTCCTTCGCGATGGTAAAAAAGGAATCTATCACATCGCCAGCACCGACTACCTCAACCGTGTCGAACTAGCACTCAGAGTACTATCCTACTTCCCCAATGCCCAATACGACCTCATACCCATGAGCACTGCCGAAATGAACCAGCCAGCACCTCGCCCACTTCTTGGCGGCTTCGTCAAAAAGAAATTCAGCGATGAATATCCCGATTTCCTCTTTGGCAATGTAGACAGCTATCTACGCCAAAAACTTGGCAAATAAAATCACACCATGAGCAACAGGAGAAACTTTGTAAAACAAGCAGCACTATCAGCGGCGGGGCTGTTGGTAACCAAATCATCGCTAGCCTCCAGCACCCCACACACCGAAGAAGACAAAACCTACAACACTACTGTCGATCAACCCATTGTTATCTCCACTTGGGACTTTGGACGAGAAGCCAACACAGCAGCCTGGCAGATACTCAAAAACCGTGGTGCTGCCCTCGATGCAGTTGAAGCCGGAGTAAAAATCCCCGAAGCCGACCCTACCAACCAAACTGTTGGTCTCGGTGGTCGACCCGACAGAGATGGCCGCGTCACACTCGACGCCTGCATCATGGACCATAATTACCGCTGCGGTGCAGTAGCCGGCATGGAGCATATCATACATGCCATCTCAGTAGCGCGTCAGGTCATGGAGAAAACACCACACATCATGCTCGTTGGCGATGGCGCACTACAATTCGCACTCGCCAACGGCTTCAAAAAAGCTAACCTACTCACCCCCCAAAGCGAATCTGAATGGCGCGAATGGCTGAAAAAAGAAAAATATAACCCTATAAAAAACATTGAAAACCTACCAGGCGGCACCCGCAATCACGACACTATAGGTATGCTGGCAATGGATACTATAGGCAATCTTTCAGGCGCATGCACCACCAGCGGCATGGCATATAAGCTACATGGTCGTGTCGGCGACTCACCCATCATAGGCGCCGGTCTATATGTCGACAATGAAGTTGGTGCTGCCACTAGTAGCGGCCTTGGCGAAGAAGTAATAAGAGTAGTAGGCTCCCATTTAGTAGTGGAGTATATGCGCAGAGGGCAATCTCCAGCAGCAGCCTGCCGCAAGGCAGTAGAGCGCATTGTACGGCACAAAGGCGCTCAAGCCAAAGAGCTGCAAGTAGGTTTCCTTGCCCTCAACAAGCACGGTGAGCACGGAGCCTTTGCCATTCAAGATGGCTTTACTTACGCACTGCGCACAAACCAAAAAGAAGAAATC
>CALRKH020000041.1:0-26051 GCA_943367855.1 Asaia bogorensis | reverse complement strand
TTCCTGTAGTTGAAATTTTTCTAACTCTATGTGTAGAATGGTTGGTTACATAAATATTCCCATCATTATCTACTTTAATTCCATGTGGTAATGGTACGGCAGCCGCAG
This sequence comes from Asaia bogorensis, assembly GCA_943367855.1. Classification (GTDB taxonomy): domain Bacteria; phylum Bacteroidota; class Bacteroidia; order Chitinophagales; family Chitinophagaceae; genus Nemorincola. The sequence continues at coordinate 25,943 of CALRKH020000041.1, read as the reverse complement.
TTGCCTGGCTCCCATCTCCCGTAGGGCTACTTGTTCCGTTTCCAGCTATTGTTGATATTATTCCACTTGTAGATACTTTTCTTACTCTGTTGTTCCCCATGTCGGCTATATACATATTCCCCGACCTATCAATAGCAACAGATGCAGGTGAGGCCAGCCTAGCTGCAGTTGCCTGTCCTCCATCTCCTGCAAATCCATATGATCCATTACCTGCTACTGTACTTATGATGCCCGATGGTGTTACCTTTCTGATTCTAAAGTTGTTTTCATCTGCAATATATAAGTTACCACTTGTGTCTAATGCCACCCCTCTAGGTCCCCATAAGCTTGCTGCTGTAGCGGCTCCTCCATCTCCAGCAAACGCCGCTGTGCCATTACCTACTATGGTACTAATAGTTCCATCAGTTAATACTTTTCTTATTCTATGATTACCATAGTCTGGTATATAAATATTGCCTGCATTGTCTACACACAAACCATATACTCTTTGTATTCTTGCAGCTGTGGCTGCTCCACCATCACCTAAAAATCCAGACGTGCCAGTTCCTACTATCGTAGTAATGGTGGCACTACATGGTTGAGCATCTAGTTTATTCACACCTATTACTCCAATCACTACAAGTATTATAGTCTTGAGATAATTGTTGAAAATAGAACCTGCTCTTATAGAGCTTCTTCTGGTAGTAGCAGTGTTTCTTCTGCTCAAATAATGTAAATGCATGGCTGAAATATATTTATAGCAAAAAACGACAATGTAAAATTATAGACTCTACGTAGAAATACGTAAAGTATTACGTGTTTATACTCAATATATTAGTTATTGTTTGGTTGTCGTGTCTTTTGTAATTTGCTGCTTGTATAAAACAATAAGGGTTTAGCCTTGCTAAACCCTTATTCAAAAAAGTGATATAAACTATTCTTTACTTAGCTTTGGTATATCTTATTTCAAACGACTTAGTTTCATTCCCTCCTGGTTCACTGCTATACATTTCCATGATCATTGTGCTATCATTTGGGTATTTCATTACCTCTCTCAAATTAACCACAGCTCTAGTTTCTGGATTTATGGACTGACCTTTTAGCTCCATCGTATTATTAGCTTCATTATAATTTCCTTCCAATACCATTACTCCTGTTCCCATATTATCTACCCATGTATCTATAAACACCTTTTTAGCATTATCGTATGCTGATATGCCTATACCATCAAATGGCATTCCCATCATTTCTCCAGTCTGGGTCATATGTTTATATCGCCCTCCTAATATCATTTTTATTTCTGCTCTTCCTTTGCTAGTTGTCGTATTGCCTTGGCCTACCTCAAAAATCATTTCTGTATTCCATATGCCAGTATCCCTCGCCAGTAGCACATGCATATTACCGGGCATCATACATTCCATATAGTTTTTACTCTTTGTTGCAGAGTCTATCTCACTGATTGGCGCTTTAGCTGCTGTTTTTTCTTGTTCAGTTTTTGTATTTACATCTGTATTGCCACAAGAAGTAATTGCAAGTGCTGAAATAAATAGTATTGATTGTAGTTTCATAATGTTGATATTTACGACAATATACAATAATTTAAATTGTCCATAAAAAAAGAGTCCAAACTTATGTTTGGACTCTTTTGTCATTATGCTGAAAAATATTAAGCTGTTGCTTCTTCGTTATTTTCAGTTGCTTCTGTTGTAGTGTTTTCCGAAGCTGTAGGTTCTACTACCTCAGCTACTGTTTCAGTAGCTACTGGCGTTGCAGTGGTAGCAGCAGATGACGAAGAACCACGACGGCTACGGCGAGTTTTCTTAGCAGATTTAGCCTCAGATTCTTTACCGTATATTTCGTTGAAGTCTACTAGTTCAATCATTGCCATATCAGCAGCATCACCCATACGACGAGGTAATTTGATGATACGAGTATATCCACCTGGACGGTCAGCAATTTTATCGCTGATTACACCAAACAGTTCTTTAATAGCTTCCTTGTCTTGTAAGTAGCTGAATACAATACGACGATTGTGCATATTGTCTACCTTACAACGAGTGATGATAGGCTCAGCATATACACGAAGGCTCTTTGCCTTAGCAAGAGTAGTTGTGATACGTTTGTGCTCTATAAGCTGACATGTTAAGTTTGAAAGCAAGGCTGCACGATGTGAAGCTGTGCGGCTTAAATTTTTGATTTTGTCTCCGTGACGCATGACATGTTGTTTTTAATCCCTCATACCGTGTCAGGAATTATGAGGTTCTGTTTTATAAAAAAATGAAATCCACAACTTACAGTTGTATGTAAGTTGTGGATAGTAAAATTTAATCGTCTCCTCTGCGGAATTTATTGATATCCATACCGAAACCAAGACCACGCTCATGAAGAACTTGCTCTATTTCTGACAAAGATTTTTGACCGAAGTTGCGGAACTTCATTAACTCTTCCTGTGTGTACTGAACTAGCTCACTCAACGAGTTAATTTTAGCTGCTTTCAGGCAGTTGAATGCACGAACAGAAAGTTCTAGATCTTCAAGTGGTGTGTTCAATACTTTACGAACAAGAAGTGTTTCTTCGTCAACTATTGTTTCTTTTTCTTCGCGTCTAGTATCAAGAGAGATGTTCTCATCTGTGATGATCATAAGATGCTGAATAAGAATACGGCTTGCTTCTTTAACTGCTTCTTCTGGGTGAATGGTACCATCGGTAACAACTTCCATAACCAATTTTTCGAAGTCAGTACGTTGTTCAACACGTGTGTTTTCTATGTTGTACTTAACGTTCTTAATTGGAGTATAGATGGAGTCGATAGCGATAACGCCAAGTGGCATGTCCGGAAGACGATTCTCTTCTGCTGGTACATATCCTCGTCCTTTACCAATATGCAATTCTATTTGGAAAGAAGCTCCTGGCTGTATGTTACAAATAACCAACTCAGGGTTCATTATTTGAAAATCAGGTAGAAACTCACCAATCATACCAGCAGTAAATACATCACTACCTTTTACGTTGATTTCTACTTTCTGACCAGTAAAATCTCCAAGCTCTCCTGCACCTTTCAAGCGTACTTGTTTCAGGTTCAGAATTATTTCTGTAACGTCCTGAAATATACCTTTGATAGTTGCAAACTCATGATCTGCACCTGGTATTTTTATAGCAGTAATTGCGAAACCTTCGAGTGATGACAACAACACACGACGTAGTGCATTACCTATGGTAACACCATAACCGGGCTCCAATGGACGGAATTCGAATTGCGCTTCGAAGTCTGTAGTCTTTTGAAGTGTTATTTTGTCCGGTTTTTGAAAATTCAATATGGCCATATTGATATTGTTTGATATTTTGTAGTAATGTGGATTGTGCAAAGATAGAATAGCAGGCAACTATTGTTGCCTGCCAGTAAACTATTACTTAGAGTAAAGTTCTACAATCAGTTGCTCCTTAATATTTTCTGGAACTGCCTCACGTTCAGGATGGGTGATGTATGTACCAACCATGTCTTTTTCATTGAAGTCAATCCAAGAAATACGTTGATTCTTAGGGCGAATCATGCTTGTAACTGTAGTGTTTGCCTTGCTTTTTGGTTTCAATTCGATAACGTCTCCTGGTTTCAAAGAATAAGAAGGTATGTTAACGATGTGACCATTCACCATAAGATGTTTGTGAGAAACCAACTGACGAGCAGCAGGACGTGTAGGCGCAAAACCCATACGGTATACTGCATTGTCCAGACGTGCTTCCAACAATTTAATAAGGTTTTCACCTGTTGCACCCTTCAAGCGAGAAGCTTCTACATACGTATTAGCGAATTGTTTCTCCAACAAGCCGTATGTGTATTTAGCTTTTTGTTTTTCCTTCAGCTGCACCGCATATTCACTTGCTGTTTTGCGTTTGCGGTTAGGTCCATGCTGGCCTGGAGGATTACTGTTCTTTTGCAGGCTCTTGCCTGATCCTAAAATTGGTTCGCCGAATATGCGGCAGATTCTGTTCTTGGGGCCTGTATAACGTGCCATTGCGATTTTTATATTGCTAGTTCGTCTCCTGAAAAATCGTAAAATTCGATCCGAACTAGCGTGATTAATTAATTATTATATGATAATACTTTAGCCTTACAATTGTAAGGCTAAAGTAAATAAACTATACTCTTCTCTTTTTAGGAGGACGACAACCATTGTGCGGCATTGGAGTCACATCCTTGATAGAGGTAACTTCTATTCCAGAGTTCGCTATCGAGCGGATAGCGCCTTCACGACCCGAACCCGGACCTTTAACAAATACATCGGCACGTTTCATTCCAGCATCAGTTGCTACTTTCGCACAATCTTGAGCAGCCATTTGAGCGGCGTATGGAGTGTTTTTCTTTGAGCCACGGAAGCCCATTTTACCTGCTGATGACCAAGATATAACTTGACCTGCTTTGTTGGTAATGCTGATAATGATGTTGTTGAATGCAGCGTTGATGTGTACATCACCGTGTGTATCAACCTTAACGACCCGCTTCTTAGCTACGGTCTTTGCAGATGCTTGCGCTTTTGCCATTTTTTGTTTGAATTAAGGTAATCAATGTTTTTTACGACAATTACTTTAGCAATTATCGCTAAGCTACTCCTCCCCGAGCACCTAATTAGTTCGGATCCAGCAGTAGCTTATTTACTATTTCTTAGGTGCTTTTTTCTTACCAGCTACGGTCTTACGCTTACCTTTACGAGTACGGCTATTAGTACGAGTTCTTTGTCCACGTAGCGGAAGTCCTTTACGGTGACGAAGACCACGGTAGCACGCTATATCCATAAGACGTTTGATGTTCATTTGAACCTCAGAACGAAGTTGGCCTTCTACTTTAAATTCAGCATTGATGATGTTACGGATGGCAGTTTGCTCATCATCGTTCCACTCAAATGCCTTCTTATCGTAGCTTATTCCAGCTTTATCCAGAATATAACGGGCAGTATTATTGCCAATACCATAAATGTAGGTGAGCGCTATCTCACCGCGTTTGTTTTTCGGAAGGTCAATACCAGCTATACGAGCCATTATCTGTTGTTTTGATGCCGGTTTTCCTTACCGGCGCTTTTTATGTTGTTTTTTGTTTGTCGATTTGCTATCAAACAGTCAAAAACTATCCTTGTCTTTGCTTAAAACGTGGATTCTTTTTGTTGATGATGTATAGTCTACCTTTACGGCGAACTATTTTGCAATCAGCACTACGCTTCTTGATTGATGCTCTTACTTTCATGTTTTATTATTGAATAGTATCTAATACTAGTTTTACTTCCTTATTTATAACGGTAAATAATTCTACCCCTAGTCAAGTCGTAAGGACTCATTTCAACTCCTACTTTGTCACCTGGTAATATGCGGATGTAGTGCATGCGCATTTTCCCAGAAATAGTAGCTAAAATTTCATGTCCATTTTCTAAGCGGACCCGAAACATAGCGTTAGATAGCGCTTCTACTATCGTTCCGTCTTGTTTAATGAGTGATTGTTTAGCCATTTTTTTTAAGGACTGCAAAGGTAGTAAAAACTTTTATTTAATCCGAAAAAAAAACTGCATTTTTTGAGCAAACCCTTTTTTGTCCTTTTTTCATTTACTCTAGCCACTTACTTTTGCGCATGCAAGATATTGAACCTTTCTTCAACTGGAGACATTTATATACAGCCGAGGATGATGAATTTTCCCCCTTTTTGGGTCTTGAGCATTCAGAGTTCGAATATTCAAATACTGTTTATAACTATTTCATACACCCTCAGTGGGATGAGTTTGGTTCTAGAACTTTGTATTTAAAAGTGCTGTATGCCGATTATGATTACAATTTTGCAATAATCGAATTTATTGGTGAATGGAACGATGCAGTAGAAAATGATATCATGCAGCTCAAAAGGTCAGTTGTAGACCCAATGCTCAAACGTGGAATATCCAAGTTTATCTTAATCACCGAAAATGTGCTCAATTTCCACAGTAGCGATAGTGAGTATTATGAAGAGTGGAGTGATGACATAAAAGATGAGGGTGGTTGGGTTGTATCTATAAATCTACCTAAGCACAGTGAGGCCGATTTTAAATCGTCACATATCAATCACTACGTTTTTTTGATGCAGAGCCCTAATTGGAGAACATATCAGCCTTATGATTTTTTCCAGTACATTGATAATCAAATACTTAGACTCCCTTAGGCTAATACCAGAAATGATGAGCGTTTTTCTTTAGTTAAAGCCATAAGAGTAATACTACCTTAACAAAGTTTTTGTAATATTGCTCTTTATCAAGCAATATTGCTTGACTTACCCCTTCTTCTACACCCCACTAAACGGAAACTATGTCGTACACTGTGCGTATTTTACCTCGTTGGCTGGTCTTTTTGTTAGACCTGTTTTTAGTTGTTTTTTGCTTGTTCTTATCAAGAATGATAAAGCTAAATTTCGACTGGGGGCAGGTGGATCTCGGTTTGAGATTTATGATTACTACTGTATTGTTGCTCAATACAGCATTATTTTACATTTTTAAGAGTTATGCAGGCATCGTGCGTTATACTAACCTCGAGGACGCATCCCGATTAGTAATGGTCAATGCCATCGCTGCCTCTTTTTATCTAGTTATAAATATCTTTTTCCTTGGCTCGCGTAATTTCTTTTCTCTTCAAATTGTATCAATCAATTTCTTCCTAACCAGCTTTGTCATTATTTCTTATCGTTTTACCGTCAGATATGTATTCAATTACTACAAGTCTATGGCTAGTTCTGTAGCCAAGACTGATAGAAAAAAAGTTGCTGTTTATAGTGCCTCATCTGAAGGTATGCAATTTAAAAAATTAATAAGTAGCATGCCAGATAGTGATATGAATGTTGTTGCATTTTTAGACGATACTGCAAATGCTAGTGGCAAGCTGTTAGAGGGTGTTCCTATATATAACACCAACGAAAGCAGCGTCTCTAAGCTAAAGGCTGATGGTGTGGAGATATTAATTATAGCTAGCCAGCATCCCGATAAAAGTAAATTAAATGTACTAGTAGATAATTGTTTGGCTCAAGGTATAAGGGTGCAGCAAGTGCCGCCTATGCGAGATTGGATCAACGGTAAGCTGGATACCCAAAGACTAAAAAATATAAATATTGAAGACTTACTAGAGCGCGAGGTTATCAAAATTCATAACGAAGCCATTTATAGTGAACTTAAAGGGAAAAAAATATTAGTTACTGGTGCCGCAGGCTCTATAGGTAGCGAGTTGGTGAGACAACTGACTAATTATAGACCATCCTTAATCATCCTGTGCGATAAGGCAGAGACGCCAATGCATGAATTCATGCTCGAACTGGAAGATAAAAACAAAAATATTCCTATAAAAGCATACCTGGGCGACATTGGAGACAGACAACGTATGGAGCATTTATTTGAAGTTTACAACCCGCAAATTGTGTTTCATGCAGCTGCATATAAACATGTGCCTTTAATGGAAGACAATCCATCTGTTGCAGTACTAAATAATGTAGCTGGTACAAGAAATCTTGCAGAGTTAGCAGTAGCTAATAATGTAGAGAAGTTTGTAATGGTGTCCACTGACAAAGCTGTGAACCCAACAAATGTAATGGGGGCAAGCAAGAGAATAGCTGAAATATTTACACAAAGTTATTTTAATTATGTTGCTCAGCATAAGTCTGAAGGTGAGCCAGTAACGAGGTTTGTTACTACTAGGTTTGGTAATGTTTTGGGTTCTAATGGGTCTGTAATTCCAAGATTCAAAAAACAACTGGAAAAAGGTGGACCTATTACTGTTACTCACCCCGACATTACGAGATATTTCATGACCATTCCAGAAGCTTGCTTGCTCGTATTAGAAGCAGGGGTGATGGGGCAGGGTGGTGAGATCTTTGTTTTCGATATGGGGGCTCCTGTTAAAATTGCTGATCTTGCTCGTAAGGTTATTAAACTTTCAGGCAAGGAGCCAGATAAGGATATTAAAATAGTATATACTGGTCTGCGCTCTGGCGAAAAACTGTACGAAGAACTGCTTAACAGTGCCGAAAATACAAGACCTACTTATCATAGTAAAATTCTAATAGCAGATGTTCGTCAATACGATTTTGCCACTGTAGAGAAGAAGGTAGATAAGCTAATAGCAAGTGCTCGACACCATTATACACTCGAAACTGTATACTTAATGAAAGATTTAGTGCCAGAGTTTGTGAGCACAAATGCTAATTATCAGAAAATAAATATGCCATTAAAGAAGTAACATAGCTAAGGGCATCAGATGTTAATTTATTGCAGTACCGGCTATTCCTTTCGTTCATTATCTAGCTGGTAGTAGTTGAAATTTTGGATTTGGATGGCAACGAATGAATCTTAGGAAATTTACAAACAAAGCAACGAATGTTACACAATAAAAAAGTGGTTGACTCACATTAGTGAATCAACCACTTTTTTATTGTGTCATCAGCTTAATTGGTCAGCCCACTTATCTGACTGTTAAAACCAGTTGTTTTGGTGAAGTCATCTATCATTGGAGAACTTTCAATTTGGCCGTTTGTATTAGTTTTCCACTTCAGCGTTCCTCTACCTGTGTCAAGTGCATATAGATATTTGTCAAAACTACCTACATACACAGTGCCGCTATACACTAATGGGCTAGATGTAATGATGCCATTTGTAGAATATATCCATTTAGGAGCGCCATTTATTACCTTCAAAGCATAAACTTTATAATCTTTACAACCTACATAGATAGTTTGGTTGTAAGCAAAAGGCGATGAGGTTATTTCACTAGTCATAAAAGTATCTATCCAGCGAGGTTCCGGCACTGTTATGCCCATCATAGGGTCTATAGTAGTATCCAAGCAATACAATCTAAAATCGTTTGCCCCAAAGATACATGTGCCACCATATGCTGCCGGAGAGCTCTTGATACCACCTTTACATTTGTAGGTCCATCTTAGAGCACCTGTTCCACCACCACCAGGAGGATTTAAGTATACACAATACATGTTGCTATCAGACATACTACCTACATATAAGTAGGGCTCTGCTATTGCTGGAGAACTTACAAATTTTGCACCTGTCACACTAAGTGTCCATGTGGGCGATGCCGAAGAGCCAGGTCCGGTAGTATTTCCATTCGTTTTTTCAAAACAATATACATTGCCCACGGTGTTTGCTATGTATATATTGCCATTGTGTATTGTTGGCGACGACTCTATATTACCACCAATAGCATAACTCCATTTTTCTGTAAAATCTGTAGTGTCGATAGCTACTATCTTGCCGCCATAAGTTGGTATGTAAATCATCTTTCCGTCGGCTATCGGAGTGCCTATAACACCTTGGTCGCCACCAGCAAAAGTAATTTTGCGGAGCATTTTACCAGTTTTGGCGTCTATTTTATAAAGTGTATCACGCTGAGACGAGCAGGCATATACACTACCTTTCAATAAAATAGGAGACGCTATTACCGGAGATGAAAGCCCAATTTCCCAGTTTTTTTCTCCAGTTTGAGGGTTTAGTGCATACAGTACATTGTTATTATTCCCTACCACTACCGATGGGCTGTATGATGTAGGTAGCACTTCATCACTACTGTATTCTTTTTTGCAAGACACTATAGATGCCGTGGCAGCTAAAATCGGTAATGCAATGTATAGCCAGCGTTTACGCATGTTTATATAATTTCTAGTGTTGCAAGATAATGATTTTACGACATTTTTAGGAAACTAAGCTCCTAAAAATGGTTTCTATGATATTACAGTAGCCTGCGGTTAATATATTTTGTTTTTTTCAAGTTGCCTGCTGGTTACAGTTCATCCAGTTATCTCTATTATGCTATGGTTTTTGGTGCCATGCGTTGCTGTTCCGCACCTAATCTACATATTCTGGTGTTAGTTCATTATACGGCCAGCCTTTTAGTCTCAGATAAACCTTAGCAGCAGTCAATACATCTTGCATGCAATACATACTTATACGGGCCAGGTCTTTATCTTGCCAGTATACTTCACCTACTTTGCTTCCGTCTATGTCGTTTTTTGGCGATGGTATACCTAAGATTTGTGCTAATAACGAAAGTGAGGTGAAGTTTTTATTGTCCCCAAATTTCCAAAGTTCTAGTGTGTCTATGTGGTTTATTTCCCAAGGTTTTTTACCAGAAAGTTGCATGCTAGCTGGTAAAGCCACGTTGTTAATAACCATTCTTCTGCATAAAAAAGGTATGTCAAACTCTTTTATGTTATGGCCGCAAAATCTAACATCTTTGTAAGTTGCTGCCATTTTACCCACTATGCTGGCAAAGTCAGTCAGTATCTTATGTTCATTATCTCCTGCTAGCGATTTTAGTCTGATTAACTGTCTATTATCGCTTTGGTAAATGCTGCCAAAACTGATACATACTACTTTGGCAAATTCTGAAAATATGCCCGCTCTATCTGTGTACAGATATTCAGGCTCTGTATGTCCATCAGCAGTGGGCTTTTGTGTCTTTGCTTTACGGTTCCATTCCGCCTTCATTCCTTCCGATAGGTCGTCATATTGGGCCGTTATTGATACTGTTTCTATATCAACAAACAAAATGCCATTTAGATGTTCCATTAGTTAAATATCTTGATGTATCTTTGTCTATTAACGCCTCTTGTTCTAAACCAAATATTACTTTATGAATCAAAACGATCAATTCAATCAAAACGATGCAACCAAAAGTACATCAAGAAAAAACAACTCAATTATTTATTGGGTAATCATTGCTATTTTATTAGCTGGTTGTGTCTACTTATTTATGAGCAAAAATCAGATGGCTGAGCAAAATGCTGCTGCATCTGCAATGGAAAAACAAAGATTCGATTCGCTAAGCACAGAGCAGTCTTCATTGAAAGCTGATTTTGAAGCTGCCTCAGCCAAAATAGATCAGTTAACATCGCAAAATGCTAAATTAGATAGCATGCTGCGCGGAGACAAAGAGGCCATGGCAAAGCTCCAGGCCCAGATAAGGGCGATTCTGGGCAAAAATAAAGCTACTAAAGCCGAACTTGATGAGGCGCGCCTGATGATTTCAACTCTTAATGACAAGTCTAGAGAATACGAAGCTCGAATAGCGGAGTTGGAACGTGAAAACACTATACTTACTGGTAAAAATAAGGTGCTAACAAGAGAAAGAGACTCTACTGTAACCCAAAATATAGCTATTAAGCAATTAGCATCGGTGCTTCATGCATCTAATATCTCAATAGAAGCACTTAAAATTAAGCGCAACGGCAAAGAAAAAGAGACATCAAAGGCTAAAAAAGCAGATGTGCTTCGTGTATCTTTCGATATAGATGAAAATAGAATAGCCGAAAGTGGTGCTAAGACATTGTATTTGCGTATCATCGGTCCAGACGGCCAAGTAATAGCAAGTCCAGCCAACGGCTCTGGTATGATGACTACAAGTAAAGGAGATCACTTATCATTTACTATACAAAAGTCAATCAATTTAGTTACAAACCAACCCGTAAATGGTGTAACTGCCGATTGGAAAAATAGTGGTGATTACGCCAGAGGTATCTATCGAATAGAAATATTTCACGATGGTTATAACATAGGTGCAGGAGAGGCTACACTGAAATAAAACTATTGAAATGCAAGATTAGTATGCGACAGTTTTTAAATGCTGTCGCATACTTTTTTTTAGTGCATCACTTAACAATTACATAATGCCAATTCTTTTATAGTTAACGTTCAACAGTCTAATATTGCAACAGATTTTAGAGAGCAACATGGAGGTATTTCCTGGTAAAATTTTGATTGTTGATGATGAGCCAGATATTGTAGAGTTTATTAGCTACAATCTCAAAAGTAAAGGCTATCTTATTGCTACCGCCAAAGATGGAGTAGAAGCGATAAGAAAAGCAAAAGACTTTAGGCCCAATCTTATATTGTTGGATATAATGATGCCTAACAAAGATGGTATCGAAACCATTAAAGAGCTTAGAAGCTTGCCAGAGTTTGATGATACGGCTATTATATTTCTAACAGCACTCAATGATGAAAAATACGAGATAGAAGGGCTTAAGATTGGAGCAGATGACTACATTACTAAGCCAATTAAGCCAGAGTTATTAGTTACCAGAATAGGGTCAGCATTGAGGCGTTTCCGCAAAGATGAAGACCAAGATCAAAAGCTAGAGTTTGGTGATTTAGAGATAAACAAAACTAAATTCACCGTCACTTATCAAGGTCAGGAGATAGTTCTCGCCAAAAAAGAATTCGAATTATTATCACTACTAGCCTCTAAGCCGGGTCGTGTATTTCTGAGAAATGAAATCTTGCAACGTGTATGGGGAACTGATGTAATTGTAGGAGACCGTACTATTGATGTTCACATACGCAAAGTACGCCAAAAAGTGGGTGTAGATCTCATTACAACAGTCAAAGGGGTTGGATATAAGTTTGAAATGCCTTAATCTACATGCACCACTTTTTTTAGTGTCATTCATTTCATTATTCTATCTACCTTAGAGGAATGTCCCTGCTAGACACTAAAAACTTATCTCCTCGCACGCTATCATTATCAGCGGCAGTTATTTTAGCCCTCGTTAATGCTATAGTTTGTTACTTGGTTCTATACAATTTTAAGACTACTATTAGTGTGTTTCTAGTCACATTTGTAGTAGTCTATTTTGTTTATCACTATACACTACAAAGATTCATTTACAGAAAAATAAAGCTCATTTACAAGTTCATTTATCAAACTAAAGCTACCAAGCGCGAGGAGTATTTTTATCAAAATGTTCTTCCGCAAAAGTCTATTGACGAAGTGAGTGAGGATGTTGAAAAATGGGCATCTCAAAAAAAGCAAGAGATTGAGGTCCTTAAAGCAAACGAAAAGTATAGAAGAGAATTTTTGATGAATCTGGCTCACGAGTTGCGCACACCTATTTTTTCTATTCAAGGGTATATAGATACGCTATTGGGTGGAGCTATAGACGACGAAGAGGTAAACCGAAAATTTCTTAGCAACGCCGGTAGAAGTACTGATCGACTGGTGAGACTAGTCGATGATCTAGATGAAATCTCAAAGTTGGAAAGTGGCAAAATTGCATTGATACAAGAGCATTTTTGTATACAGGAGTTGATACGTGAGGTGTATGATGAGTTGTCGCTCAAGGCCGAAGAACGCAATATAGTACTGACGCTAAAAAAGGGAACTGAAAGACCAATATTTGTTGTTGCAGACAAATTAAAGATTAAGCAGGTAGTAGTGAATTTGGTAGACAATGCTATCAAATACGGTAACGATAAAGGAGAAATAACCTCAGGTTGTTATGAGGTAGATGACAAACATGTATACGTAGAAGTGTCTGATAATGGGCCTGGTATATCCGAAGATCATTTGCCACGTATTTTCGAAAGATTTTACAGAGCAGACCGAAGTAGGGCAAGAACTATTGGTGGCACTGGTTTAGGTCTCGCCATTGTGAAACACATAATTGAGGCTCATGGCCAGACAGTAAATGTGCGCAGCACACCAGGGGTTGGCTCTTCGTTTGGCTTCACGCTCGATAAAGTAGCTAGTTAATTCCCTTCCAGCACCTTACTCAATATTACATCAGCCGCAGCGTCATAGCTATACTTGTTTATATAGTTATTCACTATAGCTGCTGCTGGGGCAGTAGATTTTGTTGCGTGTATTAGCGCATCTTTTATATCGGCTACTTTAAAACCTTCTGTGAAGATGACAGCATCATTAAACAATTCTTGGTAGGCAGCTATAGGAGTACAAACAACTTTGCCGCCCATAGCTAGTCCTTCTAATATAGGTATCCCAAATCCTTCGTATGACGAAACCGATACTATGATTTCAGCCTTTGCATATTCGGCTATTAGTGCTTCATCAGTCAGCTTACTTTTTATAACTATCCCCGATTTTTCAAGCATGTTTTGGTCTAGACCAGTTTCGCTAAAAACTTTATGCTTATCTCCTACTATTACTAGTTGGTAGTCGTGCTGTAACTCACTGTCTAGGTAGGCCTCTATTAGTAAATGGTGGTTTTTTCTTTTATTGAAACTCCCTACACATAGTATGGTTCTATCTTTATTTTGTGTATTTAGGTGTATTGACTCCAAAAATGTTGCCGAAAGTCCATTGTAGGTAGTAGAAACTAAGTTGCTATTTATGATATACGCATCACATATCTCTTCTTTTATACTATTGCTAACAGTGAAAATGTGTTTTGCTTTGCGCGCTATTTTTGGTACCATAAAATTGTACCACCAAGAAAATATTTTTGAGTTCCATTCAGGATGATTTTTGAATGCTAAATCATGAATGGTAATGTAGTTATTATTATACATCAGGGGCCCAGTATTGCACAGATTTACTAACGGTGGGTTGCCTAGTTTTGCTAAATAAATAGGTAAGTCTATTTGCTCCCATAGTTGACCATTCCTTTTACCAATGGTGCTTACTTCTAGTTCACTGGCAATGTCTTTGTGTATTATATTGGATGGGCAAACGAAAGTAGTTGTAGGGTATTTTTTTTTAATTTTTTTGCAACACTCAATTGCGTACCTTTGCACACCCGAAATTGGCTGTGATAGAAATCGGGAGTTAATTATTATATTCATTAAAAAAGGCTTAGTTGCAAGCTAAGTCACAAAGTATCAACAAATTTTCCAACGTGCAAAATATTACACGTATATACGCTCTTAGCAAACGCAACGTTATTCTACGATACAAGAATTCCATAGCGGGCTTTTTGTGGGGGTTTATGAAGCCGTTGATATACTTAATGATTTTTATAGTCATATTTAGTCGCAATTTCCCCGATACAAAAGACTATGTAGTTTACGCATTGTCTGGTCTTATACTTTGGTTTTTTTTTTCCAACATTACTTCGCAGAGTGTTGGCAACATTGTAGGTTCCACGGGTCTTATAAAGGCGCTTAATATTCCTCCTATATTCTTTCCTCTATCAGAGCTTATTAGCGAGTTGTTTAATCTCTTGCTCATGCTTTTGGTGTTTATGGTGGTTATGTATTGGTTTGGGCTTCACTATAGTTTTAGTTTGCTACTCATTATCCCCTGCATTCTTATATTTGGTTTGTTTGCCCTGGGGCTAAGCTTAATACTAAGTTCCCTCAATGTATTTTTTAGAGATGTTGGTATTATTTGGACTACTGTTCAACCTGCACTCTTTTACATTACTCCTATAGTTTATCCAGAGGGTACTATACCTGCAGATTATTCTATAGTGCTTACAGCGAATCCAATTTATTATTTCATCAGGTTGTCAAGGTCCATAATGTGTGGTCCTCAGTTGCCAGATGCTACCTTGTGGGGTACTTGCACATTTATTGCAGTCGTATCTTTTGTTGTAGGTTATTTAGTGTTCAATAAACTTAAAAATCAGTTCATATCGGCTATATAATG
The DNA here is from genome assembly GCA_943367855.1 of Asaia bogorensis. GTDB lineage: Bacteria > Bacteroidota > Bacteroidia > Chitinophagales > Chitinophagaceae > Nemorincola. Next base: position 10,577 of record CALRKH020000041.1, on the reverse strand, counting down.
TCGTCTCAAAACAATGATGTCATAATAGATGTAGAGCATGTTTCTGTTAGTTTTTGGCAGAACAATGTTGGCGTGCATTCTATCAAAGATTTAATTACACATCGTAAAAGTCCCTTTACCAGTAAAGAAATCCTTCACGATGTGTCGGTCACTGTTCGCAAAGGTGAAAGTTTAGGTATTCTGGGTCGAAATGGTTCAGGCAAAAGCACTTTGTTGCGCACTATTGCAGGCATCATCAAGCCTCAAACTGGCAAAGTGACAGTCAATGGGTCATTTGCACCTATATTAGCTATTGGTGCAGGGCTCGAGTTAGAGCTTACCGGATATGAAAACATATCATTATTGCTGGCACTTTATGGCACTGCCAAAAAGAACACCAATGCAGTAGAAAACATACGCTCTTTCTCAGAGTTGAGCGACGATGTGCTACGCATGCCAGTGAAGCAATATTCATCGGGTATGGTCGCTCGATTGGCGTTTTCGATTTCATTGGCCAACGAGTCTGATATTTTGATAATTGATGAGGTGTTAGCCGTTGGCGACCAAGGCTTTCAGCAGAAATGTCTCGAAAAAATATATAGCATAAGAGACGAAGGAAAAACAATACTATTTGTGTCGCATTTTCCTGATGATGTTGCCAAAATTTGCAACAAAGCAATCTTGCTTGAGCAAGGTCATGTTATTCACAACGGAAACTCTATTGACGTATGCAATCATTACAGAGAACTATTTTAAACAAATTACAACCAGGAAAAGAACCCATTTTTATCATTGCTCCTAATAGGAATGATGGTGATGAACTTGCCTTATTAATTTCCAATAATGTAGAAGTTGGTACGCCCAAAGCAGATCGCTTTTTAGGAGTTTCTCGGAAAAATTATTTCTCAAACGCAGATACTAGACAGTTTCTACCCAAAACTATAGATAAGAAAAAGATAGAAGATTGTAAGGCAGTTATAAAACTGCTTGTAGAACAAGGCTTTGATAACCATTTGCTTTGGGGGCTTCAACTCGATTATGAATTGTTCTTCGAAGCAGGTGTTGACAGTTTATATCCCAATGCCTCATTTATATTCCTTTACGGAACAGCAATAAACAGAGTAGGTACTATCAAGCAAGATCACTATTTAAGCGATGTGCTGAGTTTTTGTAAATCAAAACCTCAAAACTGTCTGCTTTATGCTACTCATAGCATTAAATATATTTCATCTGTTGTTCTCAAGAGTATACCGTTTACTCCCGATGTTAAAGTGACTGAAATTGAGGATGCTGCTGAGTATTCAGTGTCTTATGATGTAAAAGCACTTGCAGCCAGCAAAGAATTGAATGCATATTTCCTGCAATTACACCAGCACAATACTCTACTAACAAGCGAAAGATGGATAAGTGGAGCTGAGGTGCAGATAGTGATGCTTTATGAAGAAAAGGTGCCTGATCAAATTTTACTCAATAAGATTTTTCAGTATGTCTTTTCTTTTGCTCCCAATCCATTAATAACTATAATATGCAATAAGCGCTCAGCCAAAAATAAGCTCGAGCAATTGCTTTTAGATCATATTGGATCGCTAACCGATATTATAATAGTTACTGACGATGCTCCCACAGTAAAGCTCGTCAATGATCAATTAGCTAATACTTCAGCAAAATATATCTTGCTTGACGCTCTATTCCTTAGCTTCTCCACTTCCAATATATTTTTACCCCTCATCGAGCAGAGTAAGCCGAAGATAACATTTGGATATGTAAATCAGAATGTCGGCATTGCAAATTCGTATGTTCGTCTTTCTCAAATTGACTTGCTTACTATTGAGTCTCTACCATCTAATCTTCTTTTTCAATTACAAGATTGGAATAACCTAAAAGGTTTTGATATAAATCTAGATATGAAGTTCTCTATTTGGGACTTCTGTATTAGAATGCTACAAAATAATGAAAGCTTTGCTATTCAGGCTCCGGCACAATTGCACACTATAGCTATTTATTTTGAGGAAGATGATACAAAAGCATCCGAAGACAAATACAAAGCCATTATAGAAAAGCACAAGCAAGTTTTTGAGCAGCATCTCAGCCATGTCTTAGCTGTAGTTGCTGAGCAACAACATTTGCCCCAAGACCAAATAGTAAAGCTCAATTATAGAATAAATACATTGCAGTCGCTCATCAATCATTCTAAAGATGAATTGAGGGCAGTAAGCGAGCAAAAAAGCCAATTGCAAAATCACATCATGCTTCTGGAAAGTAGATGGTATTTTAAGATAGCAAATAAAATCGGACACTTTAAGAGTCTATTCTTCAAAGAGTCATCTAACAAGGGTACTGGTATATTAAAGGTGATAAAGTTTGTCCTTTTCGCATTTACCAAACCAGGCTTTAGGGTGTTGAGGCGAGTGATGAAAGCTATTTTGAAAAAGCTATACATGCTTGCCGAAGACCGCCCAGTCAAAATATTGTACCTCGACGAAACTGAAGACGGTGAGGTGCAAACTAATGTTGCTGATAACTATCACGATTGGATAGTTCAAAAATTAAATGGAGATAAACTGCGTGCAGACTATGATGCCAATTATCCCAAGCTATTGCATAAGCCTAAGATAAGTATCATTATGCCTGTTTATAATCCTCCTGTAGAGTTCCTCAAGCAGGCCATAGAATCTGTAAAAGGGCAAATGTATAGTAATTGGGAGCTTTGTATTGCCGATGATTGCTCCACCAATCCTCAGGTACACAAGCTGCTCAATATGTATGCTATGACAGACCCTCGGATACAGGTAGTTTTCCGTAAAGAAAATGGGCACATATCAGCTTGTTCCAATTCGGCTTTGGAGCTGGCTTCTGGAGAGTTTGTGTTTTGTTTAGATCACGATGATCTTTTGACGCCAAACTGCACATTAGAGGTGGTCAAGTTTATCAATCACTATCCAGATATAGATGTGGTTTACTCTGATGAAGATAAAGTAGATGAAGTCGGTAATTTTTCATTCCCTTATTTCAAACCCGATTGGGCGCCAGATAATCTTACTGCCAAAAATTACATTACCCATATTGCGGTTTTTCGCAAATCACTATTAGACAAACTCGGAGGCTACAGATTGGGCTTCGAGGGTAGTCAAGACTATGATTTAATTTTAAGAGCAGCAGATGCTACTAATAAAATAGGACATATTCCTAAGGTGCTTTACCATTGGCGCATGCACGAGTTGTCTGCAGCTCAGCAACAAGAGGTTAAGCCATACGCTTTTATGGCTGCCAAAAAAGCATTAGAAGAATCATTGCAGCGAAAGGGGTTAGAGGGAGATGTTCAATACTTGCCTGGCCTAATGGGCTATAGGATAAAGTATGCTGTTACTAAGCCAGCTAAGGTGAGTATATTAATACCAACCAAAGACCAGGCAAAATTGATGAGAAATACCATAGACTCATTAATTAATCTTACAGACTATCCCGACTATGAAATTGTAGTATTGAACAATAATAGTACAACGGAAGAGTTCAATGAGTTGATGAAATATTATGAAGAAAAGTATCCCAAAGTCTTCAAGTGTTTAGAGGCTAAGTTCCCGTTCAATTTTTCTAAGTTGATGAATGTAGGTGCTCAAAACAGTTCTGGCGAATATATTTTGATGCTCAATAATGATGTTGAAATAACTCATGCCGATTGGTTGTCTATTATGGTTTCTTATGCACAGCAGCAAAGAATAGGTGCAGTTGGTGTTAAGTTGCTTTATCCCGATGATACTATTCAGCATGCGGGTACTGTTATTGGGCTAGGCGGTGTAGCAGGTCACGTTTTCGTTCATTTATACAAAGATGAACCTGGGTATTTTAGTTATTTACAGTCTGCTACCAACTATTCTGCTGTTACTGCAGCTTGCCTAATGGTTCGTAGGTCTGTCTTCGACGAAGTAAATGGTATGGATGAAAAACTAGAAGTAGAGTTTAATGATGTGGACTTCTGCCTCAAGGTCATGGATAAGGGTTATAATAACGTTTATCTGCCCGATGTAGTGCTCTATCACTATGAGTCTGCTACAAGAGGTCATCCTCATCAGAATAAAGTTTCATATGAGCGTCATTTAAGGGAAGTTAAGTATTTCAAGGATAGATGGGCACATTATATCAAACGTGACCCATACTTTAACCCTAATTTGTCATTAGACAACCAAAATTTCTCTATAAACTATAAATATTAATTAAATGTTTTGTTTTGAGGCAAATTAGCACGATTTTTGCATGCTACTAAGAAATTCTTGCTCGAAACGTAAATGAAACAACAGGGAACTTTGGAAATACCGGTTCAGAAGGTGCAAGCACACTCTATTCCACAAACAGATATGGCTAGCATAAGGTATATGTTCCAAGAAATGAATCAACAGTTGATGGAACATCAGCCCGCATCTTATTATATGACTGTTAAGCGTATAATGGATGTCACTTTGTCTTTGATGTTCATTTTACTTGTTATGTCTTGGCTCACTCCTATATTAGCTATCATCATAAAACTAACTTCAAAAGGCCCTGTCTTTTTCGTACAAAAAAGAACAGGTTATATGGGCACTGAATTTGATTGTTTCAAGTTCAGAACAATGTTTGTAAATGACGAAGCTGATGTAAAGCAAGTTTCACTCAATGACAAGAGAATTACTAAAATTGGCAAGTTTCTTAGAGTTACACACCTTGACGAAACTCCTCAGTTTTTCAATGTGCTATTAGGAGATATGAGTGTCGTTGGGCCAAGACCACACATGTTGTATCACACAAGATATTATTCAGAGTGTATTCCTTATTATAATTTGAGACTCGAAGTGTTACCAGGTATGACAGGTATGGCTCAAATAAAAGATTATATAGGTGAGATAAGCGTAGAAAGAGAATTGAGGAAGAGAATTCAATGGGACGTTTACTATATGAAAAATAGAAGCATTGGCTTGGATATAAACATACTTTTTACGACTTTTTTATGTGTTGTAGTAAAAGTATACGAGCTAATAACCGGAAGAAAAAAGTAAGTAGTTAATTTATATTATTTTCTATCGCTGCCTAACACGTTTGTTAGGCAGTTTTTTTTGTTTCAAGTAGCCTAAAGTTGCCTCTTTTATAGAGTGGATTTTACGATTATATTTATATGTTCTATTAGTCATTCGTTATGTTTATATGCTTATTTTTTGGAAATAATTTCCCAAAAACGGAATGGTTTTTGTTTTTTTTAATGTTGAATCCCTTTAAAATCAATGGCTTAGCATTTAGGTACGTAGTTTGATAATTGTGGGTAGGGTTAAGCCTTCTTACAATGAAAAATACAACATTGAAAATTTTTGTAGTCGACGACAGCTCATTCTGTCGCCAACTTTACATTCAGCATCTCAAAAATCTTGGGTTTAGTAAGGTTTTTGCATACGAGAACGGTATTGAATGTATCAATGAGATAGGAATTCAGCCAGACGTTATTTTTCTTGACTTTGATATGCAGCCTATTAATGGCGCTGAGGTGCTTCTGTCTTTGAAGCATGTTTATCCCCACATCGAGTTTGTATTTATTTCCAGCGAGTCCGATCCAACTATTGTTGATCGGGTCATGAAAGCCGGAGCATACGGATTCATTTCAAAAGGCGAAAATGATTTGGAGCGTATTGAAAACATGATATTGAAGATAGTTGAACAAAATTCACCTGTAGTAGTTAAAAATTAAGATTGGATATGAGCTTTAAGAAGATATTGGAAAGAAGTTTGAGTTTAGTACTGTTTTTTATTTTTCAATTTGTTGCATTTAGTTCTTCTGCACAGTCTATAACGTGGTATAGAGATTATGATGCAGATGGATGGGGAAGTGTCTCTGTTTTTACTACATCGCCTACTCAGCCATCAGGATATGTGCAGAATAATTACGATTGTAATGATTCTGTAGCCAATACTGCTGTGTGGGCTACAGTTGGTAGTGCAGGTATTTCTGCTAATGCAGCCAATTATGTGGCACTTACTATCGATGCTAACAACATTCCATATGTTGGTTATAACGATAATGGTAATGGTGGTACAGTATATAAATACACTTCTGGCTCTTGGTCATTAGTAGGTAGCTCATTGTTTACAGGTCAGCCGCAATATAACTCTATGTTTGTTGATGCTGCCAACAATCCTTATTTCGCATCTAGAAATAATAATAGTTCTCAGGCTCCCAATATCATGAAGTTTAGTGGAGGGAGTTGGAGTCTATTGGGCGGAGCTACGCCAACATCTGATGGTGCAATATATACCTCTACAGCAGTAGATAGTGCTGGCAATATTTATTTTGCTTACAAAGAGTTGTATGGCACATTTAGTAATAAGCTGACAGTAATGAGGTACAACGGCACTAGCTGGTCTGTCGTTGGTACTCGTGGCATTTCTGCAGGCAATTTAGAAGATGTTTCTATTGCAGTAACTCGTAGTGGTACCCCATATGTAGCCTATAGAGACCAAGCCAACAGTAATAGATTAACTGTGCTTACTTTCAATGGCTCTTCTTGGTCCACTGTCGGTAGTGCAGGCTTCACTTCAGGTGTTGTTTCTGAGGTTGGTATTACTGTAGATAGAAATAATATTCCTTATGTAGCATTTAGAGATGGCGGTAGTAGTAACAAAATTACCGTACTCAAATACCAAAGTAGTAGTTGGTCTACTGTTGGTAGTGCAGGTTTCTCTTCAGGGGCAGTAGAGTACGTTTCAATAGTTGCAGACAGAGCTAATAGAATTTATGTTGCTTATTCTGATAATGGCTTGAGTAGTAAGGCATCAGTACATTATTTTAATGGTACAAGTTGGACGGTTGCAGGTACCGCAGGGTTCACATCTGGCACTGCTACATTTATGTCATTAGCATTAGATGCTAATGGTATTCCTTATGTTGCTTTCAGAGATGGTGCTACTAGCAATAAAGCAACTGTAATGAGGATGCAGCCCTCCGTTACAACTGCTACAACTCCCGTTGCTGGCATCTCCCCGCTTGTAAGTTGTGCCAACACTACTGTTACTTTAAGTGTTACAACTGGTACGCTAAATGATGCAAAAGTGTGGAAATGGTATACAGGATCTTGTGGAGGTACTTTAATAGGAACAGGCGCTACTATCACTACTACAGTTACAGCAGCTACTACCTATTATGTGAGAGGCGAAAATGATTGCCCGTCATCTAATGGCAATTGCGGCAATGTTACCCCTACTTTCAGAAGTTCCCCAAACTGGTATAGAGACTATGATGGAGATGGATGGGGAAATCCTTCGGTAGTTATTGCAGCTTGTACTCAGCCTTCAGGATATGTTGCTAATAGCCTAGATTGTAATGATTCTGTTACTACATCTACACAGTTTTATACTTTAGGTAATGCTCCCGTTACAGCAACTGCTGCAGTATATTCATCTTTGGCTTTAGATGCTAACAATAATGCTATAGTTGGTTATCAAACAAGTTCTACTTCTAAAGGTTCGGTTAGTCGCTTTAATGGTAGCTGGTCTTTATTGGGTAGTGCAAATTTCACTTCAGGCCAGGCATTATACAATTCGGTTGAAGTTGATCCGTCTGGTAACCCACTTATGGCATTTTATGACAATTTTACAGGTGCCTCTGTGGTAAAGTACAATGGCTCAACTTGGAGTTATTTAGGCAGTTCAAATTTCTCTTTAGGTCAGGTTTCTTACGTTTCCTTGGCTATTGCCCCTAACGGCGATCCATATGTTGCCTACCGAGACCATCACTGGACTCAGAATAATAAGGTAACCGTCATGAAGTATGATGGTTCATCTTGGGTAGCAGTTGGTACAACTGGCTTCTCGTCTGGTGCGGCTACCGATATATCATTAGCTATAGATGGTGGAGGTACTCCTTATGTTGCCTTCTCAGATGCAAATTCATCAAACAAGTTAACTGTAATGAAGTTTGATGGTTCATCTTGGGCTACAGTTGGTGCTGCTGGTATTTCAGCTAACAATGCTAGTTATTGTTCTTTGTCTACCGACGATTCAGGTAAATTATACGTTGCTTACAGAGATCAGGGAAACTCTAATAGGGCTACAGTCATGAAATACAATGGTAGTTCGTGGGCGGTTCTTGGTAGTGCAGGCTTTTCTGCTGGTCAGGTCGAATATACATCACTTGCAATAGGTCTTGGAGGTAATCCAATGGTTGCTTACAGAGATGCGGCTAATAGCAATAAAGTTACTATTATGAGATTCAATGGTAGCTCGTGGGTAGTTTATGGCACTGCTGGTTTTACATCTGGCGCTGCTAATTATATGTCTCTCAAATGTGATGGAAATGGCCTGCCAGTTGTAGCTTATACTGATGCTAGTAATAGCGATAGGGTTACAGTAGTAAAAGCAGGTCCTGTAGCAGTAGCCCCTTCTACTCCTACTGCATCCACATCTAGCAGCACTATTAGTTGTGGCAGTTCTGTTACACTTACTGCATCAGGTACTTTAAATGGTGCTTCTAACTGGGTATGGTACTCTGGTAGTTGTGGTGGCACATATGTAGGTACAGGTACCTCTATAAATATCGCTCCTACAGGTACCGCTACATATTTTGTTCGTGGAGAAGTTGGTTGCCTCACAAATCCTGGTTTATGTGGCACAGTTACAGTTACTGTCAACCCTGCTACACCTTCATTGCCAGCTATTACGGGCTCATTGCCAACATGTATTGGTTCTACTAGAACTTTAAGCAATGCAACTCCCGGTGGAACTTGGTCTAGTAGCAACACTTCAGTCGTAACTATTGGTGCTACATCCGGTGTAGCTACTGGTGTAGGTGTAGGTAATGCTACAATATCATACACTTGGGGTGGTGCCTGTGGCACTGCTGTTAGAACTACCTCCACTACTGTAAACCCAGACCCTAGTTACGGACCTATTACAGGAACATGGGTCACTGTAGTTGGCTCAACTACTACTTTAAGTCATGGCACTGCGGGTGGTGTATGGACGAGTTCTAATAGTCTGTTAGCAAGCGTCGGTTCATCTACAGGTGTAGTATCGGCTCATGCTCCGGGTACTGCAACTATTTCATATACTATCAATGATGCCTGTGGGGTGTTTACTGCAACCAGAATGGTCTCTGTAAACCCAACAAGTGCAGCTGGTATTATTTCTGGCACATTAACTGTTTGTGTGTCTTCTACTACTACGCTTACTACTTCAGGTTCAGGTGGTGTGTGGTGTAGTAGTAATACTGGAGTAGCAACAGTTGGCACTAGCTCAGGTATTGTATCTGGTATAGCGGCTGGTACAGCAGTTATATCCTATTCTGTAGGTGGAGATCATGCAACAGCAATTGTTACAGTCAATCCATTACCAGTTCCAGGCACACTAAGTGGAACAAATACCGTATGTGTAGGCAATACCACAACCTTTAGTAGTAGTGGCACAGGAGGTGGAGCATGGAGCAGTAGTAACACTGCTGTAGGTACAGTAAATACCAGCGGTGTAATAACAGGTATCAGTAGCGGCACGTCTACCATATCGTATGGTGTCACTAACGGATGTGGCACTCTTTATGCTACCCGGGTGGTAACAGTAAATGCCTTGCCGAATGCTATAAGTGGCACGCTATCAGTATGTGCTGGTTCTATTACAGCCTTAACCAATTCTACAGGTGGTGGCACATGGTCTAGTAGTAATACTGCCGTTGGCACCATAGGCTCAGGCACTGGTATAGTTACTGGCGTCAGTGCAGGCACTACCACTATATCATACATCATTACAGCTACGTCTTGTTTCCGCACTGCGGTAGTGACAGTTAATACTACCCCAACTGCTATTGGTGGTTCAAATGTATTTTGTTCAAACGAGAGTGTTACATACAGTTCCACTCCATCTGGCGGTACATGGACCAGTAGCACCACCTCAGTAGCAACCATAGGTTCTGCATCAGGTATCGCATCGGGAGTAGCAGGTGGCAGCACCATATTTAGTTACACATTGTCTACGGGTTGTCAGGCTATATTGGCTGCAACAGTCAACAATATTCCATCAGGTCTTACAGGTTCATTAAATACGTGTGTTGGTAGCGCTACTACTTTAGGTTCTACGCCAAGTGGCAATACCTGGAGTAGCAGCAATACGAGTGTAGCAACAGTAAATGCCAGCACTGGTGTAGTGTCTGGTATATCATCAGGAACATCAACGATCAGTTATACAAACAGCAATGGTTGTAGTCGTACTGGAGTAGTAACCGTAGGTGCAGCAGTAGCCTCCAATACAGGTGCGGGTGTTGTATGTGTAGGTCAGACGATTACATTGAGCAATGCAGCAAGTGGCGGCACATGGAGCAGTAGCAATACAGGTATAGCCACAGTAAACAGTAGCACAGGAGTAGTAACTGGAGCCTCAGCAGGTACAGTAAACATCACGTATGTGCCAAGCGCAGGTTGTTATGCTATATCAGTAGTTACAGTTAATGCAGCATTAGCAAACATTACAGGTGTAGGAGCAGTATGTGTTGGCTCTACAACAACTTTGGCACACAGCGTGTCAGGTGGCACTTGGTCATCATCCAATACAGGTCGCGCAACTGTTGATATAAGCACCGGAGAAGTAAGTGGAATATC
>CALRKH020000040.1:0-26095 GCA_943367855.1 Asaia bogorensis | reverse complement strand
AATCAAGTAATCCTTAATAAGTAGTAATATGGAAAACCTAATACCAAACGAAGGTATCTCTAAGAAGGAACGCAATAAAATGGCGCTCCGCTTTGGCTTGTTTTTGGGGCTATTTTATATACCATTGGCACTAGTTGCCAATATGTTTGTGGCCAGTTACTTCATACATTATGCTGCTCGTTTCTTGGTATATGTCTTTTACATGATACTGGTGGGTGTCTTTGCTGCCCGTATTCGTAAGGCTAACGGAGGTTATATTGAGTTCTCAGAATTGTTTGGTGCCACTTTTGTTATGTTATTGGTGGGCGGCATCATTGCTTTTGTGTACAACTATGTTTACATAGCATACATAGACCCCGATTTCTCTATGAAGATGAAAGAAGCAACACTGTCTATGATGGAGCGTCAGAACCTGCCCGAAGAGCAACTGGATAAAGTGTCTACCACCTTCGACGAGCAGATAGCTAAGTCTAAGAAGTTCAACTTCGGGGATAATATCTTTGCCTTATTAGGTTCCATCATTCTCGATACACTTATTGGCCTTATACCAGTAGCTATTCTCAAAAAGCCACGTCCCCTGTTCTAAACTATATTCATGCATCAACTGGTAATATTTGCCTCTGGCGCTGGCAGCAATGCAGCTGCTATAATTGATTGGTTTGAGCAGAATGGCAAAGCTCGTGTAGCGCTTATAGTGTGCAACAAACCTGGCGCAGGCGTGCTATCTATAGCCCAGCGCAAGGGAATACCTACCTTGCTCATCAACAAGCAGACAACTGGCGAAGAATTGGTAGCAGCTATAGCACCGCATCGCCCGGCACTAGTTATTCTGGCAGGTTATTTGTGGAAGATTCCTGCGGCTATGACGCAGCACTTCCCCAATGCTATCATCAACATACACCCTGCATTGCTGCCCAGGTATGGTGGCAAAGGTATGTATGGTGCCCATGTGCATCAGGCAGTGGTGGCAGCTGGCGAGCAAGAGTCGGGCATTACCATACACTACGTAAACGAAGAGTACGATGAAGGCAATATCATCGTTCAGGCCCATTGCCGTCTATCTGCCAGCGATACACCAGATACGCTGGCTACTAAAATTCACCAGTTAGAGCATTTTTACTTCCCCCGCACTATAGAGTTTTTATTAGCGCATTTATAGCCCTCGCTCTGTAGCCAGTGTGTTCAGTAATGTTGTTATAGCATCATACACTTGTTGCAGGTCATCGTTGCTGGTGCAGTAGGGTGGCAAAATGTATATAATGTTGCCCAGCGGGCGCAGTAATATCTTTCTGTCTAAGAAGTAGTTGTATATGCGGTCTCTCAGTGTGCTATGGTATGCATATCCATCTGTTGCCACTTCTAGTGCTATGATGGTGCCTGTCTGTCGCACATCGGCCAATACAGGATGCCCTTTTATCTGTTGCGCAAAAGCGGAGTGCGCTTGCTCTATGCGTTTTCTTGCTTGGGTACATTCGTCGCTCAGCGTTAGGTCTAGGCTGGCTAGTGCTGCGGCACAGCTCACTGTGTTGGCAGTGTAGGAGTGTCCGTGATACAGCATCTTCATTTTGTCATCGTCATAAAACGCATCAAAAATAGCAGCAGTTGTTGCCGTTACGCCCATAGCCATAGTGCCGCCAGTTATCCCTTTCGATAGGCATATCATATCGGGCTTTGTTTGTAGTCCATCAGCAGCAAATAGCTTACCAGTGCGCCCAAATCCAGTCATCACTTCATCATCTATTATTAGTGTGCCATACTTGCGGCATAGGGCAAACATAGCCTCTAATGTGTTTAAGCCATACATACACATGCCAGCCGAGCCTTGCACTAATGGCTCAGCTATAAATGCAGCTACCTGTTCAGTTTTTAGTAGGTCTTCAAGTGCTTGTAGTGTTTCCTGCTCAGCACCTGCAGCCGGAAACGGCACAAACGAAACATCAAACAAATATTCAGTAAATGCTGCCGTAAATATACTCCGTGCACTTACTGCCATTGCGCCAAAGGTGTCGCCATGGTAGGCGCCTTCTATAGCCACTATCTTTTTTCTAGGTCGTCCCAGATTATTCCAGTATTGCAACGACATTTTTATGGCTACTTCCACAGCTGTTGAGCCATTGTCGGAGTAGAAGATGCGGCTCATAGGCCCGGGTAGTATTGCTAGTAGTCGCTCGGCTAGCTCCACCGCAGGCGGATGGGTAAAGCCTGCAAAGATGCAGTGCTCCAGCGTAGTCAGTTGTTCGCTTACTCGCGCTGCTATATGTGGGTTACTATGCCCATGCAGATTCACCCACCAAGACGATATGGCATCCAGATATCTGTCGCCATTTTCTGCTATTAGGTAGGCCCCTTCCCCGCGCACTATGCCTATAGCATCTGGACGCAGTTTCATAGGAGTATAGGGGTGCCAGGTTACTCTGCTATCTCTTGCCGATATGCTTTCCATCACTTACTGTTTTTCTTGTCTTATAGTTACTGCTTAGCTGCTTGTAGCAGCACATCTACAAAGGTTTCCCAGCTATACTTACGTTTCTCTTGGGCCATATTTTCATCAAAGTTGGGTATGGGTTCTTTATAAAACTTCAATATAGCATCGGCTATTGATGTTACATTGGGTTCAGCCACATAGCCCACCTTGCCATCTGGCACTACTTCAGCCAGCCCACCCACATTGGTCACCACCATTGGCTTGCCAAAGTGTATGGCTATTTGTGTGATACCGCTTTGGGTTGCATGCTTGTAGGGCTGCACTACCAGGTCGGCAGCGCCAAAGTAGTAGCGTACCTGACTAGTAGGTATAAAGTCGGTAGTGAGGTGCACACGGTTGGCTATGCCCAGCCGTTCTATGATTTCATTGTTAGTTGCTGCCACTTCTTTACTATAGTATTCACCGGCGGCTATCAGCTCTATACCTGCCTCGGCTATCCGTTCATCGGCCATAGCCTCTAGCAGCCAGTCCAGCCCTTTGTAGGCTCTTATAAACCCAAAAAAGAGTAAATACTTTTTATCGGGCGACAGTTGCAGTTTTTGGCAAGCCGCTGCTTTACTCACAGGCTCCAGATAGCTATCATAAACAGGGTGAGGCGAGTAGATGGCAGGCTTTTTGGTTAGTTGCTGCACATCCTTCAGCACATCTCTGCTCATAGTCACAAAGGCATCTATAGCACCTACAAAGTAGCTGGTAAACTGTTTGTCGCCCGGCCTTTTTTCGTGTGGTATCATATTATCTACCACACACACTATGCGTGTGTGGGTGCAGCGGGCACGCCTCAGTATAGTGCCCAGCGATGGCCCCATAAACGGTAGCCAGAACTTCACTATAATCAGGTCATAACGCTCTTGCTTCATACGCCCGCCTACCAGCAGCCAGTTCAGCGGATTCACAGAGTTCACCTCAGTCCTTATATCTAGTTGCTCAGGTGCTGGCTCGTCAGTAAACTGCGTTTTACCCGGAAAAAGAAAAGAAGGGTATTGCAGCGAGAAGGACCAGATAGTTACCGTATGTCCCTGCTGTTGCAGTTGCATAGCCAGCCGCTCATTAAATGCCGCCAAGCCTCCCCTTAGCGGGTGTGCCGTGCCTAGTATTGCTATCTTCATGCAAATAGTTCTTTGAAGTCCTGTTGTGCACGTTCGTAGTCGCTCGGTATGCCAATATCTATAAAGTAGCCCGCATCTACATAGCCATAAAATTGTTGCTCTGGAGTATATCGCTCCAGATATTCCTTTTCGAAAGAGAATCTTTCTGGAAGGTGTTTAGACAATAGGTGTTTGCTATTTACTATATACACTCCTCCATTTATCAATCCCTCTGTTCTGTGTTGCTTCTCTTCAAACGATGTTATTACATCTCCATTAGTATTCACCACACCATATCTGTCAAAGTTGTGCATGGCTTTTAGTGCCAATGTGGCGCCAGCATGGTGGGCAAGATGGTGTTTCATCTGAGCTTTTAGATCGGTCATAAACAGAGTGTCACCGTTTACTACTACTACATTATCGGCCACTGCTTCTTTCATGGCCAGGGCTATCCCACCACCAGTTCCTAATGGTTCTTTTTCTATCACATAGTCTATCACAAAGGGCCACTCTTGCTGCTCTAGCCAAGCAGTTACTACCTCGTGCTTGAAGCCCAGAGACAGTATCACCCGCACGCATCCTTGCTGGGCCAGATAGTTGAAGATATAAGAGAGGAAGGGTTGTCCGTTCACATCAGCCATACATTTAGGATATTGCCCTATTACGCCTTGTAGTCTGGTGCCCAGCCCCCCTGCTAATACTATTACTTCCATCTTTATGGTATTCGTTTGCTGCAAATGTAGCCAGTGTAGCTTAAACAACCGACTGTACTCCTATTACTGCTTTTGCTTACTTGTGCATTCAAGGTATTGCAGTATTTTTGGCACTTATGAGTTTGCCTCACCATGCTTCATTTCTGAGCCTAGTGGTGGCATTCGCTACTTTACCCCATGTGTGGAATACTTGCAATAGTCAATAAAGGCAATAAAGTTACCTCCGGCAATCTGCTGCAGGCGTGCACCATCATAAAACACCGTGGTCCCGACGATGAGGGGCTGCTCACTTGGGCCCCGGGAGAGGAGCCCGTTATTTGGGCTGGGGCAGACACTGCTCCATCTACATTGGCACATTTCTGCTACCAACAGCTTTCGCCTGGCATGGGGTTCAGGGTTGGCTTTGGTCACAGACGATTGTCTATTTTAGATCTTTCTCCTGCAGGCCATCAGCCCATGCGCCACGATGCCGCAGGCCTGGTCATTACCTTCAATGGAGAAGTATATAACTATCTGGAGATTAGAGCAGAGTTGCAGCAACTTGGTCATACTTTCCACACCTCCAGCGATACTGAAGTTATATTACATGCTTGGCAGCAATGGGGGGCACAATGCTTACACCGATTCAATGGCATGTTCGCATTTGTTTTGCTCGACTATCGCAACCGTAAGTTATATGCAGTAAGAGATAGATTTGGCGTAAAGCCACTCTATTATTACGAAGGTGCCGATGCGCTCTATCTGGCATCAGAAATAAAGCAGATTCGCACTGCCCCAGCTTACCAGCTACAGCTCAATGAGCAGGCTGCCAGAGCTTATTTGGCTACTGGCGCTGTAGACCAAACGGATGCTACGTTCGATACTGCAATTCGCTATTTGCCTCAGGGTCATTATTTGGAGATGGGCCTGGATGCTAATAATACGTACACAATTCATAAGTGGTACGAACTGAAGCCACAAAAGTGGACGGGTAGTTATCTCGAAGCGGCTGTTCGCCTCAGAGAGTTACTTACAGATGCTGTCAATGTGCGCCTACGCTCCGATGTGCCTGTAGGCTCTTGTTTGTCAGGTGGCTTAGACTCTTCGAGCATAGTGTGCATCGTTGCCGATTTGCTTCGTCAGCGCGGCGAAACTGCCGGACAAGAAACTGTTACGGCATGTTATCAGGATGCACGTTTCGACGAATGGAAGTTTGCCGAAGAAGTTATAAAAGCTACCAATGCAAGGTCGCACCGCACCTTTCCTTCTTTCTCTAATCTCTTCGATGAAATTGGTACCTTCATTTGGCATCAGGATGAGCCTACAGGCAGTACTTCTCAATACAGTCAGTGGGCAGTCTTCAAGGCTAGCCACGATGCCGGACTAAAAGTTATGGTAGATGGTCAGGGGGCCGATGAGCAGTTGGCTGGCTATGGCGGCAACGACATTTCATTTTATTCTGGTTTGCTGCGCAAGGCTAAATTCTTCGCGCTCTATGAAGAGGCTGCTCACTACAAAAAGGAACATGGCAGCTGGCCAAAAGGTTTCTTGATTAATGCTGCCAAACTAAATATAGGAGCCGCTATAGGCCAAGATATGGCCCAATGGTTAAAACCACCTGCTCCTACTTCGCTTTACGATAAGCCTGCTCTATCACTGCAAGAGAACCTCATGAGGCAATTGTATCAGGCTCCATTGCCAGCATTGCTGCGTTACGAAGACCGAAACTCAATGGCTTGGAGTGTAGAAAGTCGCACACCCTTCATGGACTACAGATTACTCGAATTTACTATGGGCCTGCCTGAGCGTTTTGTTTACAAGAATGGTGTTAGAAAAGATATACTGCGCACTGCTATGCAAAACGTTATTCCCCCAGCAATAAGCGGCCGACGCGATAAGATGGGTTTTGTTACCCCAGAGGAGCTTTGGCTTCGTGGCGAAGGTCGTGCCTGGTTTATGAAAGGTATAGATAATAGTTGTCAGCATTTTGGTAACAACATTCTTGATGTAGCTGCTACTAAATCTTACGTAAACAATATGGCCGATGGTAAACAAGCCTTCAATTTTATGCCCTGGCGCGTGCTTTGCTTGGGCAAGTGGTATGAGATGTTGGCATAGTTCACAAATTTGCTGAGTATAACTAACTGAGAATTAATCAAATGGCAAAGAGTTAAATTTATGTTGCGCAACGCCTAAGAAATTCTTAACTTGCTCTTCACGTTTAGATAAAATAGTCTGAAATGAAGAAACTGTTACTTTTTAGTGCGTTCATTGTATTTGCCTTCTTTGCAGCATCGCTAAGTGCAATGGCGCAACTGGTAGTTTATTCCAATGCCTTTCCTGGCACTGGCGGCACTACCACTATTCCAGGCGGTGCACCAGCCCTTTTATACACTACCACTGCAGTAAGCACCGATGCTAGTGTAGGTAGTGGTGCAGGGGCTAAGCTTGGCGGCACAGCAGGCTCAGCCACCCTTACCGACAACATGCTCAGCCAGTGGGTTTCCGTTGCTCCAGTGCTGGGTGCTGCCAACAGTGGCTATGTCTCTTCTGCCGCTCCACTCACATATACGTCACCTTTCAATCCCATTTTGGGCGATAATACTGAGTTGGTAACATGGACATTCAATATAAGAATGAGTGCTCCTGCCAATGGATATGGTACTGGCTTTAATGGAGCAGCAGTTGTGCTTGCTGCTACATCGCCTTCTTTTAGAGATGCAGGCAATGGATATGCAGTTATCTACAATCCAGCCCTGGCTCAAGGTTTTCAGTTGGTGCACTACACTGGTGGCCTCACTGGTGTAGTTACGCCTTTTGTTTCCACTTCCGCTTCACTCAGCACTTTTTCCAACTATGCTAGTGTTCGCGTCATTTATGAGCCACCTCTAGACCAGTGGACTATCTATGTGCGCGATGATGGTGCCGCCACCTTTGCCGACCCTTCTTCAGGTGTCACGCTCTCAGAGGGTAGCAACACTGATGTTACCTATACTACTGTCCCTATGACTCATTTTGGCTTCTACAGCAACTACAATCTTGTTTACACAGGTGCTGCCGATGCTCAGTATACATACATAGACAACTTTGCCGCTACATTGAGCTGCCCCGAGATATCTGGTGGTAGTCGCACCTGCGAGGGGCGCACACTTCCACTCTCTCACCCTACTCCAGGTGGCACATGGAGCAGTTCCACTCCGGCCGTAGCAACAGTCGATGCTGCTACAGGTCTGGTATCTGGCATAGCTACTGGTACTACTATGATCACTTATATTACTTCATCTTGCGAGGTTTATAAAGTAGTTTCTGTCAATCCGCTCCCAGAGCCTCCTCCTATTGTTGGCACAGCTACTTTGTGCGCAGGTTCCACTACTACACTCACAGTTACACCAGCTACATCTGGTGCCACCTGGACAAGTAGCAACCCCTCCGTTGCATCAGTCCATCTGTTGTCAGGTGCTGTTACTGCACTTTCAGGGGGCACAGCACGCATCACTTATTCTCTGCCTTCTGGCTGTTTCTCCTTACTTACCATGACGGTTAATCCTAATGCACCTATTACAGGCTTGCCTATTTTGTGTCAGGGCACCACAGAGCCACTAGCTAGTGCTACTCCTGGGGGCACCTGGAGTAGCTCTGCTACTACAATAGCAACAGTCGATCCTGCTACTGGTTTAGTCTCAGCAATAGCAGTAGGTACTTCTACCATTTCTTATTTATTACCTTCTGGTTGCAGTCGGTCAGTTGTTGTTACGGTCAATGCATCACCTACTCCTATATTAGGTGTAGCTTCTATTTGTGAAGGCGGTTCTTCTACACTCACTAGTGGGCCTGCTGGTGGTTTCTGGACCAGCGGTAACGAGACCATTGCAGTTGTTTCAGAGTTTGGCACCGTCACTGGTGTTTCTGCTGGTGTGGTTGCTATTACTTACAAGCTCGAGTCTGGTTGTCAATCTACTATTGATGTAACCGTCAATCCAAACCCGGGTGCATTTAGCGGCTCATTTACGCTCTGTGCTGGGGCTACTTCTACTTTGTCTAATGCCGTTACCGGTGGCACATGGTCTAGCAGCAGCACCGCAGTTGCCACTGTTGTTGCAGCTACTGGTGTGGTCACAGGTGTGTCAGCAGGCACTGCCAATATCACCTACCGTTTGCCTTCTGGTTGTTTCCGCTTTGTAAATATCACCGTCAATCCATTACCCGCAGTTATCACAGGCTCAGCCTCTGTTTGCGAAGGTGCTACTACTACATTTGTAAGTTCAGCCGGTGGCACATGGTCGTCTTCCAATCCTGCTGTCGGTACTATATCTACTACGGGTGTGTTGTCGGGCTTATCCAATGGCACCACTACTATCAGCTACACCCTGGGCACAGGTTGCGCTAGGTCAGTGGTAGCTACAGTCAATGCTATTCCGCCCGCTATTGGTGGTACATTAACAGTGTGCGAAGGCACAACAAATGCACTGGCAAATAGTGTTGCGGGTGGCACATGGTCTAGTAGCAACTTGGCTGTTGGTACTATAGATGCTACTGGTCAGTTGACTGGTATAGCCGCTGGCACTACTAACATAACATATACTACCGCTGCAGGCTGTTTCACTACTGCTGTGGCTACTGTCGTTCCTACACCTGCTGCCATTACAGGCCCAGCAGTTATCTGCGTTGGTCTTACAGCTGCTTATACCAATACCACAACCCCAGGTTTCTGGACAACTAGTAGCACCACTACCGCTAGTATTAGTTCATCCACAGGCGTGGCTACGGGTGTAGCTACTGGCACAGTCACCATCACCTACACATCAGGCAATGGTTGCATAGCAACGTTCTTAGCCACTGTCAATAGTGTGCCGGGTGCCATTACTGGTACAGCTACAGTATGTGCAGGTGCTGCTACTACCCTCAATGCCACTCCTACTGGTGGGGCATGGAGCAGTAGCAGCACTGCCGTAGGCACATTTAGTGCCACTGGTGTGGTAGCAGGCATAGCGGCAGGCACTACTACTATATCTTACACACGTTTGGGTTGCAGCTCCACTAGAGTGGTTACGGTCAATCCGCTTCCTGCTTTAATTGGTGGTGCTACCGCTGTTTGTGTAGGTGCTACAGCCACGCTCACCAATACTTCCACTCCTGGCACATGGTCTAGCAGCAATACTACAGTTGCTACTATATTGTCATCTACTGGTGTAGCCACTGGTATTGCAGCGGGTACATCTACTATTTCGTATACACTTGGCACAGGTTGTTTCCGCACACGCACACTCACAGTCAATCCGCTACCGGCTGCCATTGTGGGTTCATTGATTATTTGTCCAGCCACCTCCACTACATTGACCAGTGCCACTGGTGGTGGTGCATGGTCTAGTAGTGCACCTGCGGTCGCTGCTGTTGGGGCTGGCACTGGTGTGGTTACAGGTGGTGCCAGTGGCACAGCTACTATCACCTACGCTTTGCCTACCACTTGTTTCGCCACAGCGGTTGTTACAGTGTCTCCAGCACCACCAGCCGCTATTACTCCTCTAGGCGATACTGTTCTTTGTCCTGGAGATTTTGTTACCCTTACAGGTTTTGCCACAGCCGGTGTTACTTATCAGTGGGTAGAAAGTGGTACCCCTATTCCAGGTGCTACCGCACTCACTTATACTACTAGCACCAGCGGCAGCTACCAGATTCGTGTATTGGTCGCTTCGGGTTGTTCCAACATCTCTGTGCCCATGAGCGTATCTGTGAATCCTGCTACTGCTACTATCACACTTCCGGGTGGTGCCACTACTGCTTGTGCAGGTACTCCAGTGGTTATGAATGCCAATACAGGCACTGGCCTCACCTACCAATGGGAGTTGGGTGGTGTAGCTATACCCGGAGCTACTGCCAGCACGTTCAATGCTACTACTGCAGGCACTTACAGAGTTCGTGTCACCAATGCCAGTGGTTGTTGGGCAGTTTCTGCGCCAGAGGTTATTACCATTTCCGCTGTCCCTACTGCCATACTATCAGCAGCGGGTCCGCTCACGGTTTGTGCAGGCACTAGTGTAGTGCTCAGCGCTAGCACAGGTGCTGGCTATAGCTATCAGTGGTACAATACAGCCGGCCCAATACCAGGTGCCACTGCTGCTGCTTATGCAGCTACCACTACCGAGAGTTATTATGCCGAAATCACCAATCTGGCAGGCTGCACCGCACTCACTGCTGCCGCCGCTGTCGTGGTCAATCCCTTACCTAATGTTGCTATCACCACTGGTGGGCCTACCATCTTCTGCTCTGGTGGCAATGTTACCTTAACAGCTGTTGCTGGCTTCCAGTATCAATGGTTGAGAGGCGGTAGCCCAATACCCGGAGCTACCAATGCTAGTTATCTAGCCTCACTTTCTGGCAACTATCGTGTTAGAGTCACCAACCCTGCTACTGCTTGCATCAATACCACCTTGGCCGATACCGTAGTTACAGTAGTAGCATCGCCTGCGGCTATACCGCTCACTCCAGCCACATTCTGTTGGGGTGGTAGTGCGCTCTTATCTACTAGTTATTCTTACTTAGGCACAGCCGTTAGCTACCAATGGTATTTTAATAGCACAGCTATACCCGGTGCAACTAATGGTACTTACAATGCCGATGCTGCTGGAAACTATACCTGCCGCATCACTACACCTGCTGCCTGTTTTGAGATGTCTTCTACTGCCCCTGTAGTAGAGTTGCCTCTACCCAACCCAGTTATAGCTCAGCTGGGCACCACGCTGCGCACAGCTAGCTATTTTGTCAGCTATCAATGGTACAAAAACCTAGTGCCCATCACTGGTGCCACTAGTGCCTCTGTGCCAGCTTCGGGCAACGGTAGCTACAAGGTTGCTGTTACGGACACCAACGGCTGTCAGTCGGTATCGCTTACTTACGAGCTCACTAATATGACGGGTACTACTGCTACTACCTTAGCAGAGGCTTCAAATGATGTGCCACAAATATTCCCCAATCCTACCACTGGCATATTGCACATACAGTCTGCCACATCGGTGCGTTGTGTAGTTAGCAGCATAGATGGTCGCAGGCTCATAGATGTTGCCAATGCTACCCAAGTCAATCTCTCTTCTCTTGCCGATGGTATCTATATGGTTTCCCTCACCGATGGCGAAGGCAACCTGCTCAAAGCCGAAAGAATAGTGAAACAATAGTAAATATTCGAATATTTTACTAAGGGGGCGCACATTGCGTCCCCTTATTCTTTTCACCACATGCACTTAGTGTGTATATTAGCCGATATTTTATCGTATGGCAAAGACTAGACCACAGCAAGGTCAGCAAGCTGCACGGCAGCCCATGCCCGCAGCACCCCTACCAAAACAAACCGCAAAGCAGTCGTTACCCTTTTGGGAGCGTCCTCGCATACATACTTGGGTGGCATTGGCTATAGCCGTGTTCACCTTCTTGTGCTATCGTGTAGCGCTCGATAATCAAATGACTAACTGGGATGACCCCGGTTACATAAGAGACAATGCTGTCATCAAGAGTCTTTCGGCAGAGGGCCTTGCAGCTATCTTCACTACACCTATCATGGGCAACTATCATCCACTCACCATACTCAGTTATGCATTAGAGTATGGTGCTGTTCGCCTGGACCCATGGCTATATCATTTAGATAGTATTTTGCTGCACGTGCTTGTCACAGTGTTGGTTTATTTCTTCACGCGCCAGCTCACTCGCATGCCAGTAGCTGCTGTCATCACAGCTGTCTTGTTTGGTGTGCACCCCATGCACGTAGAGTCTGTGGCGTGGTTAGCTGGGCGCAAGGATGTGCTTTATGGTTCTTTCTATTTGGCTGCTTGCATCACTTATCTGCGCTATGCCAGGTCTGGTGCTGGCAAGTGGCTCATTTATACCTACGTAGCCTTCTTATGCGCACTATTAGCTAAGCCAGTAGCTGTTACCCTGCCTCTGGTACTGCTACTCATAGATTATTACGAGTCGGGAACATGGAGCAAAAAAAACATACTCAATAAGATACCCTTCTTACTTATATCCGTAGTCTTCGGTATCAAGTCCATGATAGATCAAAAAGCATTTGGCTCTTTGTCTTCAGATGGCGAGTCTTTTGCTTCTTTCGAGCGCATCGCTCTTGGTGGCTATGCCTTTGTTACTTATTTGTGGAAGGCTATTGCTCCATACAATCTTAGCTGTTTCTACCCTTATCCTCCTCGCCCCAATGGTGCCATTGAAGGCACTTATTATATCTTCCCGCTCATTACTTTAGGCATACTTGGCTTGGTGTGGTGGTTCCGTACCAACAAAACTATTCTCTTTGGTGCTCTGTTCTTTTTGGTCAATATCGCACTACTCTTGCAGTTCATTCCTGTAGGTGGTGCCATCATTGCCGATAGGTATTCTTATATACCCTACATGGGTCTATTCCTCATGTTGGGGGTCGCCATTGCCAGTATGCTCAACAATCCCGCACTGGTAGCCCGTGCTAAAATCATAGTAGGGGCATTGGCAGTTTGGGTGCTCTATCTGGGTAGCCTAACATCAGCCCGTTGCAGCGACTGGTACGATACGATGAGCCTGTGGCGCGACCAAATAGAAAAACAACCAGGGGCTCCTAACGCTTACAATAATCTTGGCTTTCAATACTTCAATAAATTCAACGAAACACCACAAGAAAACTTACGACGAATCTATTACGATTCTGCTTTTTATCTGCTCAATCAGTCCCTGGCTATCGACCCCAAATTTGTCAACTCTATTGTCTCTTTGGGAGAGTTGCAGCGGGCTTCCGGAAAGTTCAACGAAGCTCGTGCCTACTATTATCAGGCACTCAGCCTCAACGATAAAGATGGTGCGGCCAATGCCTATTTGGGGCTTGCTATTATCTACGCTATCTCTCAAAACCTCGACTCATCTGCTATATGTTTCCGCAAGGCCATAGAGAATAAACCATTTTTCCCCGAATTGCACAGCAACTTTGGCAACTTTTACGATATGAGTCACATGCCCGACTCCGCCCTCAAAGAATATGGCATAGCTATAGCTCAAAACCCCGATGCTTATGCTCCCTATCTCAACAGGGCCAGGCTGCTACACAGATTAAAACGCTGCACCGAGGCTATGCAAGACTTTGAGGCTGCTGCACAGCTTCACCCAGAGGATGGAGAGGTCTATTATTCCAGAGCTTTCTGTCACAACGGTAGTGGCAACAAAGCTGCCGCTTTGCAGGATGTGGAGCGTGCCAGGGAATTGGGCTTCAGGCAAATAAACCCTGAGTTTTATAATATGCTGAAAAGCGGAAGATAGCTATTTACCTTTGCGCTATGGTGGTAACACTCATTACCGATTGGGGGCTCAGAGATGCTTCTGCTGCACTGCTTAAAGCGCACATAGCTACTGCCGACAGCAGCATACAGTGTGTCGATGTGTCGCATATGCTGCAGCAGGGCAATGTGCCACAAGCAGCCTATGTCTTAAGGGGTATTTACCAGCACTATCCACCGGGCTCAGTTCACTTTGTAGCCACAGGCATGGCGCCGGGTGCCGATGCTGAGCTCATTATTTTACGTGCTTTTGGTCAGTTGTTTGTAGCTACCAACAATGGTGTGCTACCTGCTGCATTTCCTCAGCCCGATGCTGCTTTGCAATATCGGCTCTTGTGCAACTATGCTACCCACCCCGATTGGAGGCAGGCTGTAGCCCTGCGCATCACAGGTCACCTCATTTTGGGCGATTTGCCCATCATCACACCCACGTCACTCACCCCGCCTTCCGAACCTTTTTTTACACCTATGGGCTTGGTCTGTGGCGTGCACCATATAGATGGTTTTGGCAATGTGGTGCTGGGCTGTTCTCACAGGCAATTTCAGGAGTTGGTAGGCGACAAGCCCTTCCTTATTGGCGGTCGCAGGGGTGGTCAGGTCACCAGTATTAGCCAGCACTATAACGATGTGCCCGAGGGACAACCATTGTGCCGGTTCAACAGTTATAACTTGTTAGAGGTCGCTGTCAACCGTGGCTCTGCTGCCGATTTGCTTGGGCTTACTACTACTACGTATTCCGAGCTGCCCTACCGCAGCATTCGCATTCGCCTCACATAGCCCTACAGCTCTATGCACACATTTTTAGGATCTGTAAAGAAGCGCAGTGCTTCCCAGCCACCTTCGCGGCCCACACCACTATTGCCAAACCCGCCAAAAGGTGTGCGTAGGTCGCGCAGCAGCCAGCAGTTCACCCATATGATGCCGCTATGCACTTGTGCCGCTATTTTGTTTGCCCTGCTTATATCTTGTGTCCATATGGTGGCCGATAGCCCATAGTCGCTGGTATTGGCCAGTTGCAGTGCTTCTTCATCCGTAGCAAATGGTTGCAACGTCACCACTGGGCCAAATATCTCTTCCATATTCGTGCGGCAGTGTGCACCTAGCCCTTCTATTATTGTTGGGGCTATAAACAGTCCATTTTCGCACCTGCCACTCAGTTTCACAGCATGTCCGCCTAGCAATATTTTGCCACCCTCTTCTTTTGCTGTGGCTATGCAGCCTAGCACCTTATCGTAGTGTAGCTGGCTCACTACTGCCCCTTGTCTGCTATGTTCATCTAGCGGGTCGCCCACGGTCAGCTTGGCTGCCCTGGCCACAAACTCATCTCTGAATCGCTCATAAATGCTTTCGTGTATCAATATGCGGCTACCGCACAGGCATATCTGCCCCTGATTGCTAAATGATGATAGCAGCGTTGTGCGCATGGCTTTTTCCCAGTCGCAATCCGCAAATATGATGTTAGGATTTTTCCCGCCTAGCTCTAGCGATATCTTCTTGAACATAGGTGCCGCTACTGCCGCTATGCTTTTCCCCGCACGCGTACTGCCGGTAAACGATATTGCTTTTATGCTAGGGTGCTCCACTATTGCTGCTCCACAGTTTGGCCCGCCTCCGTGTATTATGTTCAGCACTCCTGCTGGTAGGCCAGCCGCTGTGCATATATGTCCTAGTAGGTAGGCGGTCATGGGGGTCACCTCGCTGGGTTTGGCCACCACGCAGTTGCCCGCAGCTAGTGCTGGGGCTATCTTCCACGTAAACAGATATAAGGGGAGATTCCACGGAGAGATACAGCCTACTACACCTATTGGTTGGCGCAGTGTATAGTTGATGGCTTTGTCCTCCATGTGGTGGCTATCTGTACTGAAGTGCATGATGCCTGTAGCAAAAAAACGAAAATTGCTAGATGCTCGTGGTATGTCCACTCGTTTACTCAGCGTTAGCGGTTTGCCGTTGTCGTTGGTTTCTGCCAGCGCTAGTGCATCCAGATGTTCGTCTATCAGCTCTGCTATTTTATTAAGTATCCTGAATCGTTCTTCCACTGGCGTCACACTCCATTTGCCAAAGGCAGCCTCGGCAGCAGCTACTGCCGCAGCCACATCTTGGGCATCACTGTCTGGTGTTTGGCTATATACTTCACCCGTTGCCGGGTTTATGTTGGGTATATATTTATTGTTAGCCGGTGCCACAAACTGTCCGCCTATATAATTGGCTATCTGTGCTGGTGCAGTTAGAATCATCTTGCAAAAATACGCTTTGTCCATCGGTTTTTTGTGTGCTCGGTAAGTAGGCTATTTGCCTTACCTTAGCGGCTATGTCCCAAAAGAAGCTATTCCTACTCGATGCTTTTGCACTTATTTTTCGTGCATATTATGCCCTCATCCGCAATCCTAGGGTTACTACCAAGGGTAAAAACACCAATGCTCAGTTTGGTTTCACCAACACACTTATTGAGCTTATCAATAAAGAGAAACCTACCCATCTGGCAGTTGTCTTCGATACCTCTGCTCCTACTGAGCGGCACACAGATTTTGCCGACTATAAGGCAAATCGTCAGGAAACCCCCGAAGACCTCTTGGCTGCCGTGCCCGATATCAAGCGCATCATCCGTGGCCTCAACCTGCCCGTTTTGGAGCTGGATGGCTACGAAGCCGATGATATCATTGGCACACTGGCGCTAGAGGCCGCAGACCTCGGCTACACTGTTTACATGGTCACGCCCGATAAAGATTATGGTCAGGTAGTGCGTCAGAATGTATTTATGTACAAGCCTTCCACTGGGGGCAATGATGTGGAGATTCTGGGCGAGCAAGAGGTTTGTGCCAAATGGGGCATCAAGCGTGTAAGTCAGGTTATAGATATGCTTAGCCTCATGGGCGATGCTGTAGATAATATACCCGGAATACCTGGGGTAGGAGAGAAGACTGCCGCCAAACTACTGGCCGAATATGACACCATGGAGAATATCCTGGCCAATGCCGATAACATAAAAGGGGCAATGGGTGAGAAGATTAGAAATGGTAAAGAAAAAGCCATCATGTCCAAAAAATTGGCAACCATCATCACCAATGTCCCTATAGCTTTTCACGAAGAAGATTTCAGGGTAAAAGAGAAAAATATTGAAGCACTCAATGAGGTTTTCGCCGAGTTAGAGTTCAAGACCTTAGCTAAGAGGCTATTAGGCGAGCCGGCAGCACCTGTCAGTGTAGATCTGTTTGGCAATGCACTCCCGCAGCGCACTCAGCCAGTAGTGAGTGCCAGCACTCCCAGCACTCCGTCAGCTTCTGATGGCGAGCCTTCTACCGAAACAACAGAAGAAATACCCTTCGGCAATTTTAATAACATCTCCAATACGCCGCACAACTATACCTTGCTCACCACGCAGCAGCAGCTGGAGCAACTAGTAGCCACACTCAGCACTTATACCGAAATAGCTTTCGATACCGAAACTACCGATATTGATGCCAATGTAGCCGAGTTGGTAGGTCTTAGTTTCAGTCACACCAAAGGCGAAGGGTACTACATTGCCCTCCCTGCCAACTGGCAGGAAACCCAACAGATGCTCCAACTGTTGCGTCCCTTATTTAACCGCAATGATGTGCTCTGGGTAGGTCAAAACATTAAGTACGACATGCTCATGCTCAAACGCTATGGCTTTGCATTGAGTGGCAACATATACGATACTATGTTGGCGCACTACGTCATTGACCCCGATGGTAAGCGTAGTATGGATATGCTCAGTATGAAGTATCTGGGCTACGAGCCAGTATCTATAGAAACGCTCATAGGCAAAAAAGGCAAAGGACAGCTAACCATGCGCGATGTGCCAGTAGAGGCAGTAAAAGAGTATGCTGCCGAGGATGCCGATGTTACGCTACAGCTCAAGCGCGTCTTCGACCCCATGCTCAAGGATAAAGAGGTGGAGCGTGTATTCAGAGAGGTCGAAAATCCCTTGGTGCCCGTTTTGGTTGATATAGAGCACGAAGGTGTCGGGCTTGATGTAGCATTCCTCTCGCAGTATAGCAGCGAGCTTGGTGTAGATATTGCTACTGCCGAAGAGAATATTTACAATCATGCAGGTGTCAAGTTCAATATCGGCTCTCCTAAACAACTCGGCGAAGTGTTGTTCGAGGTAATGAAGATTGATGCTGGCCAAAAGAAAACCAAAACAGGCCAGTACGCCACTGGTGAGGATGTGCTGCAAAAACTACGCCACAAGCACAAGATTGTAGAGGATATCCTGGCTTATAGAGAGTTGACCAAATTGAAAAGTACCTATGTAGATGCGCTCCCTAGTCTCATCAATCCACGCACAGGCAGGCTACACACTAGTTTCAATCAGGCAGTTGCTGTTACAGGTAGGCTCAGCAGCAATAATCCCAACTTGCAAAACATACCCATCCGCACAGATAGGGGGCGTGAAATAAGAAAGGCTTTTATAGCTCGCAACGACGATTTTGTTCTCGTCTCTGCCGACTATTCGCAGATAGAACTTCGTATTGTTGCCGCCATCAGTGGCGACGAAAATATGATAGCCGCTTTTCAGGCCAACAAAGACATTCACACGGCCACAGCTGCTCGTGTATATGGCGTAGATGAGGCCGATGTAACTAAAGATATGCGCCGCAATGCCAAGGCGGTCAACTTTGGTATTATTTATGGTCAGTCAGCTTTCGGACTGGCAGAAAATCTAGGTATCAGCCGCACCGAGGCCAAAACCATTATTGATAATTATTTTACGCAGTATCCTTCTATTCGCAAGTACATGGATGGGTCTGTCAACTTTGCTAAGGAGCACGGATATGTGCAGACGGTTATGGGGCGCAAAAGATGGCTGAAAGATATCTATTCTGCCAACTTTACTGTGCGTGGCTATGCCGAGCGAAATGCCATAAACATGCCTATACAGGGCACCGCTGCCGATATGATAAAACTGGCAATGATCACCACTCACGCCCAACTCAAAAAGTCGGGTCTGGCCACGCGTATGATATTGCAAGTGCACGATGAGTTGGTGTTCGATGTGCCCAAAAACGAGCTGGAGCAGGCTAAGTCATTGATACAGAGCTGCATGGAGGCGGCTATGCCACTACCCAATGGTGTGCCTGTAGCTGCCGAGGCGGGCAGCGGGGCCAACTGGCTAGAGGCGCATTAATGATGGGATAAGCCAAATTTATCTTTCCTTAACCTTGTTGTGCCTAATTTCGATGTGTAAAGCATAGAAACACACATATTTTATGGAATATAGAAAAATGGGCAATACGGGCCTCAAGCTTAGTTTGTTGTCTTACGGCTCTTGGGTCACCTTCTCTCGTCAGCTCGATGACTCCCTCTCCGATAGGCTCATGGGTTTGGCTTACGACAATGGTATCAACTTTTTCGATAATGCCGAAGCCTATGAGGGTGGTCGCAGCGAAGAGATGATGGGGCGTGTGCTCAAACAGAAAAATTGGGATCGCACTTCTTATGTCGTTTCCAGTAAAGCCTTTTTTGGTCTTTATGGCAAGGATAATAAGCCCAATCAGAACGGACTTAGCCGCAAACATCTTACAGAGGCGTGCAATGCTGCCCTTAGGCGCATGCAGCTAGATTATCTCGATTTGTTCTACTGTCACCGCCCCGACCCCGAAACGCCAATGGAAGAGGTGGTAGTAACCATGAATATACTCATGCAGCAGGGCAAAATACTCTACTGGGGCACTAGTGAGTGGAGTGGTGCCGAGATTATGGAAGCCAATGAAGTTGCTAAGAGGTTGGGCCTGGTGGGCCCGGCTGTTGAGCAGCCTCAGTACAATCTCTTCGAGCGCCACAAAGTAGAGGCCGACTATCAGCAGGTTTACAGCAGCTATGGCCTGGGCACCACTATCTGGAGCCCCCTCGCTAGCGGTTTGCTTACTGGCAAGTATGCCAACGGTATCCCCGAAGGCTCTAGATTGGCTATAGAAAATTATGCTTGGCTCAAGGAGCGCATGCTGCAAGACGACAAGCATCAGAAGGTGGCAGCACTTAGCGGTTTAGCTCAGGAGTTGGGTATATCTTTAGCTTCCCTATCTATAGCCTGGTGCATTGTCAACCCCAATGTTACTACTGCCATTTTAGGAGCTACTAAAGAGGCGCAATTGCTCGAAAATTTAAAAGCACTCGATGTGCGCGAAGAACTTACTGCCGATGTGATGGCACGTATCGACGATATTATGGGCAATAAGCCTAATTTATAACACACTTCATGGGGCAATTGTAATGATTGCCCCACTTTTTTGCCTCATTTATTGTCATATACACGTCTTTTCAGCTCGCCTTGGCTACACAACTAATATTATCCACTTAATTTTGCAACAGTGAGAACGGCTACTACAGTTACCAAACAAACTACTATCAACGATGCGGAACGCTTCTTGGGCTCTGGCACACGTGCCGTGTCCATGTCCAAAATAGAGGTCAGTGCCGTTATCGCAGCACATAAGTATGCAGTAGTCCTGCCAGATAATGCTACGCAAGAGGATAGAGGTTTACTCTCTCTTTATCCGGTAGACGATAATAGATATTGTTTGCAGTTAAGTTACCTCGAGGTCAGCGACACTTCCGATACTGAAGGTCTTGTCTACATCTTGCGCTACATGCCCGATTTCTTCACAGCTTTCCCTCCCGAAACCTTAATGGCTAATCAGCCTTTCCGTTTCGATCAAACCACAGAGCAGCAGTTTTCTGTTTGTGGTCAGGCCAGAGAGTTGCTCGCTGCGCTCGATGCTGCACCAATTGCGCTCCCCACACTGTTCGTTAGCGCTTTACAACGCACAGAGCTTGCCATGCACCTACTGCGTCGTGCGCTAGAGTGTATAGTGGCTCCATTCACTACTTGTCAGGTGCCTGCATGTCGCTTCCTCGCTTACGAGGGCGAACGTGATAAGATAATGATGGCTATGAGCATCATTCGTCAGAGTCTCGATCAGCCACATACCATCAAGGAGTTGTCTCGCAAAGTGGCTATGAACGAATGTTACCTCAAAAAAGGCTTTAAGGCGCTGGCTGGTAAAACCATTCACGAGTATCAGCAGGAGTTGCGTATAGATATGGCGCGCAAGCTGCTTCAAGAGCAGGGCCGCTCTGTTACCGATGTTGCCAATACACTCGGTTTCAGCAGCATTTCCCACTTCAGCACTGCTTTCAAAAAGGTTACTGGGCTCAAGCCTTGCGACCTGCTATCCTGATAGCCCTACAGCAATACATCCCTATACTCCGCCACTCGGTCAAACACCCCTTTCGCAAACGGGCACAACGGTATGATTTTTATATTGTTCTTGCGTGCCCATACCACTCCTGCCTGCACCAGTTGTTTGCCTAGTCCACGTCCCTCATAGGCTTCTGCTACCTCGGTGTGGTCTATAATTATTTTATCTTCACCAGCCCGCACAAAGTGCATCAGGGCCGCATCTTGCCCATCTACAGATATATAAAAATCACCTTTACCTGGCTCTTCTCTTAGTAATGCTTCCATCGCTTTGTCTATATGTTCACCTAAAGGTAGGCCATGTTGCCAAATAGTGCCCAACTGCACTGCACCACCTTTCTCAAAACCTAGTTATTCACACGTGTGCATTACTTACCCCGCCTCACTACTCAATGTGTACTACTTTCGAACTACCAAAACAGACAAAATCTGCAATTATGGAACTAGAACTGTTAATGCCACATGTAGAAGCTTTGATATTTGCCAGTGAGCGCCCGCTTACGCAAATAGAAATGACTGAAATAGTAGGTCAGGCTCTAGAAACTGTTATTGAGTCTGAGCGTATTGCTGCCTGTCTCGAAGCTATTATAGAAAAGTACAGCGCAGATTACTATCCATTCACCCTTGCCGAAACTGCAGGTGGTTATCAATTCCTCACCAAAAAGGCTTTCCACAAAACAGTTTTACAGCTCAATGGCGATAAACATATCAAAAAATTGTCTGCCGCCGCTATGGAAACCCTCTCTATCATCGCTTACAAGCAGCCTATCACCAAAAGCGAAATAGAGTACATCCGCGGTGTTAGTGCCGACTATAGCATCCAAAAGCTACTCGAAAAAGAATTGATTGTTATTGCTGGCCGCAATGAAGATATGATTGGTAAACCACTCATCTACACCACTTCCAAGCACTTTATGGACTATCTCGGCATCAACTCTCCTGCCGACTTGCCTCAGCTCAAAGACATTACCGATAAGCAAATCGTTATGCCTACAAGCGGTCAGGATGCGCAGCCAGCCGATGCTCCTGGTGTTATAGTAGTCAACGAGCCCGGCACACTTCGTCAGGCTTCCTAATCTAGCTCTTTTGTTAGTTAGCTCCACATTGAGAATAAGTAGTTACATATATAGTATTACAAGTTCACAGCCCGCCGCTCTCTTTGGGAGCGGTTTTTTTATTAGTTAATTCCGTCTTCTTATCTACGTTATGTACATTTGTTGTCCAATCAAGTTTATGTCTGCTTCATCAGTTTATACCGTTACTTTTCTTTGTCTCATGGGCTTCCAGTTACAGGCACAGTCCAAGGCCGATAAAAAATGTGTGGAAAGACTAAAAGCAGATATTGGCTACCTGGCTAGCGACGAGCTGGAGGGTAGGCGCACTGGTACAGAAGGCGAAAAAAAGGCTGCTGCTTTTATAGAAAAACGCTATCAGGCACTGGGCATTCAGCCCTACAATGGTAGCTACATACACCCATTCCAGTTTCAGTATGGCAAGGAGATAGCCGCTGCTACTACTATCACTATCAACAATAATACCCTCTCCCTGCCCGCTGCCGCCTTTCCATTTTCATTTAGCGCATCCAAGGCAGTTAGCGGAGAGGTTATGCCCGACATCCTCGAGCAAGATGGCATCTGGCTACAGCCCCTTTATGCCACTAAAGATGATGCCGAAAACCCTCATTTCGATGCCGAAAAACAAGCATTCGAGCAGGCAAGAGCAGCTATCAAAAATGGAGCTACTGCAGTAGTGGTTTTCGATGCTTATGGCTCCCAATATGCTCCCGAATTCAATAAACACTCCGATCTCGAAACCCTAAGTGTGCCTGTTATCTTCCTTACACACAAGGCTTATAAACAGCACATAGCCGATGTTGTGGCCACAGGCAAATCAAGTGTGTCTTTCAGCATCAATGTTGCTATTGCCAAGGCCGAGCGCACGGGCACCAATCTCGCTGCTTATATCAACAATGGTGCCACCCACACTGTAGTCTTAGGTGCCCATTTCGATCATCTGGGCTATGGCGAGGACCACAATAGCCTGCATGCCAATGCCGCCAAAGAACACCTGGTGCACAACGGTGCCGACGATAATGCCAGTGGCACTGCTGCCCTGCTAGAGTTGGCCAAACGTATCAAGGCTACCCGCAAGCTCAAAAAATACAACTATCTGTTTGTCAATTTCTCTGGCGAGGAGTTAGGTCTATATGGCTCCAAGGCTTTCGTCAAGAGCAAGGGGCTCGACAGCAACACCATAGCCTATATGATTAATATGGACATGGTCGGTCGGCTCAACGATAGCACGCATGCACTCACCATAGGTGGTGTAGGCACATCGCCCTCATGGGCTAGTGTGGTGGCAATGGCTGGCAATTACTACAAGGTTGCTATAGATAGTGCTGGTGTTGGCCCTTCCGATCATACTAGCTTCTACAATGCAGGCATTCCGGTTCTTTTCTTCTTCACCGGCACACACCGCGACTATCACAAACCTTCAGACGATGCCCACCTCATCAACTACGAAGGCGAAGCCACTATTATCAACTATATCGCCAATGTGGTGAAGGATATGGATAAGCAGGATAAACCTCAATACAGAGTCACTAAGCAAACCACAGCCGGTAAAACTCGCTTCAAAGTTTCACTCGGCATCATGCCCGATTATACATTCAATGAGGGTGGGGTAAAGGTAGATGGCGTAACCGAGGGTAGGCCAGCTGCCAAAGCAGGTGTCAAAACTGGCGATATCATCACTCAGCTGGGTGACAATAAGATAAACGGTATGCAAACCTATATGGAGGCGCTCGGCAAGTTCGAACCCGGTGCCAAAACCCAAATCAAGCTGCTCCGTCAGGGGCAAGAACTTACACTACCAGTAGACCTGGCCAAATAGTTATCAAGCAAATCTTTATAGAGTAGTGCCTAGCATTTTATTGTTTATAAACTCGTAGTCCGTCAGCGACTCCAGAAAGGCTATAATATCCAGCTGCTCATTTTGGGTTAGCCCCAGTGGCTTTATCAGCTTACTCTTGTTTATGTGTGCTTGGCCGCCGCTATTATAGTGCGCCAGTACGTCGGCCAGTGTGGCCAGCTTCCCATCGTGCATATAGGGTGCTGTTAGGGCCACATTGCGTAAGCTCGGCACTTTAAATTTTGCTCGATCGTCTATATTACCTGTTAGCCGTTCCTTTCCATTATCAGCATAGTCTGTATAAAGCCCATTGTTTTCTA
Organism: Asaia bogorensis; assembly: GCA_943367855.1. Taxonomy (GTDB): domain Bacteria; phylum Bacteroidota; class Bacteroidia; order Chitinophagales; family Chitinophagaceae; genus Nemorincola. The sequence continues at coordinate 2,076 of CALRKH020000040.1, read as the reverse complement.
TACTATAATTGGTGAAGTTAAATCCCGAATGGCACGCACTGCATTGTGTTCTGCTGCTGTAGAATAACTCCTTACCGCGCACAGCAGCAGCACTCAGCACACCTTTTTTCCCTTCTTGTTCATATTGGTCATAGGCACTGCTTCCGCTCACTAGCGTTCGTTCAAAGGTGGCTATTGCTCTCGTTATCACATACGGGTCAGGCTTACGCCCAAACACCTCTTCGCTCATAGCCACATACTCGGGTATTGCTTGCAGCCGCTCAGCTATTGTTACTATATTAAAGTTGAATTCATCGTGCTCCTGTATGGGCACTAGTATTTGCATCTCTAGTGTGGGCACGCCTCCCTCTCGGGTATAGTAGGGGTGATACGCCACATTAGCTAGCGATGGCGAGTTGCGCCTGCCTATGGCATTGCCCGCTCCTATACTCTTAGCTGTCCTATCGCTAAAGGCTAGTTCGGGCTTGTGGCAAGAACCACAGCTGATAGTCTTATCTATCGACAATATGTTGTCATAAAACAATTTCTTGCCTAGTTGCCACTTTCGCTCCATATACGGATTGTCTGCCGGAAAAGGTATTGCCGGAAAACCCTTAGGCGCAGCAGTTAGGTCTTTTTTAACCTCAGGCGATATTGTATCCTTGCTGCAAGAATACAACACTGCCGTTGCCATCACTATGCCCACTATCACCTTAGCTGCTCGCATCTCACCTGCCTATTCCACCACTAGCTTATGCGTGCTCATCATACCAGCTTCATTGCTTACCTGCACTATGTATAGTCCAGCTTGTTTTAGGTCTAGTTCCATACTGCCTACACCTGCTTTCTTTGCTGCACTATACACCACTGCGCCGGTCATGTTTGTTACCACTACCTTAGCTGTTGCTGCACTGTTGCCAAAATTTATAGTAGCATTGCCACCACTTGCCGGATTCGGATAAACATTTACCATATTATTACGCTCCAGACCCTCCGCTGCAGATAGGGGTGTGCCTGCCGAAAACACAAAGTTCTTAAAGTTGCTCAGCACTCTGGCTTCATCCGTTCCAGACCCGTGCGCTATCAGCCCTGCCGATACATCTATACCTCTCAGTGCTTGTATGTAGTCAGCATTCAGTGCTATCACCAGTTTGCTGCCCACCATCACGCCACTCACATTTATGGTCGCCTTGTCATACAGTCTGTTCCCCAGCGCATGCACTTCATAGGCTTGTCCTAGAGTAGCGCCAGCCATACCTTCTATCACTGCAAAATTGTAGCCCGATGCCCATCCCCAGTGCATAGATGGTGTTTTTAGAGCCAGCGGGTGTCCTGCAGCATATACCGATGGGTCAGCATTGTTGGTCGGCGAGTCTACACCTATGTATAGTGTTATAGACTCTACAGAGGTTATAGTGTGTGTGCCCAAATCATCTATCACATTAGTGCTGCCATTAGCCAATATATAATGATTGGGTATAGTGGTCACTGTGCCACCATCATGTGTTATGCTTATTTTCGATAAGTAATACTCTAGCCGCGTTACATTAAAGTTGTTACCTAAGCTATTGGTAGCAGCAGTGCTAAACGCAAAGTCAGATGAACCTAACTTGTGTCTTATCTGTAGTTCCACCGGTGTCTGTGCATATAGCAAGTTTGCAGTCATTGTTGCAGCCACCACTGCTATACCCTTCACTATGTTTTTTAGTTTCATGTCAGTTTGTATTTGTAATGCGCTACAATTGGTGGCCTACCACACACATCTATACGCTAGTTTGCTATGCGAATATAGTATTTATTACACGCATATTCAGTAAATAGGCACCCATTGCCCCGTCATTCCCCCTATAACAAAACACCTCTCGGCATTGCCGAGAGGTGCGTATCAATTTTGTAAAAAGTTGATAATTAGTGAGCAGCAGGAGCTGGAGCAGCTTCAGCAGCAGGTGCTGGAGTTGTAGCAGCAGCAGCTGAGTCAGTAGTTGCAGGAGCAGCTTCAGGAGCTGGAGTTGCTTCAGCAGCAGGAGCTTCAGTAGTTGCTTCAGTTGCAGGAGCTTCAGTTGTAGCTTCGCTACCGCTGTTACCGCAAGATGCTGC
>CALRKH020000039.1:0-27724 GCA_943367855.1 Asaia bogorensis | reverse complement strand
CCTAAAGAGCTATGGACGAGTAATGGTGTGGGTGACAAGATAACGCTGGTGCGCACAATGACCGACAATGACGAAGGTAGATTTGTGGCAGATGCTATAAAGGAGCAACAAATGCGCAATCACTACGCCAATAAAGATTTTGTGGTGCTGTATAGAACCAATGCCCAGAGTCGCTCGTTTGAGGAGAGCTTGAGGCGAATGAATATACCCTACAAATTAGTAGGTGGCACCTCGTTTTATCAAAGAAAGGAGATTAAAGATTTTCTAGCTTATCTGCGTGTGGTGGTAAACCCTCAAGATGAGGAGAATATGAAGCGTATCATCAACTACCCGGCCAGGAGCATAGGCAAAACCACTGTGGAGCGTATAATAGTGCGTGCCAATGAGCTTGATGTAACGTTTTGGGAAACCATATCTAACCCAGATATAGATGGTATACGCACACAGCATACGGATGGATTTGTGACTATGATACGCAGCTTTCAGGCCATAATGGCGCGCTCTAATGCTTATGATTTGGCATTTGCTGTTGGTAAACATACAGGACTGGTGAAAGAGCTGTATGACGACAAGACAGTAGAGGGTGTGGCAAGATATGAGAACGTGCAAGAGTTGCTGAACAGTATAAAAGAGTTTACTGAAACGCCAGATGAAGAAGGTGAGTTGCTAGATAAAAGCCTGGGGGCATACCTCCAGCAAATAACATTGTTGACAGATGCAGACGAGGGAACTGAGGAAGACTCGAATGCTGTGCGCTTGATGACAATACATGCGGCTAAGGGTTTGGAGTTTCCGTGTGTGTTTGTAGTGGGTATGGAAGAGAATCTATTTCCCAGCTCTATGAGCTTATATGACAGGGCAGCCCTTGAGGAGGAGCGTAGATTGTTTTATGTGGCTATAACCCGGGCAAAGGAGCGCTTATGGATAACCTATGCTAATAGTAGGTATCGTTTTGGCAGTTTGGTGCAAAACGAGCCTAGCCGCTTCTTGCAAGAGATACCACCATCATATGTAGATACTGCCTTTACGGGTGCTGGGTCTGTGGGGCGCACACCACCACCCAAAAGTGGAATGGGCAATATGCTGAACCAATCATTTGATAAGATGCCATCGCTAAAGAAGCTGGCAGATAAGCTATCTTCTCAGCAACAACAACCAGCCTCACATCAACCAAGTGGAGATTTTGCACCAGATGATGTATCGGATATAGCTGTAGGTGCTCAGGTAGAACATCAGAAGTTTGGATTTGGCAAGGTGCTATCTGTAGAAGGTGGTGCTGCAAGTAAGATAGCATCTATTGATTTTGGCGCACATGGCACCAAAAAAATCATGCTCAACTTTGCCAAGCTAAGGATAGTGAAGTAATCACCAATACTATAACTGGTGCCCTGGTGCAACTAGTGGCAAATATTGGGGGTGCTCCTTAATGAATGATACTACAAAAGAGCAATAAGGAATGATGTGCAACCCATGAGTGTGCGCATGCTGTAGTGTATGCTCTATGAGCTTACTGCCTATACCTTGTTCTCGGCCACTAGTTGGCACCCAAGTGCGCATGAGTACCATGTTGCCTTTCAGCCATCTGTATTCTAGATATGCTATATCCTCATCGGGAAGTGTGCCCTCGAAGCGAAACTGTTTTTTGTTGTTGCTGATATTCATAGTTGCTGTAGTAAAGGTATGGGTAGTATATAAAAAAATGAAGCGGTGCAGACGAACTGCACCGCTTATCTAATCCACCTCAACCAAAAACATCTTATTTAGCTTTCGCGAATTCTAATTTCAATATCATAGTTACTTCGTCGCCTACTACAGCGCCACCAGCTTCTGTCATGTTATTCCATTTCAAGCCAAACTCTTTGCGGCTGATAGTAGCAGTAGTTTTGAAACCTGCTTTGATGTTGCCCCAAGGATCTTTAACAGTTCCGCCGTGAGTAACATTGAATTTTACTTTTTTAGTTACGTCGCGGATAGTAAGGTTACCTTCCAGTACGAAGTTGTTGCCTTTACCTTTCTTGAATGAAGTGCTCTTAAAAGTCATTTTAGGGTACTTCTCTGCGTTGAAGAAGTCATCACCTTTTAGGTGATTGTCGCGCATTTCATTGTCTGTATTTATGCTAGCTACATCTACAGTAAAGTTGATTTGAGCGTTGTTGAAATCTTCTGTTGGTGCATCGATAGTTCCTTCAAATTTGCCGAAGTGACCTTCCATTTCAGACACTACAAGGTGCGAAACAGAGAACTTAACATTAGAGTGACCTGCATCAATGCTCCATTTACCTTGAGCGTTGGTAGTGCTAGCTGATAATGTAAGCATAGCTGCTGCGAAAAGTGTCGTTAGCTTTTTCATTTTTATTTCTGATTTTTTAGTGACTGTTTGACAATGCAAATGTATGTACATACACGCAATTCGGTTATTAGTTTCTCTGATAGTGATATAGGCTATTGTAGACAGGTGTTATAACAGTACATTATAAGTGGTGATATTGGTTAGCTGCTTACCTTTGTTTTATGTATTTCAAGAAGGCTCGTCCGTATATAATAGCTGGGCCGTGTAGTGCCGAAACCGAAGCGCAGGTGATGCAGGTAGCTGCGGCACTGGCTGGTATGAATGTGCAACTAATGCGGGCTGGTGTGTGGAAGCCGAGGACGAGACCAGGCTCTTTTGAAGGGAATGGTGCACAAGCCTTGGTGTGGCTAAGTGCTGCCAGCAAACAGTATGGACTGCCAATAGCGATAGAGGTGGCAGAGCCAGAGCATGTGGAGCTAGCGCTAGAATATGGTGTAGATGTGCTGTGGATAGGAGCCAGGACAGTTGTGAACCCTTTTCAGGTGCAGCGCATAGCAGATGCACTAAAGGGTATGCAGCTACCTATAATGGTGAAAAACCCAGTAAGTCCGGATGTGGACCTATGGTTAGGTGCTATAGAACGATTTGAGAAAGCTGGAATAGCAGATGTGGCAGCTATACATAGGGGATTTAGTGGATACACAGCAGCTAATGGATATAGAAACCAACCCAACTGGCCTATACCTATAGAGCTGAAGCGTAGGAGACCTGAACTGAGCATCATTTGCGACCCCAGCCACATAACAGGTAATAGAGAGCGGATAGCAGAAATGAGCCAAAAGGCGCTGGATATGCACTTTGATGGGTTGATGATAGAAACACACCCCGACCCGGTAAATGCATGGAGTGATGCTGCACAACAAATAACACCAGCTAAACTGGAAGAGATACTGAAAGGGCTGGTGGTGCGAGAGGAGCATACCCACAACCTGAGCGCACTGGAGCAGCTGGAATATATGCGTCAACTGATGGACACACTGGATGCCGAAATAGTGGACCTGCTGGCTAAAAGAATGGAGCTAAGTGCCAAGGTGGGGGGGCTGAAATTGCAGTGCAATATGACAGCTTATCAACCGGCTAGGTGGCGCGAGATACTGGAAACCGTAGGTAATAGAAGTATGGTGCATGGTATCAATAAAGAGTTTGTAGAGGATGTGTATAGCCGAATACACAATGAAAGTATAAGACTGCAACTAGCGGTAATGCAGCAAGCAGAAGCTGATGCAGCTGCGAAAAACGAAGATTAATCCTTATCTTTTAATAAAGTATTTCTACATTACGAATGGTGATAGTAAATTTACCGTTCTTAAATCAGCATAGTTGGCACTAAAACAGCATCTCGACGATAAAGTAAGATTCGACCAGCAGGTAGATAACTCGGTGTCTTATGTAGTGCCGTTTATAGCAGAGACACACAAAATAGATAGCACAACAACTGTGCTAGAGGTAGGTACTGCCGAAGGTGGCGTATTGGTGCCTTTTTTGGATATGGGCTGTAGCTGTGTGGGGGTAGACCTAGCGCCTGAGCGTATAGACCTAGCTAAGGGTTTTCTGGCTAGCTATATGCAGGCGGGCAAGGTGGAGCTGATGGTGAAGAACATATATGACGATGACTTTTTGAGCGGATACAAGCAACAGTTCGACATCATAATACTGAAAGATGTGATAGAGCATGTGCCTGGTCAACTAGGATTTGTGACGTATCTAAAGAACTTTTTGAAGCCTGGTGGGCAAATATTTTTTGGTTTTCCTCCGTGGTATATGCCGTTTGGTGGGCATCAACAGGTGTGTCGCAACAAGTGGGCCTCTAAGCTACCCTGGTATCATATACTACCAACAGGTATATACAGGGCTATTCTGAAAGCAGCTGGCGAAAATGAGTATACCGTAAAAGAGCTGATAGAAATAAAAGAAACGCAAATAACGATAGAGCAATTTGAGCGTATAGTAAAAGAAGCAGGGCTGAAAGTAGTGAAGAAGCAACATTACCTCATCAACCCTATCTATAAATATAAGTTTGGGTTGCAGCCTCGCAAGCAGTCTGCTTTAGTAGCATGGATTCCATTCTTCCGCAATTTTATTACAACCTGTGTTTATTATACAGTGGCAGCATAGCTGCTATTCATTCCATATATCCCAGGAGGCATCGGCCTGTAGCTGCAGCATCTCGTAGCCGTTTTTGGTGATACAGCCCATTTGTTGTCCTAGCTGTAACATGCGGGTTTGTGCTGGGTTATATATTAAGTCGAACAAGAGGTGATGTGGTGTTAACAGATGGTAGGGTAGAGCGGGGGCATCGGTATAGTTGGGGTGCATGCCAACTGGCGATGTGTTGATGATGATGCTATGGCTATACAGTAGTTGCTGGTCTATATCCTTGTATGTAATGCATAATGGAGCCTGTGAACGGCTAACCAACTGATAGCTGATGCCAAGCTGGCGCAAAGCATAGCTAACAGCAAGCGAGCTGCCGCCTGTGCCTAAAATGAGTGCTTGGGTGTGGTGTGGCTGCAGCAAAGGTTGTAAACTGCGCATAAAGCCTATATAATCGGTGTTGTGCCCAATAAGTAAGCCGTCTTTTATGCGGATGCAATTGGCTGCGCCTATGGCCTTCACAGCAGGTGATAGCTGATGTAAATACTGGAGTACCTGCTGTTTGTAGGGAATTGTAACATTGAGCCCTGCTAGTAGTGGGTGTGTAGCTAATAGCGTGAGTAGCTGGCTGATATTGGTGAGCTCGAATGCCTGATAGCTGGCGTTGATACCTAGCCTAGCAAACTTATCGGCAAAGTAGGCGGGCGAAAAACTATGCCCAAGTGGATATCCTATGAGTCCGTATGCTGCCATATACTTGTTGTAGGTGCAAAGGTGCACAATATGCTACAATAGTGCGTAGCCAGACAAATCTTAACTTTGATAAATGGAGTTGGCAAAGAAGCTAAAACTGAAAGCAAGTAAGCAACTGGTAACTATTGGTGCAGGAGATGTAACAAGTTTACTGCCGGGCGTTGTAGTGGTAGATTGGCAGCGTGCGGATCTACCTATAAGTCAAGCATTAGTTTTTGTAAGTAATGCTGCAGCACTTGGTCAGTTTGTATCAATATACAGTAACCATATTTTGCCAGAAACATTATTGTGGATAGCCTATCCTAAACAAAGTAGTGGGATAGAAAGTGATTTAATAAAAATGGAGCCTTGGCAGGTGCTAAGAGATGCTGGTTTTAGAGGGCAGGCTTCAGTAGCTATAGATGATATATGGTCGGCAGTGAGATTTACCAATGCACCACTACCCCAAAGTGCCAAAACTACTGTGCCTATGCAAGAGCGGAAAACAGAAGGAATAGATTATAAGAACAGAATCACCACATTGCCAGCTGATGTGGCCAGTGCACTAAACCAAATAGCTGGATTGACTGAATTCTTCGAAAGTATGTCCTTCTCTCACAAAAGAGCATATTTGGAGGCCATAGCAGATGCTAAAAAGCCTGAAACGCGCCAAAGAAGGATAGAGAAAACTTTGGAAATGGTGATGGAACTAGCTGTTAAGAAAAGGCGCTAAATGATTACTGTAGTATGTATGCACCCTGAGCTATAACATAATGTAGATTAATGCCCAAAGGGTTAATTTGTTCTTGTAGCTGTTGAGCCCACTGCTTGGTGCAGCCACCTGCAGCCACTATGGTTTGCAGTTTACTGTGTGAGGGCAGAAGGCTCCAATCTATGTCGTGCATCACAACCCATATAGTAGATTGGGTATGTAGCTGGCTAGTAACATTGGTGCTATCTATAATGCTCACTATTTTGTTGTTAACATTGAATGGTATGTTTGAGGCGAATGGCTTATTGTGGGTAAGGTGCCAATATATATGTGCAGGCTTTATGGCATAATTGTTTGGTGGTGGTATGCCAATTGGGGTGTAGCTATTACCTTTCATCCATTCGGCATAAGAGCTTCTGTAACAGTTGTAAACCACAAGCCTCTGCTGCTGCTGTGTGCGGTGCCAATCTATACCTATAAGTACGCCTAATAGCACAAGCCCGCTACCAGCTATATAAGTAGCCTGCCTGATGCCGTGACGCCACCTAAGTGTTGTGGCTGTAATGATGATATAGACTAAGAGTAACTGAGGTGCTGATATGGTGAGTTGGGATAAAGATAAATGAGTAAACTGAGAAAGATGGTGGAGTAAGCTGGAGCAGGTGTTGGTGATAACATCTAGCGTACTTGCTATGCCATGTGCTATGGTTGGTAAACCAGAGAACGCTAAAAGTGCTATGCCTAAAAGCTGCACCAAGAAAGCGAAGAGTGCAGCTAATACATTGGATAGCAGAAAGCTAATAGGAAAGTGATTGAAGTAGTAGATACACAATGGTGCAATAAGTATCTCTGCCGCTATACTTACTGCTATACTTTGCCTCAGTAAGTTGATAAGCCAAACAATAGATTTGTGGGTAGTAAGGTTGCTGCCAGGTATGCGCGCCAGTATAGATGGATAGAAGAGTATAATAGACAACACAGCAGTAAAAGACAACTGAAAACCTACGCTATACAACCAGAAAGGTTGGGCTGCCAGCATGATAAAGCATGTAGCTAAAAGTTCATTGAGTGGGTTGCTGTGTTTTCTGAAGATGGCACCTAAGGCTACCAACATAAACATAATTGCTGCTCTGGTGGCTGAGGGTTGCGCGCCTGCCATTAATACATAGAAGCATATTGGTATCGCTGCTACGGCTAGCTTGATTGGCCAGTATTTATTATGACGTATCCACCATAGCAGATAGCATATAATAGTGAATAGAATAGCCACATTGCCACCGCTGATGGCTATAATGTGCACTATGCCTGTAGCTGTAAAGGTGTTGCGCATATCTGTATCCAGATTCGCCTCATTGCCCAGCAACATAGCCTGTAGCAAGCCCGATGCTGGTCTGTCTTGCAGGTAATTTTTGATGATAGCCATACATCGGTAATGGAATCTAGACCATACAGGGAATGACTGCTCCGATGCATGAGCTACCAGCATTACATCATTGTAACTGCACCACTGTCTATGCGTGATGCCGTTGATGCGGCAATAGGCTCCATAGTCCATTTCAAAGGGGTTGCCATTGTTGGATATTTTGGCCCAGTTGTCTCGCACTATGAGCGTATCGCCCGGCAGTAATAGCAATGGTCTTTCATTGACGGGAAGGTATATGTAGGCTTTGCCTGTTCGGAATTCAATGGTAGATTTAGTTGATTGGCTGAGTACCTCTACCATTAGCCTGATAGACCTGGGCCCAACAGTAGGGGTGCTGGCAATGCGTACACACCATGTGCCACCAGTGCCTGTATGCGCACTTATATTGTTAGGGCTGTTAGTTACATCTTGATAATAACAGGATGCATAGCCGGCCCAAAGTAAAAACAGGTGTAGGGCTATTGGAAATACCACCTTCGATGCAGTGGTAAACCGACGGCCTAAGGCAGAAATGATTAATGCTATGGCCGGTGCCAGCCCCAGCGATAATAATAGTAGTGGGCTGGAGACTGTAAATGGGAGATAACGATAGGAAATAATGCCAGCAACTAGCGGTAGTAGCAACCTCATGAAAGGCGCGTATTCTCCAATATTAAAGTTAGTAGCGGGCCATTTTTGCATTCTTGGGTCAAATTACGGTTTGGTGTCGACAACTTGCTTATACACATGCGGTTAATGGTACAGCCTTGCCCAATTGTCAAGCATTTGCTGACCAGCTACAGTGCCAACAGACTCTGGGTGAAACTGAACACCAACACAAGGATAGGTGTTGTGTTGTAGGGCCATAATAGTGCCATCATCGGTATGTGCAGTAGCTGTTAGCGCTTCGTTGCCAGATAGAGTAATGGCAAGTGAATGATAACGCATGACCTGTGTGGGGCTTGGTATACGGTTAAATATCCCTGCTTCATTGTGCAGTATACTACTCACTTTGCCATGCATAGGGTAGGGTGCTCTTACTAATTGAGCACCAAAGTACATGCCTAGTGCTTGATGCCCGAGACAAACACCTAATATGGGAATGCTGTTGTGGAAATGAGCAATAGCATCCATAGTGATGCCAGCCTCTGTAGGGGTGCGAGGCCCGGGAGAAAGTATTAGTCTTTCGGGTTTAAGGTTGATGAGCTGAGTTAGTGTAAGTTGATCGTTTCTATACACATCACATTCGTGCCCAGTAAGCAACAAATAGTGGTGTAGTATGTGTGTAAAAGAGTCGTAGTTGTCAAGGAGTATCCACATTGGCAGGGGGGTGATTTACACTATCAAATAGATGCTCTAACTTGGCAAAAGTATCTTTGACAAATGGAAGTAAAGCTCCAGCTACATCGAAGAACCAGGGAGCCAAACCCGACAGTAAAGAGTATGATTTGGATGCATCAATTTGCTCTTTGGTAATGATGCCCGATTGTGCACCTATCCACAGTAGCGAACTCCACAATACGGCACCTAAGAATGCATAGAGCACTCCGCCAGCCAATTTATTGACAAAGCCTAGCATCAAGCCTTCTGCAGCCTGCTCTACCAGCCGTGCCAACATGCGCACCACCACCACCACACCTATGAAAAGGAGTAGGTAGCTAATAGGCTGCACCCAGGCTGCCGATGCATAGCCCTGTAGCAACAACCATGTAGCTAGCGTTTGTGAACACTTGAGAGCAACCAACAAACCTAGCAAAATAGCTACCACAGAGAATGCAGCTACTATAAGCCCTTTGAGATAACCCCTGATGAAGAAAATGCCAATTAAAAGGAGCGCAGTACCATCTAAGCCCATACAGCCCCAAAAGTAAACAATAAGCAGCAGCGGAAAGCCAGAAAAACAATGGGCATACCCTACTGAGTATGCCCACTGTTTTATATCGTTTATTATTAAGAATTTTATAGTGCAGCCAATAGTTGCTTCACCATTTCTGATATAGCTTTTCCATCGGCCTGACCTGCTAATTGTTTAGAGGCTACTCCCATTACTTTGCCCATATCGGCTGGCGATTTGGCGCCAACCTGCTCTATGATAGCCGCCATGGCAGTTCTTAGTGCAGTAGCATCCATTTGCTGAGGCAAGAAACGCTCAATGATGGCTAGCTCCTCTTTTTCTTTACTTGCCAGATCTTCACGATTTTGTTTCTCGAAAATGTCTATTGAGTCTTTGCGTTGTTTGGCAAGTTTTTGCAGCATTTTGAGCTCCGTAGTCTCGCTTATTTCGCCAGTGGCACCTTCGGCTGTTTTTTCTATAATGATGGCTGCCTTTATGGCGCGGAGTGTGCGCAATGCTGCTTCGTCTTTAGCACGCATGGCATTTTTCAACTCCTCCATTACTTTCAGTTCCAGAGACATAAAATTTTGAGTTTTTTTGAGGTCAACAATTATTTTATTTCTTTTCAGACTGTTCTAAAGCGTCACTAGCTTTTTTGAGAAAAGATTTGGCAAACTCTTTCATTTCTTTGGCTAGTTCTTCGTTTCGTGTTGCACGGTGATAAGTGTCGGCCATGCCAAAAATGGTTTGATAAAAGAAGTCATTCATTTCGTCTACCATCATTTTGGTTGTCCACAAGTCTATGCGCAAGGCTGACTTTTCGTTGCCGTCCCACAGGCCAAGTAGCATAGCTTTAGCTTTTTGTAGCTCTTCTACACCGCCACCTGGTGCCGACCATTCGATACTTTCGGGCATTTTGTCATCAGACAATTCTACTTCTATATTGATGTTAGATTTCATTTGCTTGTATTATTGGGCTGTAAAAGTAGCGAAAATGCGTGGGTGATGATGTGGGGTAGAATAGAAGGTTTAATTTTGTTCATTTATTTTGAATGAATCTTTGTAATTACTCTGGAGGCATTTTTCAACCAAAACCTCGTAAAGTTATTTTAGAGTTGACTATATTGTTGATTCTAATTACAGTTGGGTTATATATTAGAAGGCCAGACTCCTTTCGTTATCCACAGTTATGGGCTGAGGATGGAAGCGTGTTTTTACAACAGAATTTAGAATTAGGCTTATCTTCTATAATTACACCGTATGCTGGTTATTTACACACTTTCCCTCGCCTGGTGTCGATTTTTGCAACCAAGGTTAACCCTGATTTGTATTATGTTGCTGTTATATTTAACGCTTCATTCTATCTGTTGATATGTGCTGTCTCAGTGATGATTTACTTCATGTCAAAACAATTAGGCATAACACATAGGATTGTATTTAGTAGTCTTATTGTATACCTGCCAATAGGAGCTGAGATGTACATGAATTTAACGAACAGTATATGGGTTTCTGCATTGATTCCGATAATATTTTTACTAATCGGTTATAAATGGTATAATGATGGGCATCTAATAGTCAGGGTCTTGGTAGCAGTTTTGCTCATTTTATCTTGTTTAACTGGACCATTCTCATTATTACTTACACCTTTGGTAATGTTGATTTTATTTAAGAACAAGAAAAAAATCACGATTAAAAATTCATTCCCCTATTTGCTTATTATTTTATGCGGATTGGTGCAATTGTACTTTATTAAGTCAAGTGGTGGTGTAAGTAGAGCATTACAAACCACGAATGAACCCAATCATTTGTGGTTGTTGTTGGTCAACAATTTTAGAGAATTATTCTTTTTCAGTTTTGATGTAAAGTCTTTAGTTCCTTACTTTATTTTTAATGCCATTATCATTGCTGTAGCAATACTGTTTTTATTGTTTATATATAAGAGTTACAATAAAATTAAATTTGAAAGAAAATTAGTACTTATTTTAACTCCATTTTTTTTTATTGGTAGTTTTATTATTGCATTTTGGCCTTCTGAGCACTTAGTAACAGGTTTAGGATGTCCAAGATATTATTTTGTCCCAGAAGTTTGTATTGCTTGGTATATAATGTTTGCAGTTGATAAATATATCAACTATAGAGATCTTATCTTCTATTACTTATTCCTATCTTTTCACTTAAAGTATGAATCGTCTATTTTGCCTGACAAAAATTGGAAAAAACAACTGCTAGAGGTAAGAAATAAACAAAAAAATGAGATAGACATAAACCCTGAAGGTTGGAAGATTAGATTTGAAAAATAGCCGGCTTAATATTTACTGTCTGGATAAAGCTAAGCAGGCAATATAAACTGATACATAATAAAATTGCACTAATGTTTTGTGTGCGTATTTGTGTTAATTTTGCACCCCAAATCAATGATTGTGCATAAATTATCTATCCTTATCACTGGCGGATGTGGCTTTGTAGGTTCCAACCTAGCACTAATGCTTAAAGGTCGCTATCCTGAGTATAATATTACAGTGCTCGACAATCTGAAGCGTAGAGGCTCGGAACTTAACCTGCCTAAATTGAAAGAGGTCGGCATCAACTTTATACACGGTGATATACGCAATAAGGAGGATCTGCAACTAGACGAGCGCTTTGACTATATAATAGATGCTGCGGCAGAACCATCGGTGATGGCAGGTATGGGGGCGATGTTGAGTTATGTAATCAACACAAATCTTACAGGCACTATTAATACACTGGAACTAGCAGCAAGAACCGGGGCCAAATTTATCTTTTTGTCTACAAGCCGCGTATATCCAATTTCTTATTTAGAGCAAATAAATTACACAGAAGGTGTTACCCGCTTTGAGCTAACTGATACACAGCAGTTGCCCGGCATAAGTGCCAAAGGGGTGGCGGAGTGTTTCCCTCTTGATAAGGCAAGATCGGTATATGGTGCTACTAAGCTGGCTTCAGAGTTGTTAATAGAGGAATTCAGAGCATTTTTTGGTGTCGATTATGTTATTAACCGTTGTGGCGTAATTGCGGGTCCGCATCAAATGGGTAAGGTAGACCAAGGCGTGATAACCCTATGGGTAGCCAGACATTATTGGGGTAGAGATGTAGCATACTTTGGCTACGGTGGCACTGGTAAACAAGTGCGAGATGCATTGCATATTTATGACCTGTTTGATTTGGTAGACTATGAGCTACATCACTTTGATGTGGTAAGTGGCAAAACAATGAATGCTGGTGGAGGATTGACGTCAAGTGTGTCTTTGGCTGAGCTTACAGACATATGTGCACAGGTTACGGGTAATAAAGTAGGGGTGTCGTCCGTTGTTGAAAACAGGCAAGGAGACATACCGCTATACATTACTGATAATACAATGATAAGCAATGTCACTGGCTGGTTACCTAAACGTACTGTAACCGATATAGTATCAGACACCTGGAAGTGGATACACGCTAATGAAAAACAACTAAAACCGATACTGAACGCATAAATATGAACATAGCAGTTGTAAGTGGCTCTAATGGGCTGATAGGCAGTGAAAGTGTTAGCTTTCTGGCCGATAAAATGGACTTGGTAATTGGTATTGACAATGACCAGCGGGCATACTTTTTTGGTCCAACAGCATCTACCAAGTGGAACTGCGAAGTGCTGCAACGCAAGTATAGCAACTATAAGCATCATAATCAGGATATTCGCGACTATGCAGGCCTAGAGACCATATTTAAAGAATACGGCAACGATATAAAGATAGTAGTGCACACTGCAGCTCAGCCCAGCCACGACTGGGCGGCTCGTGAACCTATAACAGATTTCACCATTAATGCTAATGGTACGCTCAACTTTCTGGAGCTTACACGTCAGCATTGCCCCAAAGCTGTATTCATCTTCACATCTACCAACAAAGTATATGGCGATACGCCCAACTTTCTGCCGCTGGTGGAGCTTGATAAACGCTGGGAGATAAACGAACAGCATCAATACTATAAAAATGGTATAGATGAGCAAATGAGTATAGATAACTCCAAGCACTCTGTTTTTGGCGCATCGAAGGTGGCAGCAGATATTATGGTGCAGGAGTATGGTAAGTATTTTGACATGAACACGGCTGTGTTTCGTGGAGGGTGCCTCACAGGGCCTCAGCACTCTGGTGCACAACTGCATGGTTTTCTCTCTTACTTGATGAAGTGCGCCATCACAGGCGACCATTACACCATATTTGGCTATAAGGGCAAGCAGGTGCGTGATAACATACATGCCTGGGACCTAGTGAATATGTTTTGGCATTTTTACCAAAACCCACAAGCAGGCGGACAGGTATACAATGCTGGTGGAGGCCGATTTGCCAACTGTTCTATGCTAGAGGCTATAGAGCTATGTGAGCGCATAACTGGCAACAAAATGAACTATAGCTATACAGACGGCAATCGCTCTGGAGATCATATATGGTATGTATCAGACCTGAGTAAGTTTAGGGCTCATTATCCTAATTGGGAGTATAAATACTCTCTCGAGGAAACCATGAGCCAAATTTTTGACAATATGAGGAGTAGGGTATAACCTGCACCAAGGTGTATAATAACTGGAATGAAACTAAGTGTAGTAATACCTGCCTATAACGAAGCCCTAAATCTGCCAGACACGCTACATGCGTTTCATGATGAGCTTGTGCGTAATAATATACCGCACGAGTTGCTGGTGATCAATGACAACTCTAAAGATAATACAGTGGAGGTGATTGCTACTTTGCAGCAATCTATACCTACGTTGAGAACAATATTTAACGAGCCCCCACGCAATGGTTTTGGGTATGCCATTCGTAAGGGGCTCGAAAATTTTGCTGGCGACTGTGTAGCTATTGTAATGGCTGATATGTCTGACGATCCTAAGGACTTGGTCAAATTTTACAACACACTTATTGAGCAAAAGGTGGATTGTGTGTTTGGAGACAGATGGGGTAAAGGTGGCCATGTGATAGATTACCCTAAAAATAAACTATACCTCAATAGGTTTGTGAATAGGATGATTAGTATTGTCTTTAGGATGAGGTATAGAGATACTACTAATGCATTTAAGCTCTATACGCGTCAAGCTATGGAAGGGTTAAAGCCATTTATGTCTCCACACTTCAACCTGACGGTGGAGTTGCCGCTAAAGGCCATAGTGAGGGGCTATACATTTGCAGTGGTTCCCAACTCTTGGAAGAACAGAAAACACGGTACCTCCAACTTGAAAATCAGGGAGATGGGTAGTCGTTACTTCTTCATAGTGATGTATTGTTTGATAGAAAAATACTTCAGCCGGGGCGATTTCAAGAAAAAATGGGATTAGACATATCTCAAAAGCCTACGTATTGTGGTTTAATTTATCGTTGTCGGTGTTAAGAAAAAACAAACGAACCCTTTGTTTATTCACATACTTGTAATAAATTCACCCCCCAAACGCCTGCGTTGAGCCATTTGTATGGCCTGACGTGTGCTATATTGTACGAACCAAATCTTTAGACAAATAAAAGAGTATGAACAGACTTTCTCTATTATTGGTTGCTATGCTGACATCCGGCTTGCAGGCTGTAGCCCAAGACCAGGAGGCTCAGACACGTGCTGTCTCGGGCAAAGTGGTCGATGAGCACGGCAAAGGAGTGCAGGGTGTAACGGTTTCTGTAAAAGGTGCGCGCGGCAGTGTGCTTACTGATGTAAACGGAGACTTTATGCTTGATGCGCCCGAAGATGCACACACACTAGTGGTGCAGGGAATAGGCTATGCAACACAGTATATAGAAGATGAAGGCCAAACACTAACAGTAAAGTTGGTGTCTATGTCGAAGATGTTGGATGGTAATATCACTACTGCTTTAGGTTTGCGCAGAGAGAAGCGTGATGTAGGATATACTGCAACAACTGTACACGCCGATGATCTGAACCCTGGTGGTAACACCAGTGCTATAACTGCGCTGCAAGGCAAAGTGGCAGGTGCCAATATAACCAGCTCTACTAATGGCCCGGGTGGAAGCACGCGTATAGTGCTACGTGGAGAGAAATCTATACTACGCAATAACAATGCCCTGATAGTGCTAGACGGTGTGCCCGTAAATAATTATGACCGCACATTAAGTCGTCTTAACCCAGCTAATGCAGCTTTCTCCGAGTTGAATCAGGTAGACTTTGGTAACAGCGCAAACGATATTAACCCAGATGATATAGAGTCTGTAACTGTGCTGCCAGCAGCAGCAGCTACAGCACTGTATGGTGCAATGGGCTCAAATGGTGCGGTGATGTACACTACTAAAAAGGGCAAGCGCAATCCTGCTAAAAATGGCAAGTTGGACATTAGCTACAAAATGAGCTATACGCAGTCGGACCCATCTGTGATACCAGCTACACAAGACCAGTATGGACAGGGTAATATCTATAATGGCAATCCTACAGACCCACGCGAGTATCGTAGTTGGGGATACATGATGGATGGTAGTGTGCGCCCATGGGGTCAGGTGATAGATGGCAAGCAATTGGTGAAGCCCTATGCGAGCCAACCAAACAACATTCGTAATTTTTACAACCACGGTCAAAATCTTACCAATAACGTAAACATTTCTGGTGGTTCAGACCGATCAACGTACATGTTGTCGCTCAACACAGTAAACTCTACTGGCGTGATACCTAATACGTTTTATAACAGATATGGTATCCGTTTTAACGGTAGTACAGAATTGAGCCACAATTTGTATACATCTATCAATATGAACTACATCAATACTTACTCTCGTGCAGAGCAAGGAGGATTGGGTTCAGGGTCGGTAGTTGGCAATTTGTTGAATACTCCTAGAGACATACCTGTTCACGAATTATCTGATTTGGGTAATAAATACTACTCAATGCAGTATTTCGACTCGTCGGGCGGAGAATCTTATGGGTTCTATAATGGTAGCAAAACCAACCCATATTGGGCAGCACAATCTTACGATAATCGCAATCGTGCTGACAGGTTGATAGGAGACTTGAAACTTGGCTGGAAGAAAAACGATTGGCACGTATTTGATCGTTTGGGTGTAGACGCGGTTTCAGATCGCTCTACTTACAAATCGCCTATGTATAATGCAGCATCTTACGATCCGTTTTATGCTGGCTTCAATCAGTCTTCATTGGGCGGATATACAGAGTCGAACTATGGAGCTACACGTCTATACAACGACCTGATTGTAAACTACAATACCGACCTGAATCAAAACTTTGGCATGAACGCCTTTATGGGTCACAACATGACCCTACAGCAAGATAATATGCTGGCAGGCATCATAGCTCCACAAAATGGAGGGCTGGCATTGCCTGGATATTACAATCTGAACAACAATGCAGGAACAGTAACAGGTTTTAACAACCGTATGGATCGTCGCACAGTAGGTGTGTTCTTTGATGCAGCATTCAATTACCGTCGCGAATTGTTTTTGGAAGTATCTGGACGCAACGATTGGTCATCTACTTTGGCTACTGGACGCAACTCATACTTTTTCCCGGGTGCTAATGCAGGTTGGGTATTTACTGAGCGTCTAAACGGTAAGAAGTTTAAAGAGAAAGTATTGAACTATGGTAAGTTGCGCATGGCTGCTGGCGGTGCTGGTGGCGATGGTTTGGCTTACGCTAACAACAATGCAGGTTTTACCCGTGGTAGCATAGCAGGTGGTAATTCTTTTGTTACAAGTCCATTCAATGGTTTGAACATGTATCAAGTGTCTAACACATTTGGCGACAATACACTTCGTCCGGAGCGTACACGCGATTTTGAAACTGGCTTAGATCTTGGTTTCCTTCGCGATAAGCTTAATTTGTCATTCACTTACTATCGCTCATATACTTACAATATGATAGCTCCAGTATTGATGCCTGCATCATCTGGCTATCAGTATCAGTTTGCTAACATAGGTGATGTATCTAACAATGGTGTAGAGCTTGCAATAAAAGGTACGCCAATATCTACTCGTTATGGATTGAAATGGGAGTTGTTTGGAACACTGACAGTGAACAGAAATCGTGTAGAAAACCTCAATACAAGCGAGGAGAATATAGTAATGGGTGGCTACAATGGCATGGCTATAGTAGCAGCAGAGGGTCGTCCGTTGGGTTCTTTCTATGCTAATGACATACAATACTGGAAAGATGCTAAAGGCGATTGGCATGCAGTAGTAGACCAGGCAACGGGATTGCCAGTAGCTACAACAACGCCAGTTTACAAAGGCTCTTACCAACCAAAGTTCATGGCATCTTGGGGTACAGATGTATCATATAAAGGCTTGAAACTACACGCATTGTTTGTAACTAAACAAGGTGGTGTATACTACAGCCAAACTAAGATGACTATGGATGAGAATGGCACATCGGAGGCTACTACTGCCAATGGACGTAATCCATATGTTTGGGAAAATTCTTATTACCAAGTGGCAAATACAAATATCTACTTGCCTAATACTACTAAGTTCTCTCCATATGAGTATTACACCAACACGCAACCTAATACACTGGCTGCACAAGGATTGGTGAATGCTAGCTATGTAAGACTGCAAGAGTTGTCACTTTCTTACCAAATACCACAACGCTATTATCAGCGTAGTCCGTTTGGAGGTTTGGAGGCAGGTGTGTATGGTAACAATCTGTTGCTATGGACTGCTAATTCTAACAAATTTGACGATCCGGAAGCTACATCTGCTGGAGCAACAGGAAACGGACAAGGATTTAACTACATCGCACGTCCTAATCTAAGAAACTATGGCGTGTACGTAAAAGTTACTTTCTAAACCACTACTCTAAATAACGATATATGTCTATAAATAAAAAGATATTAGTTGCAGCGGTAGCCGGATTGACATTGGGCGCATCGTCTTGCAAAAAGTACCTGGACGTAAATAACAACCCCAATGTAGCAGCTACAGCTACGGCAGCAGCAGTGTTGCCAGCAGCACAGCTACACATTGGCACTGCTATGGGTGCCAACCTGCAAGTAGTTGGTGCTATTTGGGCTCAGCACTGGACACAAGCGCCAGATGGCAAAGAATATGTACAATTTGACCAAATCAATCCAAAGGCAGAGGCATTTAACACTGCATGGAATAATTTGTATGCTGGTGCAGAAAACTTTAATCAACTAAAGAAGATAGCTGCACGCGAAAATAAAAGTCAATATGCCGCAATAGCTTGGCTAATGCAGGCATATACATTTCAAACGTTGGCTGATGGTTGGGGAGATGTTCCTTACACCGAGGCGCTTCGTGGTCAGGATATGACGGGTATTATAGTAAATCCGAAGTATGACTCTCAACGTGTAGTGTATCGTGGCGTATTGGCATGTATAGATTCTGCTAATGTAGCTCTTGCTACTGTGAAAGGCGCACGCCCAGGTGCTGACGACCTAGTGTATGGTGGCGACATGAACAAGTGGAAGAAGTTCTCTAATACTTTGCGTCTTCGTACCATATTGCGCATGGCATCAGTAGACCCAATCTTGGCACAAGAGGCGATGGACTCTTTGCTGGCAACAAATCCACAGTTTATAGGCATGGGCGATGATGCTCGTATAGCTTATAATGGAGCAGCTGGTAATAATCACCCATTGTTTGCCGAGTTAAATTCTATTGCTTTGGCTGGTAATAAACAATTAGCTGCCAGCAAAACCTGTGTAGACAGCATGCTCGCTAATAACGACAAGCGCATTGCAGCTACTTACACCAATATAACTGGTATGGGCTTTGTGGGTGTGCAGCAAAGTTCTTACGATGTAGCATTGCCAAATGGTACTTATTCTTTACCAGGCAGTGCAGTGCTGTCAGCATCAGCTGCTGTGAATCTAATAACAAGTGCAGAAAGTTACTTTTTGCAAGCAGAAGCTGCTGCTCGTGGATTGATGACAGCTGATGACGCCACTCTGTTTTTTAATGGTGTGCGTGCCAGCTTCGTTAGCTACGATGCGGCTATACAAGCTAATGCGGGTATGACATCTACTGCAGCTTATTCTCTATATGTAAATGGTGATGTATCTACCGCAACACCACCTGCGCATTGGGCTATGTATCCTGTATTTGGCACTACTGCCGATAAGGTGAATTACATCATAACGCAGAAATGGTTTGCAATGAGTGGTACTCAAGGTTTTGAGGCTTGGACAGAGCGTCGTCGCACAGGTTATCCTACTTTCTTGGTTACTCCTCGCAACAGTTTTATAGGCAATGCTTATCCAGCACGTATGTTGTATCCTGTTAGTGAGGCTACCGCCAATAGTAAGTTCCCAGGTCAGCAGCCAATAACTGCGCCAGTATGGTGGGCAAGTTTGTAATTATCTGTATTATCAAAATAAATTAAAGCAGAATGAAGAAACTATTGTTATTATCGGTTGTGGCAGCAGTTGCTATTGCAGGCTGCAAAAAGAAAGATGCTATGGTATCTGACTTGCGCAACTATTCTACACCAACAATACAGATAACTTCCGGTACGTACTATAGCATGCCAGTGGGTGGTATAGTGCCAGTAATGACTGGCACTGCATACGACTCTTTTTATAATGAAGATGCTACTGTATTGTTCGATCGTAGCAAATTGGATGTTACAGAGCCTGGTCTCTATCCTGTAGAAGCATCGGCCAGCAATAAATATGGTATGAAGTCTACTACTACCCTGTGGGTAGCAGTAACCAATGTAGACCCAACTATCAATCTGGCGGGCATGTACTATCGTGCAGCTTCAAACGATACTGTTATGTTGTCGCGTTTGGCCAATGGATTGTACTATACTACTGATGCTGCTGCCAATGGAGCAGGCGATACCATAACCAATTTCCCAGCTTATTTTGTTCAAACTTCGGCTGTAGAGTTAGTTTTTCCAGCTCAGCAAACTAAGCTTGGATTAGTGAGTGGCACAGAAGGTACTGTAACAATGTCTTTGTCTGATACTACTTATGAATATAAGTTGATAAACAATGCACTGGCACCTACTACCAGATTGTTTAAGAAGTTGTAATTGAACTAAATAAATGATTTTTAGCAATCCTCGCTCCATGCGGGGATTGTTTTTGTGTATTATAGCTGTTGTTAAATTCCGTGCTGTTAGCCTAAAAACTGGCTATTGCGTAGGCAATCATTATTTTTGTACTCTTATAATCTATAGAATGAACGAACATAATTACCATCTCGATACCAAACTGATACATGCAGGCGTGGAGCCCGACCCAGTGACGGGTGCTATCATGACTCCTATTTACCAAACATCTACTTATGTGCAGGCTGCACCTGGCGATCACAAGGGATATGAGTATGCACGCACACAAAATCCTACACGTACAGTGCTGCAAAATGCACTAGCTGCAATAGAGAATGGTAAGTATGGTTTGAGCTTTGGTAGCGGCATGGCTGCTACTGATGCTGTAATGAAACTATTGTCGCCCGGTGATGAGGTAATAGTATCAAACGATTTGTATGGCGGCACGTACCGCATCATGACAAAGGTGTTTGCGAATTATGGTATCAAGTTTCACTTCATTTCAATGCACAATGCTGCAGATGTGGCTCAATACATCAATAGCAATACGAAAATGATATGGATAGAAACACCAACTAATCCATTGCTAAATGTGATAGATATAGCTGCCTGTGCAGAGATAGCCAAGAAGCATCAGTTAATATTAGTTGCCGACAATACATTTGCTTCACCTTACTTGCAAACACCACTAGACTTGGGTGCAGATATAGTGTTGCACTCGGCTACAAAGTATCTGGGAGGACACTCTGATGTAGTGCATGGCGCATTGGTGATGAATGATGCAGCGTTAGAGGAGCGCCTGAGATTTATACAAAATAGCTGTGGTGCTGTGCCTGGGCCACACGATTGCTGGCTAGTGCTAAGAGGCATTAAGACACTACATGTGCGTATGCAGCGCCATTGCGAGAATGGAGAAGCCATTGCTAAATTCTTGCGCAATCACCCAAAGGTTGGTAAAGTGATATGGGTGGGTTTTGAAGATCACCCAAATCATGATATTGCCCGTAAACAAATGCGTGGTTTTGGTGGTATGATATCCTTCACACTCAAAAATGACAGCATAGAAGAAGCAGTACAGGTGCTTAGTAAAACCAAGTTATTTGCTTTGGCTGAGAGCTTGGGTGGGGTGGAGTCACTTATAGGTCATCCGGCTACTATGACACACGCATCTATACCTAGAGAGGATAGGGTGAAGAATGGATTGGTTGATTCACTCATAAGATTGAGTGTAGGTATAGAAAATGTAGAAGACCTGAAAGCAGACTTGCAACAGGCAATAGGATAACATTGTAAAACGCAGGTGCAGACTTGCGCACAAAAAGAAGAATAATATGCAATTTGACCGTAACGGTTACCCCGAGGAGTTATTGGTGCAGCTCTATACAGAGTTGGTGCGTCCGCGGATGATAGAAGAAAAGATGCTGGTATTGCTGCGTCAGGGGCGCATCAGTAAGTGGTTTAGTGGCATAGGGCAAGAGGCTATATCAGTAGGGGCCACCATGGCATTGGAAGACGATGAATATGTGATGCCACTGCACCGTAATTTGGGTGTATTTACAGTGCGCAAGATGCCGTTTGATAAATTGTTTATGCAATGGCAGGGGCGCAAAGATGGGTTTAGTAAAGGTCGCGAACGCTCATTTCACTTTGGTGCCAATGAGTATCACATATGTGGCATGATATCGCACTTGGGTCCACAGCTGGCTATAGCAGATGGTGTAGCGCTGGCTCATAAACTAAGCAGCGAAAAAAAGGTATCTGTAGCTTTTAGTGGCGATGGAGGAACGAGCGAAGGCGACTTTCATGAAGCATTGAATGTAGCAGCTGTTTGGAATCTGCCAGTCATCTTTATTATAGAAAATAACGGATACGGCCTAAGTACACCAGTAAAAGAGCAGTTTGTATGCGAGCAGCTGGCGGACAGAGCAATAGGCTATGGCATGAAGGGCATAACCATAGATGGCAACAACATACTGGAAGTATATAAACAAGTAAGCGAGGCCAGAGAATGGTGCATCAGAGAGCAGAAACCTATCTTAATAGAGTGTATGACCTTTAGGATGCGTGGACACGAAGAGGCTAGTGGCGTGAAGTATGTGCCTAAAGAGCTTTTTGAAGAATGGGGTAAGAAAGACCCTGTAGCCAACTATGAGGCATGGCTGAAGGAACAAGGTGTGCTAGATGATGAGCGTATAGCAGATATAAGATCT
Source organism: Asaia bogorensis (assembly GCA_943367855.1). Taxonomy (GTDB): domain Bacteria; phylum Bacteroidota; class Bacteroidia; order Chitinophagales; family Chitinophagaceae; genus Nemorincola. The sequence goes on along the minus strand of CALRKH020000039.1, from coordinate 5,371 downwards.
ATCATACAAAGGGAAATAGAGGTGGGGCTTACAGCCGGCTTTGCTGCACCGCCTATAGCACCCAATACTGCCGAAGAAGTAGCGGATGTTTATGCACCGGCCACATTACCCGAGGTGAAACCTACCACTACAGGCAGTGACAAAAAATTCATTCAGGCAGTAAGCGAAGGCCTCCGTCAGTGTATGGAGCGTTTCCCCAATCTGGTGTTGATGGGGCAAGATATAGCTGAATACGGAGGCGCATTTAAAGTGACAGAAGGCTTTGTTGATATTTTTGGTAAAGCGCGAGTGCGAAACACACCACTATGCGAAAGTGCTATAGTGGGTGCGGCACTGGGTTTGTCCATCAAAGGATATAAATCTATGATGGAAATGCAGTTTGCAGATTTTGTTACTGTTGGTTTCAATCAGATAGTTAATAACCTAGCCAAGATTCACTATCGCTGGGGGCAAAATGCAGATGTGGTAGTGCGTATGCCTACAGGTGGCGGCGTAGGTGCTGGTCCGTTTCACTCTCAGAGCAACGAGGCATGGTTCACACATGTGCCAGGTCTAAAGGTGGTATACCCATCTACGCCAGCTGATGCAAAAGGTCTGATGATAGCATCTATACAAGACCCTAACCCAGTGATGTTCTTTGAGCACAAAGGATTGTATAGAAGTATTACAGGACCTGTGCCAGATGAATATTATACGGTAGAAATAGGCAAAGCACGCAAAGTGCAATCTGGTACTGACATTACTATTATAACCTATGGTATGGGAGTTCATTGGGCTGCTACATACGCTATGTCTCATCCCGATATTTCTATCGAGATACTGGACTTGCGCACTTTGCTGCCGCTAGATTATGATGCTATAAGAGAAAGTGTGGAAGCCACTGGCAAAGTATTAGTGCTGCATGAGGATACGCTGATAGGTGGATATGGTGGCGAGATAGCAGCATGGATTGCAGAGCATTGTTTTGCCAGTCTTGATGCCCCTGTGATGAGGTGTGCCAGCCTAGATACTCCTGTACCTTTCGCTATAGAATTGGAGCAAAATTTTATGGCTGGTAGCCGCCTACACAATTCAATACAAAAATTATTATCATTCTAATAAACTGTTGGTAAGAGACGGACAGCGACAGGTAGCATGTCTGTTTCTTACCAACTTATTTATAAGTATATTCGTAAAACGTTTCACATCATGGTATCCTTCAGACATACTGCATTTGTATTGATGGTTGCTACTACACTTGTCTCTTGCGGCGAAGGTGGTGGCAAAAGTCGTGGCCCAATAGTGCTAGGTGACTCTACTATGATAGTGACAGAAACCGACCCTAACCAACTTAAGGATTTAGTGGCCGACCTGAAACCAGATATTCCTCCTGCTAAAGAAGAAGAGCCAGAGCAAACTAAGCCAGACACTGCAGTAGTGCAACAAGGGCCTGGTAAGCCGCCACCAGCTGTGCCACCAGGCTCGAAAAAGCCAGCGCCCGCAGGCAATATGGCTGCTGCACCACTACCAGCTAATACCGCAGGCTTGAGGGCTGAGTTTAAAGAAGTGAGTGTGGTGATACCAGGTTTGAATGTGAAGCAGGCAGGTAGCAAAAGTTTAATGAATGCTAGTGGAGCTGTTTTTACGCATATAGCCGGAAACATAGAAGGAGCCACAATGCAGATATCGGGTAATGTGACTAAGGTGTCGCAAAGATACCAGTCGATAGTGGTGCTTAAGAGCGATCAGTATGGCGATTTGCCACTAGATGCGCTCACGCTCACTACTGGTTGGGACGATATAAAACCAACAGGAAAGGTTTATCGCATTACTGATTTAGAGCCGGGCTCATTACGCCATTTCAATGCAGATGCCAGAGATGTGAGAACAGCTGTACAAAAGATGGCTCGTAGGCGTAGATTGAATAGTAGAAAGACGGCAGACCTGCTGGAAGAAGTACGTAAAGTAAAATCTGCCAACCAGAAACCATTAATTGTAGTGCTACGCTCTGTAATGTGGAAGATAAATGGTAAGGATGAAAAGGGCCGACTATTCTCTAAACAGATACGTGTGGACATACCATTGTAACATAAAAATCACCAGACGCTATAGCTTTATAGCACCTTTCCTAGCCGATTTGCCTACATTTGTTTAAGGACCAGAGGCTATTTTATAGTCATCTACCGATAAAATTATTCCTATGGATATCCAACAATTATACACTAGTTGTCTGAGTGAGGCAGCTTATTTTATTGCTAGCAATGGCGAGGCTGCTGTTATAGACCCATTGCGCGATGTAGATGTTTATCTACGCATGGCAGAGGAAAAAGGTGTAGAAATCAAGTACATATTCGAAACCCATTTTCATGCCGATTTTGTGAGTGGGCATATAGACTTGTCTGAAAAGACTGGTGCACCAATAGTATACGGGCCAGATACCAAGGCGCGTTTTGCTATACATGTAGCCAAAGATGGCGAGGAGTTTATGGTAGGTGCTTTGAAAATAAAAGCTATCCACACACCAGGACATACACTAGAAAGCACTTGCTACTTACTGCACAATGAGCAAGGTGAGGCTCATTGTATTTTTACAGGAGATACCTTGTTTGTAGGTGATGTTGGCAGGCCAGATTTATTCAGCGGCAACATGAGTAAAGAAGAGTTGGCTGGCATGATGTATGATACGCTCCAAAACAAAATAAAACCATTGGAGGATCATGTAATAGTATATCCTGCTCATGGTCCAGGTTCATCTTGCGGCAAAGCATTAGGCCCCGAAACATCTAGTACAATAGGTGTACAGAGAGCCAACAACTATGCGCTGCAAGACATGACTAAAGAAGAGTTTGTAAAAACCGTTACAGAAGGGCTTAATACGCCGCCTGCATATTTCCCAATCAATGCACGCATCAATAAAGAAGGATATGAAAGCCTGGATGAAGTATATAATAAAGGGTTGCAGCCATTAAGTGTTGCCTCCTTCAAAGAGAAGGTTGAAGAAGGCGCATGGATACTTGATACGCGAGAGGCTACTGTCTTTACCCAGGGTTTTGTGCCGGGTGCTATAAGTATAGGTTTAGAGGGCAGATTTGCAGAATGGGCTGGTAGTCTACTGCCGTTTGATAAGTATCTGGTATTGGTAACAGAAGAAGGCAAGGAGCGAGAAACAGTAACCAGACTAGCCCGTGTAGGGATAGATAATATATTGGGTTTTCTGGATGGTGGCTATGATGCGTGGCAAAAAGCTGGAGAGAAGATAGATATGATTATAGACATAGATGCCGATGAGCTAGCTATGGACCTGCCTCATGACGATAGAATGGATATAATAGATGTGCGCAAGCCTGGTGAGTATGATGTGGCTCATGTGAAGGGAGCTATCAATATACCTTTGGACACACTTACAGACTCAGTGAATGTAGCCATGATAGATGATGAGAATAATCTGTATATACATTGTGCAGGTGGCTACAGATCTGTTATAGCTGCATCTATACTGAAGAAGGAAGGTTACCACAATCTGAGAAATGTATTGGGAGGTTTCAATAAAATAAAACAAGAGCGTATACCGCTTGTAGAAGCTGGTAAAGTGAAGTCATAGAACTTACTGCTAGGTAGTAGCAATAGGAGTGGTGCTACTGGTGCCACTCTTTTTGTTATTGATAGATAGCATATCGTGTTTGATGGCTATGAGCTCCACAATAGTCTTTTCTAGCAATAGCTGTTGTGCAGCATTGAGACCAAGAATGGGAGGCTCATCAGTGAGATGTAGTTCCAGTCCTCTCACCGATTTTGCATCCATTTGTCCAGCCATGGCCACCACCTGGTGAAATAAGCGTTGGCACTCCCACACTTTGTCAGCGTAAGTATTTTCTGTAAGTGTTTCAGTAAGCAGGTTGTTTTTTTCGTCCTGCTCCATATGTATATTATTTAGATTTCTAGAGATGCGCACATTGCAAGTAATGATTTCATACCAGAGCTCATTCTTGCTTTTTCCAGGTTCTTGCAGATAGCGGTTGAAGGAGTCGAATGCATTACTATTTTTTGACTCTGCATTTCGTTTATATCGTGTCCATTGTTGGGTGCTGTCTCTTTTTACAAAGAATGTTTGAATGAAATAGCTGTAGTTGGCCACTACCGACTCTGCTACAAATCGGGGTAGCATTTTTTTATCCCAGGTGGGTAGTAATAGCCAGCCCGATGCAACAGCAAGAACTGAGCCTCCTATGGTAGCTAATACGCGTGTTTGCATTAACTCTAAGCTGAAAGACGCCTCGAAGTTGAAGAGTAGAATGAGGTTGAGCGTGATGAAAAATGCTGATATGGCATAGTTCTTCTTCACGTAATAAACCATGAGAACGAAGGTGGCAAACATAATGGCACCATGCAAATAGTAGCCTTGCGGTAGATAGAGTAAAGCACTACCTACTATCACGCCTAGTAATGTACCAGTTATTCGGTCTCTGGCTTTCTTGAATGTGGCACCAAAATAGGGCTGAATAATGATCATGAGTGTGAAAGGCATCCAGAAGCCATGGTCAATATTAAATAGCTTGTATATAAGCAGGGCTATTGTGGCGCCTATAGCCGAGCGTAATGAATACTTGAACGTGAGTGTATTCATGTTGAATAACACTTGAATGTTGCGCAGCAGATACTTAGGTTTCAGTACAAAAGCTGTTTTTACAAGAGAGTACGATTGGAAAACCCTAGTGTCTCCTCCCATTTGCTCTACCCTAAGTAGTGCATTGTCGAGCAGGCGAGTAGTACGCTCTGTTAACTGCAAAATGCGAGAAATAGCTACCGCTTGTCGGGTCTCTATGTCAGTAGGGTAGTTGCGTATTATAGTAGTGAGCTTGCGCATACGGCGCACTTGCGATGCTACCAGTAGTTTCTCCTCACTGTTCATCGTTACTACATATACCGACATTCTATTGCAGGCTTCTTGCAGTGCGCCAAAAAGAGCAGCGGCTTTGATGCGTAGTGTAGGGTCTAGTTTGTGAATGGAGATGTGGTTCATCTCATCTCCCATTGCAGTTATGTTTACAGCCACTAATCCTGCTATTTTCCGCAGCTGTGCTAGTTGGTAGGTTTTGTTATCTGTGGCATTGGTTTGGTGTGCTGCTTGTCTGTAAAACTCGAAAGAGCTGTTTATAGCTGCTCTTACCTCTCGTTCTTTGGTATACACTGCTGCCAGGCTACCATGATACCCAGGTCTGCTGTCGCTTTTAGATACAGATTCGGTTAGCGCTCCTATTGACCGCCATATTATGGCTATTTGCCTGCGAAAAGGCTCTTGCCCCGGCATGATAGCGGTTGCGGCCATAGCAAGTGCTATAGGCCATGCTGCCCCTATTGCCAGCAGTAATATACGCTCTTGAAATGCGCTGGT
>CALRKH020000038.1:0-27886 GCA_943367855.1 Asaia bogorensis | reverse complement strand
GTCCATAAAACCTGATCGTAGCCTAATTTGCGAGCCTCTGAAGCAGGATAAAACGAGCCTCCATAATTACCACCGCATTTTGCAGCACCTGTGCCACCTGATGCTGCTCTAACAAAGCTGGTTTCAACCTTGATGCGCAATGGCTGAGTGTAATATGCAAAAGATGGGCTGCAAACAACCATAAACAAATATTCATCAGACACCTTTAAGCCAATTCGCTCTTCGGTAGCAATCATAAAAGGACGAATATATAAAGCCCCATCAGCATCGGTAGGCACCCATTCGGAATCTAAACGAACAAGGCTAGTAATTGCATTTGTAAAAAGCTCTTCTGGAACCGAGGGCATACACATACGAAACAATGATTTATTGAATCGCTCACTGTGTTTTTTTATTCTAAAAATATTGATATCGTTATTTACAGTTCTAAAAGCTTTCATGCCTTCAAACACTGTTTGTCCGTAATGAAGACACATGGTCATAGGACTAAGTGACAAATTCTGATATGGCACAATTCTAGGCTCGTTCCACACACCATTACTATACTCTGCAATAAACATATGCGCCGAGGGCACTGTGCCAAATGGCATTTTGCGGGTGTCTAAAACGACAGAATCGGACTGTGTAGTGATAGCAATTGTTTGTTTCATAATCAATGAATTAGAGATTATTAAATAACCACCTAAGCATTAAGCGGTTTTTTATCTAAAGATTGAGCTAAGGCGAGTCGCTGTTGTTTGCGATAGCCACTATTAACAATAAAAACAGAAGACACGATAGCTACAAAAGCTAAAGCGATATAAACATTGAGTGGCTCACTAAGAAAAAAGTATCCTGCAACTACTGCAATAAGCGGATTGATATAAGCATATATAGTAGCAATACCCACTGGTAAGTTTTTGAGGGCAAACATATAAGCAGAATAAGCAATTACTGAACCTAGAAGAACTAGGTAAGCTAAAGCAAGCAAACCATCCGTGTTAAAAACATCGATATTAGAATAGTCGTCTGTAAGCGGGCTGAACAGAAGCATAAAAACACCACCGAAAGCTAGCTGTAAACCAGAATTGAACAATGGATTAATGGCTGATGAATGACGTTTGCTGATAGTGCTACCCAATGCCCAACCACTAGTGCCAAGTATAGTTACTATCATTCCTCCTAAATATCTTGGATTGGCTAAGTCTGCCAAACTTTGTCTGAAAATGAGTGCTACACCTGCTACCCCCAACAACATACCACTTACTATAGAAGTATTCAATTTTTCTCTGGATGAAGAAGCTAAATTGAGCAAAACAGCTACTATGGGCATAAGTGCACACAAAAGAGCTGCTATACCACTTGGAATGTAAAGCTCGGCCCAAGTGACACCGCCATTACCAACTGTGAGCATAAGAAAACCAATAAGCATTTGTCTTAGAACATTAGCTTTGGTCCAATCGGCTTTTCGACCAGCGGATAATGCCATAGGTATCAGTATGGCCCCAGCTAACACCTGCCTAACACCCGCAAAGAGCAATGGCGGGTAGTGTGTGATACCTATACGAATGACGAGAAACGTGGTTCCCCATATGATACATATGTACAGTAATGCCAAATATGCTTTGAGTTGCGTACTCATCTTAACTAGTCTAGTATAATTTCTATTAGCCCAAAGCAATAACATGCTAGTAGGTAATAGTTGAGATGCAAAGATGCAATGAGCACAACAACCAAAACAGATACAATTTTTGCATTTAGAACCATAACAGTTAATTTTAACAGTGAGACACTACATAAAATATGATTAGCGAAGGGAAAACTATAAATGAGCATAAATACTTGCAAATAGCAGAATTGCTAGAACAGCAAGTGATGACTGATGTGCTACATATAGGCGATAGACTACCATCGGTGCGCCTGCTGAGCAAGGAACATAGTATAAGTGTGAGCACAGTATTACAAGCATATTACCACCTAGAAGGCAAGGGATTGATAGAATCTAGACCGCAATCGGGTTATTATGTTTGTTATAACCCAGCGAAGTTTCCGAGAAAAGTAACTAAAAGCAACCCCACTCCAGAAGTAGTAGAAAAAGATGTAGAGTCCATAATAGATGAGGTATATAGAGATTTTAGTCAGCCTAACATAACGCAACTATCGCTAAGTGTGCCCGCGCCAGAACTACTGCCACTTGCTGGGCTCAACAAATGCATGACGCAAGCACTAAGAGAGTTGCCTGCTAATGGCACACAATATGAGCAAATACAGGGCAATGCGTTGCTGCGTAGACAAATAGCCCGTTGGTCAATGACATGGGGAGGACGGCTACAGGCTGAGGATATAATAACAACATCGGGCTGTATGAATGCAATTGCATATAGCCTAATGGCAATAACTGAACCAGGAGATACGATAGCAGTAGAAAGTCCTGTGTATTTCGGTACACTAAGATTTGCAAAAAGCCTGGGACTAAAAGTACTAGAGCTACCAACCGACCCAGATACAGGGGTTGACCCAAGCGACATGCGGCATGCTATGGAACATCATCATATTAAAGCATGCGTGCTCGTACCAAACTTTAGCAACCCGCTAGGGCACTGCATGCCTGATGACCAAAAGAAATCAATGGTAGAGCTATTGAGTAAACATGGAGTACCATTGATAGAGGATGATCTGTATGGGGATGTGTACTTTGGCAAAAGCAGACCACGATCTTGCAAAAGCTATGATGAAGAAGGTAATGTGCTATGGTGTGGATCAATATCTAAAACGTTGGCACCAGGGTATAGAGTTGGGTGGGTGGCAGCTGGCAAATATCATGATAAGGTTAGAAGACTAAAAATGTATCATAGTATAACAGGTGCTACTGCACAGCAAGAAGCTATAGGTAGCTTCTTGGCATCTGGCAGATATGAGCAACATCTGCGACAGCTAAGACAAACGCTATATGCAAACAGCCTAAGATTTTCGAGGGCGGTAAGTGAATATTTTCCTGCTGATGTAAAGATGTCTGCACCGAAAGGAGGGTTTATATTATGGCTGGAACTAGCTGCACATATTGACACCTATGAACTCTATAAAGAAGCTATGAGGCATAGAATATCAATAGCGCCGGGGTCTATGTTTTCTCTGCAAGACAGATATAAAAACTGTATGCGCCTCAGCTATGGTATGCCCTGGAGTAAAGATGTAGATAGAGCACTAGCAACACTAGGAAAATTGGTGAAGCTAGCTTAAAAGACATCGGTCACTGTTATTGCCACAGTGACCGATGTAATATTGATAATAAAGCGTTAAGCCTTAACACTATACATCTCTGCACGTAGCGCCTTAACACGATCGTTTGTAAAATATTCATCGAAGGTCATCTCACGGTCTATTAGGCCATTGGGAGTAATTTCGAGGATACGGTCGGCGACGGTGTTAGCCAGCTCATGGTCTCTAGATGTGAAAAGTACTGTACCCTTAAAGTCTTTCATACCGTTGTTGAGCGCTGTGATACTCTCTAGATCCAGGTGGTTGGTAGGTTCGTCGAATAACAGCACATTACCTTTCATCATCATCATACGACTAAGCATACAACGCATTTTTTCACCACCAGAAAGCACTGCACTTTTCTTTAATGTTTCTTCTCCGCTAAACAGCATACGACCCAAGAAGCCACGAATAAATGTTTCGTCTTTCTCCTCAGAGTATTGGCGCAACCAGTCTATCAGATTATCATCATTACCCTTAAAATAACGAGTATTATCGGCAGGTAGATATGCAGTAGTGGTAGTAACACCCCATCTGAAAGTGCCTCCAAAATCCTGATCTTCACCAGCAAGTATCTCGAAGAAAGCAGTAGTGGCTAATGAATTAGAAGAGATGATAGCAACTTTTTGACCACGTTTGAGGTCGAAACTGATATCACGGAAAAACACTTCGCCATTGGCTGATTTAGATAAGCCTTTCACTTCCAAAATTTGGTCTCCTGCTTCACGCACCTGATTATTGAAAAGTATGGCTGGATATTTGCGATTAGAAGCGCGCATTTCATCGACCTTAATTTTGTCAAGTGCCTTCTTTCTACTTGTTGCTTGCTTAGACTTAGAGGCATTGGCAGAGAAGCGTGCGATGAACTCTTTTAGTTCAGCGATTTTATCTTCGGCTTTCTTATTCTGGTCGGCACGTTGCTTGAGTAGTAACTGGCTAGACTCGTACCAGAAAGAGTAGTTACCGGTGAATACGTTGATTTTACCAAAGTCGATATCTGCTACGTGGGTACAAACAGTATCAAGGAAGTGACGATCGTGCGAAACTACCAATACAATTTTGTCGTAATCGGCAAGGAAGTTTTCTAACCAGTTGATAGTTTCGAGGTCAAGGTCGTTGGTAGGCTCATCGAGCAACAGAATATCTGGATGACCAAAAAGTGCCTGAGCAAGAAGCACACGTACCTTTTGGTTACCATCTAACTCCTTTACCAACTTATAGTGAAACTCTTCTTTGATACCCAAGTTACTCAAAAGAGTAGCAGCATCACTTTCGGCATTCCAACCATCCATTTCGGCAAATAGGCCCTCTAATTCTCCTGCTTTGATACCATCTTCTTCAGAAAAATCTTCTTTAGCATAGATAGCATCTTTAGCCTTCATCACTTCATACAGCACATTGTTGCCACGAATAACGGTTTCTAGTACTGGCACTTCATCGAACTCGTAGTGGTTTTGCTTGAGGACGCTCATGCGCATGCCCTTAGTGATTTCCACCTTGCCAGTAGTGGGGTCTATTTCCCCAGAGATTATTTTAAGGAAAGTTGATTTTCCTGCGCCATTGGCACCTATTACACCGTAACAGTTACCCTCGGTGAAGCGGATATTAACGTCTTCGAACAGAACGCGCTTACCATAGCGCAGCGATAAATTATTTACTGATATCATAAATTAAAAAGAAAAACCGGCCGCTAAAACTTATTAGAAAGAAACCGGAATAGTTTTCGGGGTGCAAAGGTACGCAGTTGGTTTGTATTTATTGCAAAAATGCATTGGATGATTGACAAGAATGAAGTAGCCCCGGACTAACCGAGGCCACCTATTATAATCAAACACACAATTTACTGTTTGGTGAACTTGAAAGCCTGTTTGCCAGCAGCGCCTGAAAGCACACCATAGTAGGAACTAGATGGAAGTGACTTGACATCGATAGTGTTGCTGCCAGATGAGACTGAATGCTGACGAACCTGACGACCGACCACATCGTAAACAACCAAATGACTGTAGTCTTGCCCTGCAACATCTACATGCAAAGTATTGCTAACTGGATTGGGGAATACCTGAACTGGTAGTGAGGTAGCATCTGCAACTGACATTGGATTAGGATATAAACTGTAGGCAGTATTGGTCATAACGACCTCGTTGAAATCGAAATAGATGCCAGCACGGTTGGTGACTGTGGTGCCAGGTGTAAGTGCATAACTAGAACGAACGGAGTAGACCAGACTACCCTTGCAGCCCTCGTGATCGGAACTATCGGGGAGCATGATGTTGGGGAAATCAAACTTGAGGATACTCTTGCCAGCAGCTGTGTATCTGATAAGATTCATTTTGTGAGTGGAGCCATGCACTACAACGGTAGATGGGTCGACAAGATCTGATAATGTATCGAGTATATGTATATTTACCGCTGGAGCATTGCCTGTATTCTCGAACTGAATGAGATACTCTAAACGAGTGCCTGGTGTGATGTGACCTGTGGGATAAACAGACTTAGCGTTAGGGTCGTAACTGGCTACAACTGTATCGCAACGAGGTTTGATATTGTTTGATGGCACCCCATCGCCAGTAATAGGATAGATACTAAAGAGGGAATTGACAGTATCGCCCAAGATGAGTGGAGCAACGGGAGTGAGCTGGACAATGAAATACTTATACTCATTAGCAGCATAGCTACCCGCATCAATAGTAACAGTAGTACCTGTGACAGTATGAGCATGGCTTGAAATGATATGCGAGAATGCAAACTTTGGGCTAAACTCAAACTTCACTGTGGCACTGGGAACAGGAACACAGGCGTTATTGAAGGTATATATATATGCTGTATTAGCATTGAGGCCAGTGAGCGCAGGACGGAATGTAGCATTGACACTGAGATCGAAATTGGGCAAAGAAGAGCAAGAGAGGCCAATATCAAAACGCTTGAAAAATGTGGTGGGGAATGATGTAGTAATAGTATCGTAGTAAACTGGTAATGTGCAACTAGCGACATAACCATAAGGCAGTGCTAGTACACGATATGCATAAACCGTACCTACAGGCCCCCTTGACCTATAATATGTATATCCATAGAAGTTAATGGTATCTACAGGATAACCAGAAGAATCTATTGCTACTGTGTATGAACCATAAACTGTGGATTCCGCAGTATCGAAATTGCAATTAAAATTGGCATCTAAATACGAATTAAAGGATACTTCTGTGCAATGAGCACCAGTGTAAGAAAAAGTAGTGGAATCTACACGGACACCACCATCTATAAGTACTGCCCGGAGTGTGTATGTGCCAAGAGCTGGGTATACATGAAAACCAACTGCTAAACCTGTATCTGGAGCAGAACCACTAACAACAGAGTAAGTAGTGGTGGTACCATCTCCCCAATTAATTTCGGCTAGCTGACCTGTATCGCAACCAGCGATTTCAATCTCAGCACTGACAGAGGCACAAACGCAAAAAGAGTGAACAGCGGCAAATGATGTGATGGACTGGGACTTGGCCGACTGTGTGCCCAACAAAGCTGAAATAAAAAGAATGAGTAAGCGAATAGAGTGGTTCATAAGAATGTGGATTTTAACAAAGCTGAAACAAATAGTGTGCCAAAAAGACTGGAATGATTAGAAAAATTAGATTTTGTGGTGAAATGAGTATGCTACTTATGAGCAACGAACTTGAGCCCTACTATAGATAATATAAGCGTAGTAAGGAAAAATAGCCGCCAGAAACCTGCAGGCTCCTGAAAAAATAGTATACCAACTATAAGTGTGCCAACTGCACCAATACCCGTCCAGACGGCATAGGCAGTGCCGAGAGGTAGCGATTGGGTGGCCTTGATGAGCAGCAACATGCTAATAGTAAGTGCTATGAGGAAGCCAGTGTACCAAGCTGCGGCCTCCATACCCGAAGAGAGCCGGGCTCGACCAAGACAATAAGCAAATGCGACCTCGAATAAACCTGCGATAATAATGACGAGCCAGTGCATGTTGAAATGATATAAATGTATTATGGCTTGTATGTGATAGCTGTAATAGAAAAACGGCCCTTGCTGAGTGTGGCTATGAGCGATATGTAACCGGGGCCACCAAGCCATGCACTCAACTGCCAAGTAGTGGATGATAGTGACTGTATATAAAGCTCGGCATAAGCGACTGGTGAGGTGAAAGGGGGTGATGAATGACGGTTTCGAAGGACGGTGCGCTCTAGCAGATGGTGACCATAATAAACAGATAACTGATAAACAGCAGCCTGAGCGGGTAACCAAGATTGAAGTGCAGCGTAGACAGTATCGACCAGAAAAGAGGAGTTGGAGGTGAGGCTGAGCTGATGTAACTGTGGTATGGTGGGGACTGGCGGTGACTGATAGTATGCAGATTGCTGAAAGCTAAGTGTATCTGTATTGAGGGCATCGAGCATGGAAAGAAGTGTAGGTAGATTGTCGGTAGGGAGGGTGTGGCAATGGGGGCCGACCATGATTTGGAAAGCGGAGCCGATGGTATAGAGGGTATCGGCGTGGAAGAGCTGCGCCCTAGCTTCTATGCTGCATGGCTTGGAGAGTGGACGTGCTGAGTGGAGATAAGCAAGTATAAGGTTCTGGGTTTTAGTGTCGATGATATGAATGGTATCTGTGAGGGGAGCCGGACCTGAGAGATCGGCAAACTGGCGAGCCTTGACAATGGTGATGGGCTGGGCTGCTACACTGAAAACCAGAGACAATAATATAAGTATTGGGATGAAGAAGCGCATAATATATGGTGCAAGATACGGTGTATAATAGGATGTGACTGGTGTGGAATGGGTGCAGGGAAATTGCGCACTTTTTACTTTTGAGGGTGGCTAGATAAGTGATTGATAGTCAATGAATATTGACGTGTGGGTGGTGGAAAATTGCGCACTTTTTGCATGGGGTGATGGGGGTGATTTTGCGAACAGAAAATTAATAATATGACAGAAATATGGGAACATAATACGGTGATAGATGATGGTAGATGAAGGGTGAAAATTAATAGAAGAAAGATGACAGCAACAAATATGAACTGTGCTGCGGAAAACTACTAACGGTAATTTGGGCTGCAAAAATACCCCATGATTTTATAAGAACCTGAGTTATGGCTTAAAACTTATCCACAAATTTTGTAGGTCATAGAGGGTAGAAATTGAATGAGTTTAGGAATACTCCACTGAATATTAATGCTGCACGGCAAATGAATTTGAATCGATTTTACAGCTGTAATATTTATAGATAATATTAAGTCTATCACTGACCTCACGTATGTATATAATGCAAAGTTCAATACATACAGTTCTAACAAACAAATTATGAAAGGACCTGAATTTTTAAAGTATATAATTCCAGTATTGACTGCTTTACAAAACAATGGAGGAGCAGGCGAATCTTCTGATATTATAGAACAGGTAATCAGCCATTTAGGTATAACAGAAGCTGAATTAGAAGAAACAACAACAAATGGTCAATCTAGAATTAGGAACCAAATACAGTGGGCCAGATTTTATCTATTTAAGAGTGGTTTAATAGATAACGGTCAGCGAGGTATTTGGCGATTAACAAAAGAAGGTCTTAATGAGCATTTAAATGAAGATGATGTTTACTTGCTTTTTAAATCGGTACAAGAACGTGTCAAGAAAACTGCAACATCAAAACTAGCAAAGAAGGAATCTACGTTCGACAACATAACAACTGAAGATGAAACACATACAGTAGCTTTACTTAATCTGATTAGAAACCTTTCTCCCGGAGGATTTGAAAAATTATGTAAAAGATTATTGACTGAGATTGGTATAACAGACATTGCAATTACAGGTGGAGCAGGAGACCAAGGTATTGATGGAAAAGGATTGGTGAAACTAAATGATGTTGTTAGTTTGAATATAGTGTTTCAATGTAAAAGATATAAAGAAACTGTTTCGCCTCATCATGTAAGAGACTTTAGGGGTGCAATGCAAGGACGAGGAGAAAAAGGACTAATCATCACAACTGGAAGATTTACAAAAGAAGCTAAAAGCGAAGCTAATAGAGATGGTGTAACACCTATAGAGTTAATAGATGGCGATAGACTTGTAGAACTATTTGAAAAGAATAAGATTGGGTTAAAACCTGTAATTATTTACGAAATTGATCAAGATTTTTTTAAAGGTTTTTTATAGAAAAAGTTATAGCAGCCAGAAATATAATTTATAGATCATTAGCATGGTAATGGGATTGATTGTTTTGTAAAGCACACTGAATGGAAAGTGTGATTGCTATGAATTGCTGTAGTCTATACGAACAATAATTTCGTTTTCGCGATTGAGAACATCCCAGGGTGCATTATAGCCGAGGTAGGAAAAGGTGCTGAGTGGTTGATAACCTAATGCTAGTATTGCGGTACGCAATTCTTCGATTTTACGGTTAATGATTTGCTCGTTGGCATAACCCCCAAATTTGATGGCGGCGAAGTAACCTGACTGTGAGTAGTGTAACTGAACAGAGGAGTCGTTTGGGGTGGGAAGAGCAGCCTTATCGTAACTGGATGGCATAACAAAACTCATTTTGGACTGCCCAGAATCTGTAAGCATGTGGACTGGTGCTGTCATTGCAATTTTTTGGGAGGACTTATTGCCGCCAAAAATGTAGCCTGCCAGGGTGCGAAAGTGATTGTTGTTGCCAGCCATATAAGAACTACCTGTGGTGGAGACGGTAGCCATAACTGCTTGAGGGTAAAAACGGATTTCAATACCGTTGATGTCTTTAATGAGTTGATATTTTTGACGTTCCACTTTACGATTGGCTGCGAATGTAACTACTGTATAGGTAAGGGCTAATAGGATGAGCGTGATGAATAATATCTTAAAAGTAGTCATGGTAGTATTGTTTTGATACAAAGTTGATCATAAAAAAGTGTAATGGCGATAGAAATAACTTAATGGCCTATGTGTTAATACCTATGAATGAACTTGTTGTTAGAAATTATGATAGCATTAGGAAAAGATATGCGGATGTGTGGTAGGACGCAATGTACATTTGCATCGTACACGATATAAACTGAAACGACCTAAAAGAAAAGCAATGCTACAACATGTGATGCGGGTGGTGCTGGGGGCAGCAATGATACTAGCTGGAGTGGGACACCTAACTTTTCAACGACAAGAATTTCTGGCACAAGTGCCGAGGTGGCTGCCGAATGATGTAAACTTTATGGGCATGGTGGTGCTGGCATCGGGCGTGGTGGAGATAGGGCTAGGTGTGGCTATGGTGGTGCTACGGAAACAAAGGGTACAGGTGGGGCTGGCACTAGGTTTGTTTTTTGTATTGATATTTCCGGGAAATATTTCTCAATACACCAATGGGATATCAGCTTTTGGGCTAGACACAGATACTAAAAGATTGGTAAGGTTGTTTTTTCAGCCTGTAATGGTGCTGTGGGCACTGTGGAGCACTGGAGCACTAGCTTATTTGCGTGGCCAAAGAGCAGTGGCAATGCAGGTGGGTAGCTTTTATGAGATAGAGGCAGCGCTGCTGAATGGGCAAATGCGCTCAATGGAGGCCTACAAAGGCAAAACGGTAATAGTAGTAAACACTGCCAGCAAATGCGGACTAACACCTCAATATGAGGGACTGGAAACACTATATAAAAAGTATAAAGACAGAGGGCTGGTGATATTGGGTTTTCCGTGTAACCAGTTTGGCCAACAAGAGCGTGGTGGAGCGGAAGAGATAGCTGAGTTTTGCTCGGTGAACTATGGGGTAAGCTTTCCGATGTATGGAAAGGTGGAGGTGAATGGTAGTAATACTCACCCCGTGTTTGGCTACCTGAAAGGTGCACTGGGTGGTGTGCTGGGTAGTGATATAAAATGGAATTTCACCAAATTTGTGATAGACAAAACGGGGAAACCTGTGAAGCGCTATGCCCCAACGACGAAACCAGAACAGATGGAGGCGTATCTGCAAACTATATTGTAACGGCCAGACCTATGAAACAAGATTTTGCACAGCTGTATCTGGAGCACCAATTGTGTTTTCCGCTGTATGCGGCATCGAGATTGACAACGAAACTATATACACCCTACCTGAATGAACTAGGGGTGACGTATCCGCAATATCTGGTGCTGCTGGTGCTGTGGGAACATGGTGAACAACGTGTGCGTGAGATAGGTAAGAAGCTGCTGCTGGAAACGAATACACTAACACCGCTGCTGAAACGGCTGGAGCAAATGGGCCTAGTGGTGCGCGAACGAAGTGTGACTGATGAACGGAGTGTGGTGGTGCGGCTGACAAAACAAGGTAAACAACTACAAAAGACTGCAGCCACAATACCCCAAAAGATGATGGAGGAACTGGCTGACGGGGCTATGGGTGCGGAGGAGATAAGTACCTTTAAGCATATGCTACAACAACTGGTGCAGGTGCTGGAAAAGAAGGTGGATAGGGAATAGAGCGGTATTAATGCGACCTAAGCATCGGGGATATCTGGCTCGACAAGGTTGGCTAGCTTGAAGAGGGACTCTTGCCAACCGAGGTAGCACATATCGACTGGGATAAGAGTGGGGAGATTATCCTGAAGGATAGTGAGCTCTGTGCCTGCCAAAGTGGGGCGCAAGGTGATGGTAGTGGTGATTTGCCCAGGGAGGTTGGGGTCTTCGAAAACATCTGTATAACGTAGATACTCGGCAGGGCGAACCTCTAGGTATTGACCACCGAAAGAGTGGGTGTGACCAGTGGTGAAAATTGTGGAAGGACATGCGGAATGTGCCGCCTGTGTGAGCCTGAAGGTGGTGAACTGTGCAGAGGAAACCGTGAGGCGGCATCCAAGCAGCGACAGCGAGGGGATCTGTAAAGGCACGAAATAGTTTTTCGGGATTGGTTTTGATGATGCGATGAAGTGAGACGTTGTTGCTCATAGAATGATGTGTGTGATGATGGATACAAAGATGAGTAAGCAAGCTGAATGTGATGCGGGCGAAATGCGACAAAATGTAGGGTGAAGAGAGGTATGTGGTGCTGATAAAACTGAGCACCTGACAAGAGCTAGTGATAAACTAAGGGCCGGCATGAGGTTTGTGGCCATGAAAGCCTGTAGCTATGCCCATGAGATAAGAATGGTAGGTGAGGACTAAACCCTGAGCTGCAAAAAGCTGAAGGGCCTGGCGAGCATTGCCAAAAGTGCGTGTGTAGCGAGCGAGCATACAGAAAGCCTGCCTATTGCCTGTGAGCGCACCCAAGAATGGGATGATATAAGTGATGTGCCAAAGAAATAAGGTGCGGACAATGATGCTGGGAGGAATGGAGGTATCTATAAAAACCAGCTGCCCACCTGGCTTGAGCACCCGATGAGTGAGCCTGGCTAATGAGCCGAGCTGGGATGGGCTGAACGACTTGAGCCCGAAAGCACAAACCACACAATCGAAAGAGGCTGACTGCAAACCTGACTGCAAAACATCATCTTCGAGAATGACTACCCTATTGCTGAACTGCTTATGATTGAGCAGCCGTGCCCCTGCAAGCATGTGCTGTGAAAAATCGACAGCTGTGATGTGGGTGTGAGGGGCACGCCTAAATATGTGCCTCCAAGTCTCGCCCATGCCACACATGAGATCGAGTGTGTGGTGGGGTGTGGCAGGATGACTGGGGAGCCGCTGAACCATGAGATGGCGTAGGAGCCCCGACAAACCAAAGGAAGCAATGAGATTGACCCAATCGTAAGAACGACTGACACTATTGAACACCTGCTTGGTGTGGTGAGGCTGGTGGATATGCTGAACTGGTGCGGGCATCTATAAATGAGTGAGGGATGTGGCAGGGCGATTTTCGGACCTGTCTTTGATGGTGTGGAGCACGTGATGGTGCATGGTTTTGACAAGGTACTGGCTCCACCAGTTCCAATAGATGGCTGGTGCCAACTTGTAGGAAAACTGAGACTCGGCTATGAGCTGAGTGGTGCCATTGGGGAGCTGATGAAGCCGAAACTGACCGTAGTGGTGCTTGAAATACTCTCCTGTGGTGTGGGGTGTGCTGATGGTATCGTAGAAGGTGAGTTCTTTGACGGGCTCTACATCGTGCACTGACTTGAACCTCATGCTAGTGTATGGAATGAGCTGATCGACATAGAGCTCGGTAATACTGTTGCGGAGGTTGCAGTGCAGGAGGAGGCTATCGTTGCGGTGGGTGAGGCGCATGCTGAGTGGATAGTTGACACCGTTTTTGAAGAAGAAGTTTTTGTTTTTGCCAAAGTCGACACCAGAGGTGAGGACTTGCCAAACCTGAGCGGGTGTGGCCTGGATAGTGG
Source organism: Asaia bogorensis (assembly GCA_943367855.1). Taxonomy (GTDB): domain Bacteria; phylum Bacteroidota; class Bacteroidia; order Chitinophagales; family Chitinophagaceae; genus Nemorincola. The sequence continues at coordinate 14,373 of CALRKH020000038.1, read as the reverse complement.
TTTGGGTGGTGATGGTGTTGCTGACCATTTCTATCTGAGTATCGTAGGCTATGCAGGCGGGATTGACGAGGAGGAGGAGCATGAAGTAGCTTTTGTATTTGGGGACGACGTTCCAGAGGAGGCGGCCCAAAACTAAGCCCACTGCTATGATAGCATAGAGTGGTATCATGATCATGATGATACATATTGCGCCCTCTAGCTTAAAGACCATTAACAGCAAACACAAAAGTGTGGTGACAAGCAACACTACAAGCGCTTTACTGATAAGCCCTTTGAGATTGCGAACGAGGAAACCTACCAAGAAGCCGATGGTTAATGGGATGCCGAGGTATAATGCCATACCATAGTTTTGGGTAATGACATCGACACCTATGATGGCGATGGCAAGGCTGAGCACACACCAAAAAACTACCCAGCCAACAGTGGTGGGTGAAAGCTTGTAGGGCTGCTCTGGCAGGGTGTCATGAACTTGAGGGTCTGGCGTGTGGTTGGTGGTATGTGACATAAAAAGAAGATGGGAGGCTGAGTATAAACTATGTAAATATAAGTGATATAGTGATGTGCTGGTGGAGAATGGGCTGAAACTGACGGAAGAAGCCCCCTAATGGTAGCCGGAGGTGCAGTACTTTTGGACAGGAACTAAAACTGCAAACAATGGCTATAATCAATCCGCACATCAACTTTAATGGAAATGCAGAAGAGGCGTTTCTTTTTTATCAATCGGTATTTGGTGGGGTATTTAAACGGGTGGTGCGCTTTAAGGATATGGCGAGCGAAGACTTTGTGGTGGCGGAGGAAGAGGCCGAAAAAATAATGCATATAGCACTGCCAATAGGTGCAAGCAATATGCTGATGGGGAATGATGTGCCGAACATACTGGGGCGGGTGAATGAGGAGGAAAACAGAAGCAAAATAGCGGTGCATGTGGATAGCAAAGCGGAAGCAGATAGGATATATAATGGCCTATCGGTAGGGGGTGTGGTGGAGATGCCCATAATGGATAGCCCATGGGGGACGTATTTTGGGATGTTTAGAGACCGATATGGGATAGAATGGATGGTGGAATATGATGAGCAGGGGTAGGTGTTTTTGCGCATTTTTGTTTTTTTGAGGTTTAGTGATAAATGATTGATAATCAATGCATTGTGTGTGCAGGGGGTTGCATTTTTGCGCACTTTTTGCGCAGTGGTTTTGCGCATTGTTTTTTTGTTATGTGAGTGTGTGAGCATAGGGATTAGGTGGTGTAGGGAGGTAAAGAGGATTGGTATGGAATAGAGCTGGGGAAGTATTGATGTTGCGTGTATGTTTTGGCTTAAGCAGGGCTACTTATGATTTGTGGACTGATGATACCGTATAAGCTAGATGGCATGGTGTGTGTGCGATTAGGGGAAAACTGGTGCATGATGAATGTGGGTGGGTTTTGTTTCGGGCGAATATAGGATGGATTATTGGTTGGGAATAATTGGGTTTTGAGGCTTATACAGTTATCTGTGCAGGGCTATACAGTAAACTGCTAAGGACTATACAGATAAGTGTAGTAAGTTAATACAGTTTTTGCGGGGTGAAAAAGCCAGGAATGTAGGCTGGGCTTGACTTATGTACTATGTACTTATGCGACACAAGTGTAGTAAGCTGAACAATAGTTGTTGCACAGTAAGGTGAGCACTTGAGGTAGTATAGGTTAGACTAAAAGCGAATGTGATGTGTGGTGTTTTTTATGTGCTACAATTAGCATAAGCTTAAATATGTGCTCATTTCGCACACGCTACAATCCAAAAAACTATATGGCTGGAATTACACAGCATTTATAATGTACGGCAATAATCTGCTCATAAAAACATGACTATCTCATAGGAGGAATAAATTTTGAAAAAGAACGACAACTTCAACCATACAGTGAAACCGTTCTTAGTAAGAGCAATCAATACGCCAGTAGTAATACCAGTTTTTGCCTGATGTCTTTAAAAGCATCAAACTAGGCTTATTACTGGATCATCTATTATTTACTGCCTGTGATGGAATAGATTGCTACTTGTGCTGGGGATTGGGTAGCTATGTTCGTTGTTACCTATCTGTATTTTTATTGAGGAGTGAGTCTTGGTGGGCATTTGAACGGCGGCCTGTTTGAACTTTGTATGGGGCTTGATCGGTATCGAAAATATCGCGCACCTCGCCAGTGAACATGTGCTTTACTTCTGTGACTGTGTTGCTTTTTATAGTAGGGTTGATGTAGGTATTGTATTCGAATATTTGATCTTGGCCGTATGAATGAGGTGTTAAACGGACGTTGATATTTGTAGCTCCATGTGGACGTAAGGTTACATTGCGAATGATGGTTTTGGAATGAGCGGCGTGGTGGATGTGGAGCTGGTATGAGGATGCGGTGGGGAGGACTATGGAATAGTTGCCATCGAAATCGGTGTAGCAAGCACCTGCTAATTTGTCATCTTGATACATGCGGACAAGTGCTCTTATAACTGGTTCTTTTTGCACATCGACAATAGTGCCATAGAGGGTATCTGTGCCGACAATGGGGATGTGTGGTGCGGGTGGCGCCTGGGCTGTAAGTGGTGCCCTAGGCTGCGCCTGCACGGTGCCTGCATGGGTGAACAATAGGGTGAAACCGAGTGCTATAGTGAGGTAATAGAGGTGGCTGTGTGGCTGTGGCGGGATATGGATGATGCGGTGTAGCTGGGTGGCATAAAAACGCCCGCAAACAGTAGCCTCGTTGCTGGTGAAGAATTTGTGCAGGTCGGCATCGGGAGTGGTGGTGAAATCGATAACTGTTTTCTGGCAGTGGGCGCATAGCCTACCCTGCCCTACCGGTGTCATGTCTTGCCAAGGCTGACTGCAGGGGGATGGAATATCTAATTGTATGGGTTTAGACATTGTGGGAATTGTGAATACTAAGGTAGACTCTTAAAATTAGACAGAAAAAACATCAAGATGTATTCTTCAACAGACAATTATACCAGTCTTACCTTCACGATGCCAGTTAAAAATACCGTATAGATTGGCAACTTCTTGAAGGTAATGCTTGCTAATGTCAAAATAAGGCGGTGTTGTAGTAGAAATAGTTACAGCACGATTTAACCTTGTGTTACTGCCCGATACTGACGTTTAGGTTTGGCAATTCTACTTGAAGCCTCACCGATGCTTTAAGGGCAGCAAACACTTTTATCAGGGTGTCTATTGTCGCATTACTTGCGTTACTTTCAAGTCGGGAAATTTGTGCCTTTTGCACACCAATAAGTTTTCCCAATTGCTCTTGTGTCATATTGCGTTCTTGTCTTGTTTGTTTGATTGCTTTACCAATTAAATCCATTTGTAAATCATACTCAAACTTATCTCTTTCAGGTGTGCCGGTTTTACCTATAAGTTTGTCTTGAACTTGATCTAATGTGTAGGTTTTCATTTCTTTATTTTTTTAGCTTTCTCTTTGTCTTGAAAATATTTTATCGATTGCTGCTTGGCTTTTTGAATTTCATTGTCAGGAACTTTACTTCGCTTTTTTATGAAGCCATGTGTAGAAATTACCAAAGTATTCGTGTTGTCAGTCTTGTCCCAAAAGGCAAGAAGCCGATATTGCAACCCCTGATAAAAGGTTCTAAACTCCCAAATTTCATCTGTGAGTTTCTTAAATAATTCAGGGTCGTGTTCAAACTGCGCTTTACGAATATTATAAAGTATTTTCTCGTAATGTTTTTTGTCAAGGTCTGCAAGAAAAACAAAAACTTCTTCAAGAAATACAACGTCAAAAAGTTTTTCCATTCATTACATTTTGTCCATACAAAGGTAATTAATAGTTTCGTTTTAAGGAAACCTATTTCGTTAAAAATAGTCTTACAGCGAACTATGATAATTTAGCCAGCCAGCGTAAAGGTGGCGGTTTGCTACCCCCGCCTACTGATGTGAACGAATGCGAACAGATGTGCAAGTCTTTTCCAATTGAGACTGCCTACATTTTAGAGTACACTTAAAAATGTGGACAAATAGATCGTAAGAATTCCTCGAAAAGATTCCGAAAAACGGGATATCCTCCTGACTTTTAGGCATCGAATAGCACAAAGCTAAAATTGAGGAAAATGAACGTTTTATATTGTCGCGTATCAACATTAGACCAGAAAACAGACCGCCAAAGAGTTAATGACGCAGACTACAAATTGATTGTAGAAGACAAGTGCTCCGGAGCAATACCCTTCTTTGAACGCCCCGGTGGAATTGAGATAAAGAAACTGGTTGATAATAACATTCTCACTTCTTTATCGGTTTGGCAAATTGACCGCCTAGGAAGAAATCTCCGCGATATCATAAATACAATACACTACTTCGCTGAGAAGAAAATAACCATCTACTTCGTAAGCCAAGGTCTTCGTACACTTGATGAACAAGGTAAGGAAAACCCAATCTCAAAACTCATTATATCTATTCTCGGTATAGTTGGTGAAATGGAGCGCAGCCAAATAAAAGAACGTCAACTTGAAGGCATAAGAATAGCTAAGCTAAAGGGCACCTACACTGGTAGAAAAACAGGTAGCAAAGAATCTCTGATTACGTTTCTATCCAAAGAGAAAAACAAGAAGGCTTACGACTATTTAAGAAAAGGCTATAAGGTAGGTGAGGTTGCCAAAATAACTGACCTGCATATTAATACTGTTTCAAAAATTAAGAAGTTAATACCTCAGCCAACAAACAATTAGAAATGACAATCACAATCAAACACCAAACAGAATTCACTACTCACACATTTTACGTAATGAATCCAAACAAACTGCAACCGGTAGAGGTATGGACAATCTGCAGGGAAATGAATGTAATAGCCATTTTAGTAAACGGTAAATATTATCAAGTACAATAAAACAAAATGGAAGCAATAGAATTTGTAGCTCGGTACCATGACTACCTCGATGAAATCGGACAGGTTATTAAACCTGAATTACTACCGCTAATAGAAGAATTAAAGGCAGAAGACCCACATGACCTTGTGAGGCCTGATACTTATTTCCTGACAGAGAATCATGCACGTGGATTTGTCTGGGGTATGTTCTTGTGCAAAGTTAGGCAGCTATCAAAATAACCGTATCTTTAAAAATCAGGCAAAAGAATCATTTCAAGTAGCAAATTGTAAAGGATGGGGAGTTTGCAGACACAACAGTTGAGTTTAGTGGTATGCCTGTACCCGGCATGGATAGATTGGTACTGCTGGTAAAGTAAATGCTGTAGGGCAAAAAGAAAAGCCGACATTGCTGCCGGCTTGATAGCTTTATAGTGGTAGGAATGATATTAAGTACTACTCAACTTTTCGACTTGATTATTGCGCTCATATCTGCAATATTTTTATTGCTAATAGCAGTAGAAAAATGCGGGTGGATGATATAGTTCCCATCAAACTCGTGCACCCTGTATTGGTCTCTACCCTCTTTTGTAAATTTTGAAATTCTGTCGAAGCCCATACCCTTTTTATTCAACTCCGTAAAATACCCTAAAAGCCCCCAAGCAATAAATACCTTCTTATCACGTGAATCAAGTATGGTGTCTAATTTTTTCAAATTATCCCTGTTTTCGCTAGAGAATAAATACTCACGAAATCGCCTTGGATTACTTCCTGCATTTCCTGTAGTTGGAAAACCAATTAATTCTACAAAAGAAATTTTCTTAAGCGTTTCAACCGGAAGATCTAATTTGGCAAATTTTCTATGATATGTCTTTCCGTCTTCATTATAAATTGATAATCCATTTCCATTCTTTATCATAAATGGATGGTGCACTTTGTGGTTCTCAATGAATTGGACGCCATTAGATAGATACTCTCTCATGTATTTAAATACCTCGAGTTTTTCAATATTACTTGCAAGGTTTGGGTCCTTGCCTACGAAGATGTATTCCGAATCTTGTGGATTGGCACCCTGATAACTTTTTGCAAAGAGTGTGTTGATTTCTTTTGAAGGATGTTTTTCAAACATTGTTTATATTTTTATTGTTTTAAGTGGTATTATTCATCATGTTTTAATTGTTAAAAAGCCCGAACTGCACGCACGTAGGATATGGTGTTCTTACCGCTGTTGTTGGGGTTGCCAGTGTAGAAGGAGATGGACCATGCGACGGTAGCATTGATCTCGCTACTACTCCAATAGCCACCAGGGGCAAATCCACCTATAGAACTTCTATTAATATATAGTTTTTGCAACTCATCACGGCTGGGTAGGTACCAGTCGCTATATCCCCCCAATACCAGATCGGCACACAGCCTTGCTGCTGTACCTGTGCCACAGGCAGCAGATACTATAGCCGTGTTGGCAGCTCCTGTGCCCAATGCGGTAGATGTGCCACCTACCAACGTACCATAACAACCCCATGGTGCTGTTCCTTGGTCACTCGGAGCAGCTATCAATCCATGTGTCTCACCTGCTATATAGCCAGGGTCGCCAGCTACATATATGTAGGCTATTTTACCACCACCGTAGGTAGCACCTACTGTTAACGATGCCGCATTTACCGTTACTACTATGGTAGCCACCGCACTACCACATGTATTTGTGACTGTATAACTAATAGTAGCCGTACCAGCTGCTACGCCTGTCACCACACCTGTGCTACCCACAGTAGCTACACCAGTAGCACTGCTACTCCATGTACCGCCACCTGTTGCGTTGCTGAGTGTAGTGGTGCTGCCTGCTGTCACAGTAGCTGTACCGGTTATTGTACCTGCCGATGGCAATGGATTAACGGTTACTATCTGCGTAGCCGTTGCTGTTCCGCAGCTGTTACTTACTGCATAGCTTATGATAGCTGTACCTGCCGCCACACCAGTAACAATACCAGTGCTGCCTATAGTTGCTACTCCAGTAGCAGAGCTACTCCACGTACCACCGGTAGTAGCGTTTGATAACGTAGTACTGCTGCCTGCACATATTGTAGCTGTGCCAGTAATGGCACCGGGTGTAGGCAGTGTGCAGTTTGCTGCACTGATACCCGGTATAATCACAAAGTTACCTCCACCACTGTACAATGTATCACCAGTAGCACTAACTCTTAGTTTCAAAGAACTTGAGTTTAATGAGTAAGGCACACTCATCATTTGTGTGGTGCCCATATCTATGTAGGATGAACCACCGGCTGGATCCAGTTCTACCTGCATAAACTTAGCATTTGTGCCCCAATTGATACCTGCGAATGTTCCGGATACTACAGTTCCCTGTCCGACATTCACTGAAAACATACCCTGAGCTGTGGTAGTCACAGAAAAAGTCTCACGGTATTTAATAGCTCCTGTGGCTATGCTATCTCGTATCGTAAATCTCACAGAGATTGCAGTACTTGCTAGTATAGCTCCGCTACTGTTTCTTGCTACCGCTTGGTAGGGGATGCCCTGTGGAGCTTGGGCAATGGCTACATTAGCCAGAAGTACCAGTACAAAAATGTTGAGTAGTTGTTTCATTTATTTCTATTTTATTTTGTTTGTAGTAAGGTGTGTTTATTAGCGGGTATAGATGATTCTTAAAGTTTCGGTATAGCCATTGCTACCTATGAAGCGACCTATATACATGCCTGATGATAACTCTTTGGTTAAGTCTATCTGCACTTCTGCTGTGCCTACTGGGTAGCTACCTATTTCTTTACCTTCTAAGGTATAGAGGGTTAATATGCCCGACTGACTTGCTGATGCATATAGTATGCCACTGGTAGGATTGGGGTGTAACCTAAACGCCTGCACTGCCTCTGCTGTGCTAGCACCAGGGCGAGATACGGTAACAGTGACTGGCTTGGTTTGGTAACAGCCGTTGGTAGCATCGGAATAGGTAATGGTAGCGGCACCAGCGCTCATGCCGGTAACCACACCTGTAGCTGGAATGACTGAGGCGCGTGCTGCATTGCTGCTGCTCCATACGCCACCTACTGTGGCATTGCTAAGGGTGATGCTGCTACCCAACACTACTGTGCCTGGCCCTGTGATGACAGCAGGGCTTGCATTGACCGTTACTGGCCTAGTGCGTACACAGCCTACTATGGTGTAGGATATAGTGGCTGTGCCAACTGATACACCTGTTAGCAAGCCTGAGGCTGCATTGATATTGGCTATTGATGGGTTGCTACTGCTCCAACTACCGCCTGAGGCTGTGCTGACCCATGTAGCTGTGCGACCTGTACATACATCGGTAGCACCATATAGTGTAGCTGGTGTGGTGCTTACATTGACTATAGTGGTGTAGGCACAGCCTCCGCCAAGCGTGTAACTAATAAGCACTGTGCCTAGACTAAGACCGCTTACTAAGCCGCTACCAGCGTCTATTGTGGCTCTAGCTGTATTGGTGCTGCTCCATACACCTCCTGCTACTGGTGGCGTAAGTGTGGCGGTGCTGCCTTGACACACATTGACGGTGGGGATAACTGAGGCAAATGAGGTATTGACTGTAACTATTGCTGTAAGATAACAGCCGCCAGATGCCGTATAGGTAATAACAGTGGTGCCTGCTGACAGACCATTGGCTAAACCTGTGCTGCTGCTGATAGTGGCTACTGCGGTGTTGCTACTGCTCCAGCTGCCACCCGATGGACTAGCTGTAAATGTGCTAGTGGTACCTAAACAGATGGCCCTATTGCCAATGAGGGTGTCGGGAGATGGATTTACTGTTACTGTCTGTACTCTGCTGCACCCTGTGCTGAGACGATATGTAATATTGGTGGTGCCTGCTGAAAGGCCTACAAAAGAACCGCTGGTGGTGCCTATGGTGCCTGTGGCTGCACTGCTGCTGCTCCATGTGCCGCCACCTGGGCTAGAGGTAAAGCTAACACTACTGCCGCGACAAACGCTGCTGCTGCCACTAAATGCTGATGGGCTAGCATTGACCACTACTGAGCGGGTGGATGCACAACCAGTGCTAAACGTATAGGATACAATAACTGTGCCTTGACTAACGCCTGTGAGTATGCCGGTGCTGCCTATGGTGGCTAGCGCGGTATTGCTGGTGCTCCAGGTGCCACCAGTAGCGGTGGTGCTCATAGTGGTGACGCTAGCTGCGCAAAGCGAAGCGGCTCCGCTAACTGCTGCTGGGCGTGCCAATACGGTAACTATTGTGGTGGCACGGCAGCCGCCTGCCATATTGTAGGAGATAGTGGCAGTGCCTGCGGCTACTCCTGTTACGATACCTGCACTAGATACTGTGGCGCGAGCCGAAGCTGAACTGCGCCAAGTGCCGCCAGATGGACCACTGCTGAGGGCGGTGGTGGCACCTACACATACTGTGCCTGTGCCCGTGATGGCGGTAGGACTATTGTTGACCGTGACAATGCGTATAGACGAACATCCACTAGCTGCTGTGTAGCTAATAGCTGCTGTGCCAGTGGCTATACCGGTGGCTATGCCGGTGCTGCCTATAGATACTATTGCAGCATTGGCACTAGACCAACTGCCGCCTGATGGACTAGCTGTAAGTGCGGTGGACTGACCTACACAGATACTGGCAGTGCCACTGATGGCTGACGGGCTGACACTAACAGTAACTATGCCTATGCGCCTACAACCGGTGGCTAGGGTGTAACTGATGGCGCTGGTGCCTGCGGCTACTGCACTGACAGTACCATACATATTGACGGTAGCTATGGCTGTGTGACTACTAGACCAACTGCCGCCAGTGGGGGTGCTAGATAAACTGCTACTACTGCCACCACACAACAATAGACTGCCACTAAACGCTGATGGTAGTGCATGTATGGTAACAATAACTGTGCGGGCACAACCGCTAGATAAGGTGTAGCTAACGGTGGCGGTGCCTGCGGCTAAACCATCTACTATGCCGGTGCTGCCTATGCTGGCTATGCCTGTGTGACTGCTGCTCCAGCTGCCGCCACTAGTAGTATTGCTAAGGGTGGTGGTGCTACCCTGGCACAGTGCTGCTGTGCCACTAATGGCTGCTGGCGATGTGCTAACAGTAACAGTAGCTGTGGCACGACAACCACCACTTAATGCATAGGTGATATGTGCTGTACCTGCCGATATGCCGCTAACGGTGCCGCCCGACACTGTAGCTACTGAGGTGTTGCTGGTGCTCCAGCTGCCTCCGCTAGGCGATGAACTAAGCAGCTGTGTGGTGCCTGTGCACACTGACAGCGAACCACTAAGTGCTGTGGGAGCTGGGGTGACTGTAGCCACCGCTACCCTACTGCAGCCTGCTGCGGTGGTATATGTTATAGATACGGTACCTGTAGCTATTGCACTAAGCACGCCAGAGGTATCTATAGTAGCTATAGCAGTATTGCCACTAACCCAGCTGCCCCCAGATGGGAGGCAGCCAAGGGTAGTGGTGGCGCTTTGACAAAGGGTAAGCGTACCGGTAATGGCTGAAGGTAGCCCATTGATTGTGATTGATTTGGTGGTGCGACATCCGCTGCTGAGGGTGTAGGTAAGGACAGGATTGCCTGCTGTGAGGGCTGTGAGCGATCCTGAACTGCTGATGGTGGCCTGGGTGGGCATGTTGATGCTCCAACTGCCACCTGTGGTGGTGGAAGTATAAGTGGTAGTGGTGCCTACACATACTGCATCGAGGCCAGTGATGGCTGCAGGCAAGGTATTGATGGTAACTAATGTGGTAGTATAGCAGCCATTGGATAAGGTGTAGCTAACGGTAGCAACACCAGCTGATATGCCTGTGACGATACCAGAACTTCCTACTGTGGCTATTGCGGTATCGCTGATGGACCAGGTGCCGCCACCCGTCATGGTGCTGAGCACTACACTAGCTCCGGCACAGGTGGTGCTGCTGCCGGTGATGGCTGCTGGTGCAGCATTGACTGTGAGACCAAATGTGGCAGCGCAACCACCAGATAATGTATAGCTGATGAGGGTGGTGCCTGTAGTAAGACTGGCTACTATACCGTCTTCGTCTATAGTAGCTACGGCAGTATTGCTGCTGCTCCAGCTGCCGCCAGTGCTCTCGGTGGTAAGTTCGGTGGTCTCGTAGCGACAGAGTGTATTGTGACCACTGATAGCTGCTGGGGTAGCTAAGATGGTAAGCTGACGTTTGACCATGCAACCAAGGGGTGAGGTATAGGTAATATCGGCTGTGCCTGCAGTGACACCTGTAACCACGCCCGATGAGCTAACTGTGGCGCGGGTGTTGCTGCTGCTCCAGGTGCCTCCAGCAGGGCTAGAAGTGAGCGTAGTGGTGCCACCCTGACATACTACTAGTGTGCCCGATATAGCCGAAGGATATGGATGAACGGTGATGGTGCGCGTGGCATAGCAGCCACTAGCTAATGTGTAACTAATAAGGGTGGTGCCTGCTGATAGGCCAGTAAGTGTGCCTGAGCTACTGATGCTACCAATAGCAGGATGACTGCTGGACCAACTGCCGCCAGCTATAGCTGATGATAATGTGGTAGTGGCAGCTATACATAGGCTGCTGCTGCCAGCGATGCTGGTAGGTGTTGGCAACACTGTAACTACTGTGGTGGCTAGTGAACCTGATACTGAATAACTAATGGTAGCTGTGCCTGAACTAATGCCAGATACTAAACCTGTATAGGCATTGATAGTGGCTATAGTGCCATCGCTGCTGCTCCATAAGCCGCCAGATACTGAATTGGACAGACTAGTAGTGCTGCCTACACATAGGGCTAATGTACCTGTAATGTCTCCTATAGCAGCGTTGACCGTTACCACCTTGGAGGCCGATGCACTACCGCAGGCGTTACTCACGGTATAGCTTATAGTAACCGTACCCGGGGCAACACCGGTAACAACACCAGTGCTGCCTACTGTAGCAATAGAGGTGTTAGATGAACTCCAACTGCCACCAGTGGTGCTATTGGCTAAGGTGATGGTGCTACCTGTATTGACAGTGGATGCGCCAGTGATGGTGCCAGCTGATGGTGAGCCAGCATTGTATAATTGTAAAATTTCTGTAGAAGTAAGTGCACGGTTGTATATAGCGATGTCGTCAAATTTCCCAATAAATTGAGTTGGAAGACCACTTGCTGTCCAACCAACACCAACGGTTGGAGAAAACCCTGCTCCAAATCCAGATCTTGAATAGTTTGCATGTGTAGTATTGTCACGGCCATTGCTTGGGTGGATGTTTGGAATACTGCTGACTAAACCCGTTGACACTAAAGCCCCATCCAAATATAATTTTGGCATATGTGATTCGTATACTAAAGTAATATGATGCCATCCACTTATCGTTCCCGAGTAAACGAGTGGTGAGGCAACAAAAAGATCTGCATGTTCTATTATTTGAATTTGATTAGTTCCAACATTTATTCCAACACCCGCGTGTAAACTGGCGCTACCCCAATTTGACCCATGGGTGGCATGAATAACGGTTTGTACTCCAGACCCTTCTGATCCAGTTACACCTTGAGTGCGAATTGAGTCTGGAAATTGGGGGTTTACCCAAACAGACATCGAAAAGGAATTTACGACCCCGGTTAATACAGAAGATGTTCTAATAAATGAGCCAGTATCGACAGCTTGAATGGCACTACTGCTAACACCATTTCTATCTGCAACGACTGACGAACCTGTTATTGTGCCATTATTCCCGTTACCGCTCTCGTCATTAGCATTACCATTGAAGGGATACCAAGCTACAAGACCGCTTGTAGGTATACCACCACTAAGAGCATTCACGGTTATTACTTTGGTAGCAGTTGCAGTACCACAGCTATTAGTCACTGTATAACTGATAGTAACTGTACCACCAGCCACACCTGTCACAACACCAGTAGAACCAACAGTGGCTATAGCAGTATTTGATGATGACCATGTACCACCAGTTGTAGTGTTGCTTAATGTAATAGTACTACCAGCACATACTGCAGAAGCACCAGTAATAGTGCCTGCTGATGGTGATGCATTTACTGTTATAACCTTCGTAGCTACACCACTACCACAAGCATTGGTTACTGAGTAGCTTATGGTAGCTGTACCACCAGCCACGCCTGTCACTACACCTGTACTGCCTACTGTGGCTACTGAGGTATTTGATGATGACCATGTGCCACCTACTGTGGTGTTTGATAAGGTTGTTGTAGCGCCTGTGCAGACTGTTGTAGCACCTGTAATGCTGCCGGCTACATTGCCTGCGTTGTATAGTTGGGTAATTTCTGATGGGGTTAGGGCACGGTTATATATGGCGATGTCGTCCAATTTACCATTTAGCCAATATGGCCAGGTTGTGTTTGCCGCCATAGTGCCGAAATACAAATTCTCGCTATTTATACCTTGTACATTTGAGGCAACACTTACTAAATTTTCCAAACTTCCATTAATGTATATCTTCAAGTTATTCCCGTCCCAGGTTGAAGCAATATGAACCCAATCACTACTCAAGATATCAGATGTTGAATTTACATACAAGCCACTTGATCCAACGCCGATTGAGGCTCGTGCTTTTTGGCTGATTGTTTTATAGTGAAGAGAATAATGACCATCATTGAAATCGTTTCCTTTCCCAAGTATATAATTTGCATCGTCAGTTCCACTCAAATAATATCCGTTTGGTTTCACCCAAGCAGATATTGAATATATTGGCAGACATAAAGAAGAGTCATTATTAACTTCAATAAAGCTACTGACGCCATTAAAACTATATGCCTTACCAGAAACACCAAACCTGTCAGTCGTAAGAGTAGCGCCGTTGTTTGTCCCATTATTGCCGTTTCCACTCTCATCATTTGCATTACCATTAAATGGATACCATGCTACGAGCCCAGTGGTCGGGATGCAAGATGCAGTTGTAGGCAAAGGGCTTAAATGTTGTTGTAAAAAACCTTGCGTCAAAGAATACCCGCCAGCATGCAATGTGGTGCTGAAAGTTTCGCCTACGTTGTGTGTAAGCTGTGGCCCGCCACTTGGTGCCAATGTGCCACCCATGGTGTTGATCACCTTCCGCTCAATTGTCTGCGCATGAACAGCGGCTGCCAGCAACAGGCAAAGAACAGTGAGTGTGTGTTTAATTGTATATTTCATAAAAACCTGATTTTTTGAATTGTTGATTGTTTTTGATGGTTGGGTTTAGAAAGAGCGAACTGCTCGGACGTATAATTCAGTATTAGTCCCATAATAACCAATCGCACCATCCATAAAAGTAACGACAGCAGCAGAAAACGGAGTGAACTCATCCTGACTACTGCTCCAATAAGGTCCAGCACTAATTACACTCTCAAAGCCACCGATTGAAAGCCTATTCTCATAGAGTTTTTGTAACTCATCCCTGCTTGGCAGGTACCAGTCGCTATATCCTCCAAAAACAAGATCGTAACACAGTTTTGCGGCATATGACCCTGCTCCTTGCACGGCCACGATGGTATTAGTATTGGACATACCTGTACCCAATGCTGTCCCGATACCGCATGTAACATAGCCGCCATTAT
>CALRKH020000037.1:0-28308 GCA_943367855.1 Asaia bogorensis | reverse complement strand
ATAGTTTTTTGCTGTTCTTGCACTGCTTTTATTAACGGCACCGTTAGTTCTTCGTAAGAAAGGGAGTAGTGATCTTTATCATTATCAGGTTTGTGCACACCGCTAAAGTTGTAGTTGCATGCCTCGGCTGCTTTTTCTACTTCTTGTGCTATCAATCCTGTTCTCAATCTTTTAGTAGCCATTATATTGGCTTTCAGATTTCTTTTTTGCAAAGAATCTGCCACATTGGTGAACTTATCAAATCTTACAGCATTGAAATAGTAGGTAACAGGGCGCAACTTCATCACAAAATCCAAACCGGGCACATTTTCTTTCACATTGTCCTTAAATCTACCATCCGATAGTGTTGACCAGCCAACTTGCCCACCTATATTAGTGACACTAGCATTACCTATGCGTATATGATTGTTGGCACTTACTGTGGCACCATAGCCTATGCAGGTAGTGTTAGAAAAACTACCACTAACTCCCGCATCTGTGCCAATTGCAGTATTATTATTTCCATCTCCTAAAGCAGCATTGGCATTTACACCCAAAGAAACATTTCCTGAACCTCCTACCCAATAACCGAAATCAAAATTACCAAGTGAGGATAAAGCATTTTTGCCTATTGCAATATTATGCCCTTCTCCCATAAGATTAGATACCAATGCGCTATCGCCTATTGCAATATTATGACCCTCAACAGCTGCTCCTATACTATAATTTAAGAGCATTGCATTTTTACCAATTGCTATATTACCCTCACCACCATCAATTTGTAGTCCAGCTTGATAACCAATGCAAATTGAATTATTTGTATTATTTTGACTATTTCCTGCATGATATCCAATTGCGATGGACTCTGAACAATTATAAAAATTACCCATTGCCTGGCTTCCAATAGCTATATTACGATTACCATCAGCACCATAACCACCTTGTAGTGTTCCACCACCAACAGCAATATTGTCAGATGTTGTATCTACTCCAATCATTGAACTACTACCTATAGCAACATTACCGCTCCCATACCTATTATTCTTCAAAGCACTATGTCCAACACCAACATTTGATTGACTCATTGTACTATTCTCCATTGCATATTCTCCAATTGACACATTACCTGCGGTAGATGAATTTTTTAGAGATTTATAGCCAATAGCTACATTGCCATATTTGAAAGCAATAGTATTGCCTCTAGCCAATGCTTGATAGCCTATAGCAACATTTCCTGCGCCAGAGTTTTTAGATAACGCACTTCTGCCTATAGCCACATTACCAGTTTCGGTATCATAGTCTCCCATATAAACTGCATTGATTTCTGATCCTGCACTATCGCCAATGGCAATATTGTTATTTACTACTGTGCTGTTAATCATAGCATCTCTGCCTATTGCTATATTATTGGCAGAGTATGGCCTCGGGAATAAGCCCTGCCCTGCACGCAAACCAAAAGATATATTGCCCGTCTTAGCATTGAGCCTGCCCATAAACTGGCTATCTACCCTGAAGGTTAATGGAGTAGAATCTACAGTACCCAAAAAATAGAAATACTCATTTAATCCCCTGTTGCCTTGTGTGCCCCATACAGCATTGCCCGTGGCCGACACTGCCGTCCATGCAGTGCCATTGTAGTAATAAAAGCCAGAGGTACCGTCTGTTTGATAAATCATGAGCCCAGTAGCGGGTGTAGCTATAGCATTCCTTTGTGTTTGGGTCATTCTGGGTATCAGCACACCTTTGTTAGTAGCAGCTACATCTAGTATAGCCGATGTGTCGGCTACTGCACCAGTAGCATTTATAGCCATACCCTGTGCATAACTCTTTATTGTACTAGTAATTAATGTACTTATCAGGAAAATAAATACAAAGGAGAGTCTGTGGAGAACACTTCTAATTTTCATAGCGACAAAAGTATTATCGCATTAAAAAGTAGATAATACTATAATTAGTAGGGTAGCTGCGAGAAGATCATGTTTTTTTTTGTTAATGACAAACACGATTTGAATTTATTATCATATAAAAAGCTTTAACTCCTATTTTATCATTCAAACGCATTTATCTTTTTAATCAGTTCCGTCTCTATGGTTCCAATATCAAAGCAGTAATAATCGCTTCTATACATATCATACAAGGTGGTAACTTCGGCTATGGTAGTCAAAACATTGGCAGATAGTGAAGCATACGCATCTCTCAACAATCCATTTCCATTCAGCTTCAGATGCTCCAATTCCTCATACTGCGTCTTTAATGCTGCTAATCTTTTTAAAAACAGTTGATTCATTGGCTCCTCTTCAAAGTAAATCTGTTTCAAATCGATCTTATTTACCCATATTGAGGTGGCTTTATTAGCTATTGCTACATGACAATTGTGTATACCAATTATGGTAAAAACTACATTACTTCTGAAACCATAAATATGATTGTTGCTAACAATTCTAACTCGATCTAGAATCTGCATATACAGGTGTAATTTATTACCCCAATGATGAGAAATAAAGCTAAAGAATGTACCCCTAACATTAGTGAATACAACGGAATAGCTATCAATTTCAACCTTTAAACACTAACAATATGAATACCAAGAAGGTAAGCGTAAATAGCAAATTGAAAGCAATAGTAAATTTATTGTGCATCAAAAAATATTTCTTACCCGTACTTGATGGATAGTTGCTGATGAAACTCTTATCAAATATCCTGAAATAACTAACTTTATTTACACAGTTGAGCTGGGTAACAATCGATTTGTAATAGGCCAGTATAATCCTTGTAGCAATGATATAAAAAGCTGTCTCTAATAACAGCACTACAGCCATGTAATTAATATGATGAAACATGGCACAAAAATATTCGTCCCCTTATCTTATACTACCCTAATAATAGTGGGCAAACTAAACTGTAAATGAGTGGCTAGCCTAAAAGAAGCATTAAAACCATCAACAAATAAACAATAATTAATCTATTTACAAGAATAGAAATCATCATTTTCATAATACATCATAAGGAACAATAAAGAATGCAGTACATGCAGTAGTTTCACCTTAGTTTACACTTACTCTAGACTGTTGAATAACAGTACCAATTTTGCCATACTGTTCATAGGCAATCCATTTAAATAAATGATACACTCATTGAAATCAACATATTTTGCTATTTCATATATAGCCTGCCAAATCTGATTTTTGTCTTCAAAATAATGCTCCCGATCGTAATCTATTCTTAGTAAAAAACCAGGTTCTTTAGCCTCAATTTCAAATACTATCTGCCTCATTTTGCGAATATAATATAATGCATCTAAAATAACGCATCGTTAACTACCAAATGTTAAATCGACATACACGCACTAATAAATTTATATTTATGCATTGTATTGAAAATACTGAATTTGGTATTCAACAACACTTCAAGAATTTAGTATTATAACCTGAAAGAGCAATTATCTATAAAGACGCTCATTAGCTCGATAAAAGCAAAATGGGCTATCTCCCATGAAGATAACCCATTTTTCAAAATAGTATTACTGTAGAACTGCTATTAATAACGATACATTTCAGGTTTGAAAGGACCATACTTAGGTATGCCCAAATACTCTGATTGTTCGTCAGTCAACTCATCCAATACTACACCAATTTTAGCTAAGTGCAGACGAGCTACTTTTTCGTCCAGATGCTTAGGCAATACGTAAACTTGGTTTTCGTATTTGTCGCTGTGCATCCACAATTCTATTTGTGCCAAAGTTTGGTTGGTAAAAGAATTACTCATAACAAAGCTTGGGTGACCAGTGGCACAACCAAGGTTTACCAAACGACCTTCGGCCAAAACGATAACATCTTTGCCATCTATAGTATATAGATCTACTTGTGGTTTGATGGTATCTTTTGTGTGGCCGTAATTGTTGTTCAACCAAGCCATGTCGATTTCTATATCGAAGTGACCTATGTTGCAAACAATAGCTTTGTCTTTCATGAGGCGGAAGTGCTGCTCTGTGATAAGATCGCGACAACCAGAAGCTGTAACAACAATGTCTGCTTCTTTTACAGCATCAACCATTTTCTTCACTTCAAAACCATCCATAGCAGCTTGTAAAGCGCAAATTGGGTCGATCTCGGTAACTATCACACGAGCACCAGCACCACGCAATGACAACGCAGAACCTTTACCAACATCGCCATAGCCACCTACTACTGCCACTTTACCAGCCATCATTACATCTGTAGCACGACGGATAGCATCTACCAAGCTTTCTTGACAACCATATTTGTTATCGAATTTAGACTTAGTCACAGAGTCGTTAACGTTGATAGCTGGTATAGGTAAAGTACCTTTTTGCATACGCTCATACAAACGATGAACACCTGTTGTAGTTTCTTCGCTCAAGCCTTTTATGTGCTGGATGAGCTCAGTGTAGTTGTCGAATACCATATTGGTAAGGTCGCCACCATCGTCAAGTATCATATTGAGTGGGCGGTCTTCGCTACCAAAGAACAATGTTTGCTCTATACACCAATCAGCTTCTTCCAAAGATTGACCTTTCCAAGCAAAAACACCAATACCTGCAGCAGCTATTGCAGCAGCAGCGTGGTCTTGAGTAGAAAATATATTGCAAGAGCTCCAACGTACTTCGGCACCCAGGGCTACCAAAGTTTCAATCAACACAGCTGTCTGGATAGTCATGTGAAGGCAGCCTGCAATGCGTGCACCTTTAAGTGGTTGAGACGCGCCGTACTCCTCACGGATTGCCATCAAACCGGGCATTTCAGCCTCCGCCAATCTTATCTCCTTCCGGCCCCATTCTGCGAGGCTAATGTCCTTTACTTTGTAAGGCAATTTAAAATCAATCTTCGAACGCGTCATCGTGCTCATATATGGTTTAATTGAAATTTCGCACAAAGGTACATAAATACTAGTTCTATCAAATATTTTAGTAGCTATGGAGCCATTGTTTTCTCAAATAATAACTACATTTACAACAGAAAATTTCACTGAGGCATGAAAAAACTATTACTATCCGCTGGCTTACTACTTGCTATATCGGCATCGTTTATGGCTTGTAACAAAGGCGACGACAACCCTTTTGCCGACAGAAAGTGTGTTTGCGACATCAAACAATGGAACCGCACTTCAGACACAACAGGCTTTTTCGTATCTGATACAGTATTTCTGTTTTTGGAAGATATGGACTTAGAGACTGCCACCAACTTTTGCAACAAAAAAAGAGATTCTTACACTGACACACTAGGCTCAAAAGCTACATGTGTTCTTAAGTAAGTTGTTTATCATCAAATATTATTGGCTGCATACATCATGCGGCCTTTTCTTTTTATATTCGTAGTTATGAACAGAAAGTTATCCATTCTGCTGGTTTTACTAATAACGAGTTTAACCACATTGGCTCAGAAAAAGAGATCAGATAATCCACATGGCCCAGGAGAGGACATATACAAACATTATACCGGAACAGTAGGCGACAGAAAAGTAACTCTTGATTTACTTTGGGGCTATCAGGGAGGCTCCAACTACGGAGGCTCTATGGTACAGTTTTCCACAGAATCTGAACCCTTATTAATGCATATTGCCGAACCTCCTACTTTTGAGCATGGAAAGCCATTAAGGGGCGAATTGACGAAACTAACAGATGTAAAAAATAAACCTGCATCTGAATGGACATTTACTGTTGGCGAAAAGACGCTCACCGGCACCGCCAAAGACCTTGAAACAGGTGCTACTCAAACTATCAATTTGAATGAAAACTACGACCGCTCCATGAAGTTTGATCTTCGAGTAGAAGACAAAACCTCTAAAATGATATTACCAGGCACAAAAGACAAGCCCTTGTGCAAAATTTCTGCCATGTACGTTTTGCCAGACTCCTCTATAGCACAACCCAAAGCAGTATTAGTAAAGTATCATTTGTCCAAGCTCTTTGGCGGTGCTGTAGCAAACCCCAGCGAATTTGCCACTATGTACTTAAGGTCATTTGAAGAATACTGCACTCCTAAAGCAAAACAATTGCCCGAAGAGCATGCTGCTAAACTTAATTTCAGTTGCTATGCACTCGTTACTCCAGTGTATAATGACAATAACCTGCTGGTAATAAAAATATCAGAAACTAAATCGATGAGCGCTACACACTACGACAAAATACACTACGTGGTACTAGACCTAGAAAATAATGTGCAGCTAACAGACGAAGAAATAATATCACTAGGCAACAAAAGCAGAATAAATGGCAAGCTAGAAAAAGAGCTGCGCCGAATATATGCCCAGCCAACAGAAAAAATGGGCAAATGGACGCTCAAAGATTATTTACCCGAAACTACCCCAGAACACACCTACCCTACTGCCAATGGCATTGTTTTTCATTACGAACCTAATGAAGTATTTAAAGACACACCAGTCGACATCTTTTTGCCCTATACCGAGCTTAAAGATTACATAGCTGAACCATTGAAAAATAAACTGAAAATAAAATAGCATTAGCCACCAATACTAGCCATAGATTGATGTGCAGCAACACGCTCAGCCTCCCACCCGGTAGCTGAGCGTTTTTGTAATGCTTCTTTCACTGCACTCAATACTACCTCATCGTTGGCTCCGCTTCGCATTACATCTTTTATGTTGAGCACTCCACCATCGTATAAGCAGGTCTTAATCATACCGACAGGAGTAACCCTTAAACGGTTGCAGGTGCCACAAAATGTGCGAGAGTATGCAGGAATAACACCTACACCACCAGTATGACCTGAAATAAAATAATTGACAGAAGTAGAGTATGGACCATCTGACACTTTGATTAGTGGGCCAAATGCATGCGATACAGTGTCTATAATCTTTTTATAATTCCAGGTGATATCTGCTGGTCGATGCCCATCACCGTTAAATGGCATTTCTTCTATAAACCTAACCTGAATTGGTAAGTCTTTTGTTAGTGCCACCAGAGGCACTATATCATCGGTATTGACCCCAGCCATAACAACTGTATTTAGCTTCACAATGATGTTGTGTGCCAGCAATGCATCTAATGTTTGCATCACTTGTGGCAGTTCATCTCTTCGAGTAATAAGTGCGAATCGTTGTGCATCTAATGTGTCAATAGATAGGTTGATAGACTTCACTCCCAGTCTAGCCAATGTAGATACATGCGGAGCGGTGAGTACTCCATTGGTGGTCATTGTAAGCTCAGATAACCCATCTAAATTGGCCAACTGCTCCAAAAACTCCATCAATCCTTTGCGCACAAATGGCTCTCCTCCAGTAATTCTTATTTTACTGATACCAGCACCGATCATTATACGAGAGAGCCTAAGCAACTCTTCCCAACTCAACAATTCGCTGCGCGACAACCAATCGAGCCCGTGTGCTGGCATGCAATAACTACAACGCAAGTTGCAGCGGTCTGTAACTGCCAGCCGCATATAATTAATGACCCTGCCATGATTGTCTACAAGCAATGATATCGTTGATTTTAATGTTTTACAGACTTTACAACACCATATTATCTATAAGCCGCACCTCGCCTATACTAGCAGCTATCAGTGCCACCATAGGCACATTGGGGTCATATTCATTCATCGGGGCGAGTGTTTCGGCATTGGCCAGCACTACATAATCGGGCTTAAAACCTTTGTCAATCAATAGTTCTATACACTCCTTGTGCACTATGCTGAAAGAATCAGATGACATTTTGGCTTGGATAGACACCAAACATTGGTATATAGTAACTGCCGATATGCGCTGAGCATCTGTAAGCCTACGATTGCGAGAGCTCATAGCCAATCCATCTTGCTCTCGGGCAGTTGGGCAAACATGCATAGTAACACCCATCATGCCCATTTGCTGAAGCAGGCTGCGCACCACCATACATTGCTGGTAATCTTTGGCGCCCATGTACAAATTGTTAGGGACCACTATCTCTAATAGCCTTCCTACCACCTGCCCTACCCCTCTAAAGTGCCCTGGACGAGAAGCACCTTCTAATATTGTTTCCAGATATGCAAAGTCGTAAGCCCTTATAGCATCTACACCATTGGGGTAAATCTCATCTACTGAAGGTAGAAAAAGCACATCGCAAGATGCCGATAATAATAACTCTAAATCATCCTCTATTGATACTGGATAAAGAGCAAAATCGTTTTTATCGTTGAACTGAGTAGGATTTATAAATATGCTGCAAACAGCCATTTCGTTTTCCGCTTTGCACTTACGAACCAGCGATAGGTGACCATCGTGTAGTGCCCCCATTGTAGGAACAAAGCCGATTTTTTTACCTTCGGCACGTTGTAAATCCAAATATTCACCAATGTCTTTTGCTGTCTTAAATATGAACATCCCAGTTATTTTGGAGCTTGTAACCGCAAAGTACGGTTGGAATTCAATAAATTCGTAATTTTGCAGACTGTTTTTATATATTGTATAAACATTTAATTGCTTAGCATGTCTGCAGACACAAAGAAACGTGTTTTAATTATAGCCAACGAACTTTCTCCTTATACCGAGTTTACTGACTTTGCACAGATCCTCAACAAGCTTGCCATCAAGACGTTTGATTCAGGTCTTGAGATAAGGGTAATCATGCCTCGTTTTGGTGTTATTAACGAGCGCAGACATCGCCTGCACGAGGTGGTTCGTCTATCTGGCATCAACGTTATCATAGATAAAGACGACTACCCACTTATCATTAAGGTAGCTTCATTACCTAATGCGCGTCTTCAGGTTTACTTCATGGATAATGAAGATTACTTCAAACGCAAATCTGTTTTTCGCGACGATCAAGACAACTTCTTCGACGATAATGGCGAGCGTATGATATTCTTTTGTAAAAGCGCTCTGGAAACTGTTAAAAAGTTCGGTTGGCCTCCACATGTCATTCACTGTCACGGATGGATGACATCTTTAGTACCACTCTACCTTAAAACTGCTTACAAAAAAGAACCAGTTTTTGGCTACTCCAAGGTTATATATACTGCTCAAGAAAACCAGTTTGATGAAACACTCAATAACAACTTCATCAAAAAGGCTCTGATAAGTGCCGATATTAAAGAAAAAGACCTAGACCCTTTCAAAAATTGTAACAATGCTGCACTAACTATAGGTGGTGGCAAAAGTGCGGATGTGGTTGTTATGGGTTCGGACGGTGTAGATGCTAAGGTGGTAAGTGAATTGAAGCCAAGCAGAACAAAAAAAGTGATTGCATACGACCCACTATGGAAGGAAGATGTATCGCCCCTGCTTGACCTCTATAAAAGCTTAACAGAGTCTTAGATTATCATTTAGCACCTTTAGCCTTAAAACATAATTAATAGTTGAAAAGCAAGTTTTTATTGCCGAGTTGGGCACTGGTTATCTTAGCAGTTATTTCTTTATCTGCCTGCCGAGAGAATACTTTGATAGATTCGGGAATATCACCCACAGATAATACTATAGGTATTTACGACACTTCGCTAGATGTAATGACCCGTACCTATTTCGACGATACGGTTCTTACAGGCCTCTACATTTCTGGCTTGTCTGTTACTCAAGCAATAGGCTCATTTCAAGACCCATTCTTTGGCACACTTACTGCTTCTTCCTACTTTCAGGTGGTACCCGTTAATCCAAGTCCTGCTGTATTTACAAATAAAACTATCGACTCAGCAGTGCTTATTGTACCCTATTCTTACTATTCATTTGGCGACACCAGCGACCAAAACTCCAGACAATCATATCAGGTATACTACACATCCGACAATCTTGATAAAAGCTCTGTAAGGTATAGTAATACTGTAGTGCCAGTAGGTGAGGGAAACCCACTTAGTGAGGTTTTTACTGCCAACCTACACCAGATAAAAGACTCTATAACAGTGGCTGGCAGCAAAAAAGCACCTTGCCTAAGAATACCACTTAAAAAGTCAGTGTTGGAGAGCAGACTATTACCAGCTCTTACCAATGCAGGTAACAACCCCACAGACCCTAACAATTCTTTCCACAGTGTATTCAAAGGCTTGTGCGTGCGCCCTGCCGATAGCAGAACTACTACCAGCATTATGCCTTACTTTAGGCTAGATGGCTCAACAGAATACACTACCGCTGGCATTATTGTTTATTATCACACCAATGGTGGCAACGACACACTCACACAGCGCTACTACTTTGATGGCAGTGCATGTGGCTTTTACAATCAGCTGAAGCGCACCTATAGCCACTCGCCCGTAAATGCGCTATACACCTCAACCAGCCCTAATGACAGCATAATAGGCATACAAAATCAACCAGGTGCCAGTCTGGATGTGTACATACCGGGCATCACCAAACTACCTAAAGGCGAAATACTAAAGGCTGAGCTACAACTCTCTATGCTGCCTACAAGAAACGACACTAAATATGACCCTGTATCTAGACTATACCCTATGCGTATAGCCAATGGTACCTATCCAGCAGGAGAAATAGCAGGAAGTGAAAACTATGTAATGGATAGATATCCGCTGAATAGCCTAACTCCACTAAGCATTCTTAATGGACAGATGCGCACATTCGACAGAAATGGAACATCTGTGAAAACATACGTTATAGGATTACCTAGAGAAATAACAGCATCTTATAAGGCCAATAACGATACGCTACACTTACATATAACCGGCACTGCCGACTATGTAGGCGCCTACAGGGCACTGTTAGGTGGCGGATCGCACCCTAACTCTTTGTATAAAGCAAAGCTATTTGTTGTATATTCAAGGCTGAATTAAAAAACTCACCCCCATGTGTGGAATAGTAGGATATGTAGGCACTAGAGAAGCCTACCCAATAATTATAAAAGGTCTTAAACGACTTGAATATAGAGGATACGATAGTGCAGGCATAGCCCTGCTCAATGGCGACATGACTATCTACAAGAAGGCTGGCAAAGTGGTAGACCTAGAGGGCATTGTACCAGCAGATGGCACACATTCTAGCATAGGCATTGGGCATACCCGATGGGCCACCCATGGTGAGCCTAACGACAGGAACGCACATCCTCACCTTTCTCAGTCAGGCAAAATTTCGCTGATTCACAATGGTATTATCGAGAACTATGCCCCAATAAAAGCAGAGCTCATCAAGAGAGGTTACACTTTCCACTCTGATACAGACACAGAAGTACTCGTAAACCTGATAGAAGAAGTACAAAAGACCGAGAAAACAAGTCTGGATAATGCAGTGCGCATTGCCCTAAACGAGGTAGTAGGCGCATATGCCATTGTGGTACTCAATAAAGACAATCCTAACCAACTAATAGCTGCGCGCAAGGGCAGCCCACTGGTAATAGGCATAGGTGATAATGAATTTTTTATAGCTTCTGATGCTTCTCCAATCATAGAGTACACCAAAAATGTAGTTTATCTGGATGATCAGGAATATGCCGTAGTAAACAAAGATGGCAATTATCAGATACGTACACTTGGCAACATAGAGAAATCGCCTGAAATTCAGAAACTCGAACTCTCTATAGAAAATATTGAGAAAGGCGGCTTTGAGCACTTTATGCTCAAAGAAATTTACGAACAACCTCGTGCCATCGCCGACTCGCTACGTGGCCGTATGAATGCAGCTCAGGGATGGATAAAACTTGGCGGCCTCAACGAATACGAGAAAAGAATAAATAACGCCAGACGCATTACTATCACCGCTTGTGGCACATCTTGGCATTCTGGCCTAATAGGCGAATACCTTATAGAAGATTTGGCTCGTGTACCTGTAGAGGTAGAGTACGCATCAGAGTTCCGATATAGGAATCCTATCATTGGCGAAAATGATGTGGTACTAGCCATCTCTCAATCTGGCGAAACTGCCGATACCCTTGCAGCTATAGAGCTAGCCAAAGAGCGTCAGGCATTGATATATGGCATATGCAATGTAATAGGTTCTTCTATAGCTCGTACATCTCATGCTGGTAGCTACACACACGCTGGTCCAGAGATAGGTGTTGCTTCTACCAAAGCTTTCTCTACACAGATATCACTCATTACCCTCATAGCCCTGCAAATGGCTACTGTAAAAGGTACAATGGCCAACTCTAAGCTTCGCGAGATTCTATATGAGATGGAGAACATACCTAAAAAGATAGAAGAAGCACTGCAACAAGACAGCAATGTAAAAGAAATAGCAGCTATATATAAAGATGCTAGCAACTTCCTTTATCTAGGTCGTGGATATAACTTCCCTGTGGCGCTTGAAGGAGCTCTTAAACTGAAAGAAATCTCCTATATACATGCTGAGGGCTACCCTGCTGCCGAGATGAAACATGGCCCTATAGCACTCATAGACGAAAACATGCCTGTTGTTTTCTTGGCCACCAACAAAAGTGCGTATGAGAAAATTGTATCGAACGTACAAGAGGTGAAAGCAAGAAAGGGTAAGATAATTGCAGTAGTTACTAAAGGTGATACTCAAATACGGGAGTTAGCTGACCACATCATAGAAGTACCTGAAACAGAAGAAATTTTATCACCACTTATCACCATCGTTCCATTGCAATTGCTGGCTTATCATATAGCCATCATGCGTGGCTGCAATGTGGACCAACCCCGCAACCTTGCCAAATCTGTAACAGTAGAATAAATTGATTTATAATACCAAACGGCACTCTTACTTTGGGTGCCGTTTTTATTATTCATTAATTCCGAGTAGACTGCTTATTTCTTAGTATTTAACATCGCTAACAAGGATGGGCAGAAACAATATAATCAACAATTCATACATTTGCCAACCGGTCAGCCGGAAAACATTTTTTATCAAAAAAACAGTACAGAAATGCCTTATTTATTCACATCAGAATCAGTATCGGAAGGTCATCCAGACAAGGTAGCCGACCAAATTTCAGACGCACTTGTTGATAACTTTTTAGCTTGGGACCCTCAGTCAAAAGTAGCCTGCGAAACACTTGTTACTACAGGGCAAGTAGTGCTGGCAGGAGAGGTAAAAAGCACCACGTATTTAGATGTTCAGTCTATAGCTCGCGAGGTGATAGCACGTATTGGCTATACCAAAAGCGAATATATGTTTGAAGCAAACTCTTGTGGGGTTTTATCAGCTATACACGAGCAGTCGGCCGACATCAATCAGGGTGTAGACCGTAAAAAGAAGGAAGACCAAGGCGCTGGCGACCAGGGCATGATGTTTGGTTATGCTACCAACGAGACTGCTAACTATATGCCACTGGCTCTTGATCTAGCTCACAACCTGTTGCAACAACTATCTGCCATACGCCGCGAGGGCAAACAAATGAAATATCTGCGCCCAGACGCTAAAAGCCAGGTGACGCTAGAGTATGACGACAATAACAAACCAGTGCGCATAGACGCTATTGTAATCTCTACTCAGCACGATGATTTTGCTGAAGAAAAAGCAATGCAAGAGCGCATAACGAAAGATGTAAAAACTATATTGATACCTCGCGTTCTCAAGAGCTACCCTCAATACAAACATCTCTTCAATGATGCTATAAAATATCATGTGAACCCTACTGGCAAGTTTGTGATAGGTGGCCCACATGGCGACACCGGGCTAACTGGCAGAAAAATTATAGTAGATACATACGGTGGCAAAGGTGCTCACGGTGGTGGTGCATTCTCTGGCAAAGACCCTAGCAAAGTGGACCGCTCTGCTGCATATGCCACCCGCCACATAGCCAAAAACCTGGTTGCAGCTGGTGTGTGCGATGAAGTACTAGTGCAGGTATCATATGCTATAGGTGTGGCTCAGCCAATGGGCTTGTATGTGAACACATATGGCACTGCTAAAGTAGATATGAATGATGGTGAAATAGCTAAAACTCTGGAGCAAGTATTCGATATGCGTCCTTACTTTATAGAAGAACGCCTGAAGCTACGCCAACCAATGTATAGCGAGTGTGCTGCTTACGGGCACATGGGTCGTGTACCCGAAACTGTAACCAAGGTATTCAAAAGTGCCGATGGTAAGTCTAAGAATGTAAAAGTGGAGCTTTTCACTTGGGAAAAGCTTGACTATGTAAGCAAAGTGAAGAAAGCTTTCAAAATTAAATAGTCATACCTCCCTAAAGGTTATAAAACAATTAAGCCGCCTAACAGATGTAGGCGGCTTAATTGTTTATGTATGTTGGAGAAACGAACTATACTTATGCAGGTAATGTTTCCAATACTGCATTCATAGATCTTACAGCATCGGCCGATTTGTTGAAAGCCGCTTGCTCTTCTTCGTTCAATTTGTAGTCTATAATAGTTTCCCATCCATCGCGACCTATTACTACTGGCACACCCAAGCATATGTCGTTCTGTCCATATTCGCCATTGAGCGATACGCAGCATGGGAATACTTTCTTCTGATTACGAACGATAGATTCTACCAGCTCAGCACCTGCAGCACCTGGTGCATACCAAGCCGATGTGCCTAACAGTTTAGTAAGTGTTGCACCACCTACCATAGTTTCAGCAGCTACATTTTTCAATGTTTCTTCGCTTAGCATGTTAGATACTGGTGTACCATTGATAGTAGCCAAACGAGTAAGTGGTATCATTGTAGTATCGCCATGACCACCTATTACTACTGCTTGCAGGTCGTTTGCAGAGCAGTTTAGCTCGCGCTGAAGGAAATATTTGAAACGAGCACTGTCTAGTATACCGCCCATACCTATGATGCGATTCTTTGGCAAACCAGTAGCTTTTAGTGCCAGGTAAGTCATTGTATCCATAGGGTTCGATATAACCACTATGATAGCATTAGGCGAGTACTCAAGTGCACTTTTGCATACATTTTCTACTATGCGTGCATTAGTACCTATAAGCTCTTCACGTGTCATACCTGGTTTGCGAGGTATGCCCGATGTGATAACAACCACGTCAGACCCAGCCGTTGCAGCATAGTCGTTAGTTACACCTTTCACACGGGTATCAAATCCGCACAATGATGCAGTTTGGTTGATGTCCATTGCTTTACCTTCAGCAAATCCTTCTTTAATGTCTAGGATCACCAATTCTTCAGCAAGTTCTCTACGAGCAATGTTGTCTGCACAGGTAGCGCCTACTGCACCGGCGCCTACTACCGTAATTTTCATCTAATCTATTTTAGGTTGTTAAGTAATTAAAATTGCGCGGCAAAGATACAGGTTAAGACGCAATAAGCTCTTATAAAAAAGCTAAACTGATATACATCACCGCTTCAAATAAACCTATTTCTACCAATCAGCATTGGCTAACTATTACCATTTTTCAGCGGCTCCACCTCTAAACTCTTTGGGCTTTACAATGGTAAAAACCCGCGAAATATTAAAGCCAAAATGTAGCTGTCCTTTGGTCCAGGTATCTGTAGTGTGATTCACAAACATAGGCTCTGCTATACCGAGAGAGTTGCTGAAGAACAACTGAAATACGTGACCTCCAGTTTCTATATCAGCACCTATAGACAGCGTGTTATAAGTTTTAGCCCCTTGCGATAGTATGTCTGTGTTATTGATGCGATAATAATACTCGCCTGTTATAGCTACCCTATTGCTCACTTTTATACGCCCGCCTACACCTAACGCTATTGTTGTGTTATCATCCTTTGCAGAGTCTACCAAATTCTGATGTACTATAGTTGGCATGAATTGCAGCGATAGCTTTTCATTAAATTTTCGGGCAATGAGTAACTGATTAGTGTACATTAACCTGTTGGAGTAATAATACTCCCACCCTGCAGGTAAAGTTGGCGCATCGCCTCCCATAGCCCATATGTTGCCATGATAAGACAAGGTTATAGGCATACCCTCAGTTTTTTGAGCTAGTATCTTCACTTTTACAAAACCATCATTAGCCTTGCGTAGTGTATTGTGCCCTATACCAGCCATAAACCATTTGGTAAAACCATAATCCACACCAATGCGGGTAGTAGCATTGTCTATGCCAAAGAAGTTATCCATCCCATCGCTTACCCTGCCAAATCTATGCAGAATGCGAAAATCTAAAACCCCTGCAGCAAGGTTTTCAACAGTACTAGTATTTATTATCCTTGTAGCCTTGAAGGTGGCTGTAACAGGCTCTTTTTTCTTGGCACCTGTCTCCTCATTGAGTAGTTGCTCCAGATCCGACGACTGCGCAAGAATAGTAGTACCCACCCCAGCCATCAACGATGTTATAATTAGCTTACGTATCATAATTTATTTCCAGTTTGGGCACTCTATTTTTTGTTGAGCGTACTTTCTATTGTAATCACTGCTACGCTACCTACTTTGTCAGTAACCATAGATGGTACTGTGATTTTATAATCTCCCAGCGTAGCTCCAAAGCTTGCTTTCAGTGTCAGTGCTCCTCCCTTCACGGTGGCTGTGCCAGGCACTTTCACCTCTTTAGTTACTCCATGCAGTGTTAATTTACCCTCTACCTGCACCTGATATGTTCCATCCGCATCATACTTCACGGCAGCAGGGTCGGTCACCTTACCTTTAAAATCTGCTTTAGGATACTTATCACTTTCTACATAGTTTTCGTTGAAGTGCTCCTGCATCAATGCTTTCTCAAACTTGAAGCTCTTTACTGGCACCTGAAAAATCAACTCTCCACTGGCGGCATCATATACTGTAGCCACCTCATTGTTGATAGCTTTTATCTGCTCTGGCGATTTTTTTGCTGTAGCATCAAATGATATCTTTCCTGTACGAGTCAGATATTTTTGAGCATATAGAGCATTACCTCCTACTATCAAGGCCGCAGCCAATACTATTACCTTTTTCATATTTAATGTTGATTGATTAGTTATCTAATGCACCCTGGTTTACCCAGCGTGTTATTTTATTGATGTCGCAGGCATCCAGTTTCATACCGCCTTTGGGCATAGGGCTAAAGCCTGATGCCCAGTTGATAGTACCTAACACCCGCGCTGTATTGGGTGCTATACCAGCTCTGGTAGTAAAGTTGTAACCAGCAGCTGCCGATGAGTTGTGGCATCCTGCCGTGTTACACTTTGCACTGAATATGGGAGCTATATCCTTGGCATAAGACACTGTTGTGGTATCGCAAGTCACCGTGCCTGGCGATGGATATAGATTTTCGGCTTTGTCGTTATAGCAACCACTCATCACTATAGCGGCCACTATTGGTATCACTATCTTTTTCATACCTATGTTTACTTTTTATTTTATCGCTACACAATCCGTTAATGACACACCTGTTATACCAGAGCCCGAGCAAAAGCCCTTTATGGTCACCTTATCGCCTTTGGCATAAGCTGCACCTTTATCCCTCATAGTGCATTGCACAGCCGCCATCGGGTCGCCAGCATCTAGCACTATCATACTGCCCCCATCCTGGTTAGTTTCTACCTCTGCTATCACACCCGCTACTTCTATAGCCTGATTCAGATATTGAGTATTGGCTTTTGCCTCATCGGCAGCAAAAGCCCCTACCAACTCTACTGCTGTTATGGCAATTCCTTTTTTATCTTCTACCTTTTCGTGTGGCTTGTTCCACATATAAATGCCTGTACCTACACCTATCAAGGCAAGAGCCAGCACTGCCATTATTAATTTTTTCATCACCCCTTCCTTTTTACAATACCAAATATACCTGAATTTCAGCTAGTTAGCCACCATTTTGTAGCACCAACGGCTTACCGGTATTATAGGTTGTCCCTCTAAATAAAGCCACTTTCTCTGCTTTTTCATTAGTTATCTCTATATCAAACACTGCTATCTTTCTCCCTTCATTTATCTGTTTGGCAGTTACCGTGAGTAGCTCTCCCAATTTTGCTGGTCTCAAAAAACTAATGTTAGCTTCAAGAGCTACATTTATTTCGGCTTTGGTATTAGCTGCAAAAGCCAATGCACTATCAGCTACCGAAAACAAAACCCCTCCGTGAATGATTGAAAAACCATTGAGCATTTGTTCCTTTACTTCAAAGCGCAACCTACAATACCCAGCATAACGTTCATCAATAATGATGCCAAGCCAATGAGAAAAGGCATCCTTTTCCAACATTATTTTGAGATTAAGAGAATTATCCATTACAAATAAGCTTAACTAATAGTCAAATGTAAGCATAAAAAAAGAGCGCGAATTACCACGCTCCTTTTTTTCATTTCGGCTCTTAATTAGAAAATATAGAACCTTACCCCTTGTTGAAACGAAAATTTTAAATGTCTTTATGCGGTGAAATTAGGAATTTATTTCTAAGTAAAACGTAAAAATAAGGGAGATTAACCAATTAACAACCAAATAACAGCGAGTAGTGATACATATTTCCATACACCATACATATCTATCTAATTGTCAAAAGTTCATGCTAAACTATTACTAAATGCTATTTAATTGTTGCCAGCAATTTTTCGTCTCTACCATATATATCCTTGGCAAAACGCACGTATTGTCCACTAGTATCTTCTATTGTAGTAAGATAAGTGATATATACTGGTATCTTGTTACTCAATATCTCCCATCTTGTTTTTCTGGTACCTATTATAGTGTCTAGCCTACCGGGCGTATACTGTTGTTTATTTTCCAGCACATTAAGTATAAAGAGTGCCATTGCCTTAGGATCTTGTACACGCACACAGCCAGAACTGAGTGCTCGATCTTTCTTACCAAAATCTTCTCTATGTGGCGTATCGTGCAAATAGATGTCCCATTTATTTGGCATATTGAATTTTACATTGCCCAACGCATTGTCAGCACCTGGTGCTTGTTTATAAGTGTAGCTTTTATAGTTTTTGGAGGATATGCTAGCTGCGTTTACTTGTTTACCGTTCTTGTCATACACTTTCAGTCCTTTTTTAGCCAAATATTCTTTACCACTCTTTTGTATGCCAGGTAGCACATCTTTCTTAAGTATAGTTGGTGGCACACCCCAAGGCGGATTAACAACCAGATTAGTCATGTTTGCTGCCAAAGATGGAGTTTGTCTGGATGGCTTACCAACCACTACACGTCTTTGCAGCATCAATCCGGTATCACTTCTAAAGTACAATTCCATAATGGGCACATCTACCAATATATAATTGCCACTTGGTGCTTGTGAGGGTAGCCATCTCAGTCGCTCCATGTTTGCCTTCACTCGCTTCACTATCATTTCAGCAGGTGTAGATAAGTCTGCCAATGTAACACTGTCCAGTTTACCTGTCATTCTTTGCGACCTACAATATTGATAATTCTTTATCAGTTGCACCTGGTCCGACATAGTATCGTTGGGCACAGGCTCAAACCAGGGCAACTCCGACCTTATGATGTAAAAGGCACTTTCTTTTAGCACATCATCATATTGGCCAGACTGTTGCAAGTTGTACTTGGCATTCATATATGAGCTGTCCGTCTGCAACACGGCATATTTCTTTAGTTCTTCCCTCAGCAACTCGTATGTAGGCCATTGGCTTCTATACTCTGCCAATGTAGGATACAACCCTGCCTCTCCCGATACCAGTCTGTTAGGCACCTGCCAATCAGTATCATTTGTATGATACCAAAGCGAATCAACTTTTTTAGGATTGATATATCCCATGACCAAAAATCTGGTAGCCGACACAAAATAGCGAGTAAGCGTAGTATCAAACTTTATAGCATCTGCCACGCTGTTTCGTTTGGTGGTGTCCAGCTTTAGCTTCAGCATCCTCATACTCTGCAAGTCCAACTGTGTGGTATCAAAACCATCCCAACACATATCTGTGAGCTCGCCTAGCATACTTATAGCAGCCTCGTTAGTACGATATTGCTCTTTCAACCATATTGGCTGATAATCTTCCAGTTGATAAATTAGAGCCACATCATTTGCTGCACTCCATTTAGCAGCCGTATCTGGCTTGCTCATACTAGCTGCCAGCTCTTCCGAGAAGGTATCATCTACAAATCCTGATGGCCCAGGGCGACTTTTTACGTTTTTACAAGATGAAAAGATAAAAACAGGTACTATAACGAATAACAGCGCTCGTAATACGCCCCTATTAAGGGATGGAGGGTGATGCATATAGTGGCTTTAAGCCTAATAATTTCAGCAAATCTATCTTCTATATTCCGTTTTTTCAAAGGATGTAGTCGTTAAGATATCCACAAAATACAAATTGACAGATAGGCATATAGGCATTGAGCATAGTGCGCATAAATGCAAGTGAAGAATAGATTGTAACTTTGCACTCCATAAACCAACATTAGTAGTTGGTTGCTACCATATATGCTAGACACGATAGAATCGGCAATAGAAGACCTGAAAAAAGGCAAACTGCTGATAGTAGTAGATGATGAGGACAGAGAGAATGAAGGGGACTTTGTGACAACCGCACAAAATGTTACTCCAGAGATAATCAACTTTATGTCCAAACACGGCCGAGGACTAATTTGTGCTCCCATAACAGAAGAACGTGCTGATGAACTGAAACTAAACCTAATGGTGGCCAACAATACGGTATTACATCAGACCCCCTTCACTGTGTCTGTAGACCTTATAGGGCAAGGATGTACTACAGGTATCTCTGCTCACGATAGGGCCAAAACAGTACAAGCACTAATAGACCCCAATACAAAACCTGAAGATCTAGGCCGTCCAGGGCATATCTTCCCTCTAAGAGCCAGAAGCGAAGGTGTATTGCGCCGCTCTGGCCATACCGAAGCCACTGTAGATCTTGCCCGCCTAGCTGGCATGGAGCCTGCTGGCGTGCTGGTAGAGATAATGAATGACGATGGCACCATGGCCCGCTTGCCAGAGCTGATGGAGATTGCTAAAAAGTTCGACCTGAAAATTATCTCTATAAAAGACCTCATCTCATACAGGCTCAAAAACGAGACCCTTATCGAAGAAGAGGTAAGAGTGCAACTACCTACTAAATTTGGCGACTTCGAGCTAATTGCTTTTAAACAAACTAACACTAGCGAAAATCACCTGGCTCTAGTAAAAGGAACTTGGCAAAAAGACGAACCAGTTTTAGTACGTGTGCATAGCTCTTGTGTAACTGGCGACATTCTACACTCTCTACGTTGCGACTGTGGCGACCAGCTAGAAGCTGCCATGAAAATGGTAAATGATGAAGGAAAGGGTGTGGTACTCTACATGAATCAGGAAGGTAGAGGTATAGGACTGCTCAATAAGCTAAAAGCATATAAGCTACAAGAAGAAGGTAAAGACACAGTAGAAGCTAATCTGGCACTAGGATTCAAAAATGACCAACGCGACTATGGCGTGGGCGCACAGATACTACGCCATATTGGTGTCACCAAAATGAGGCTCATTAGCAACAACCCACGCAAACGTGCTGGCATTCTAGGCTATGGGCTAGAAGTGGTAGACAATGTAGCTATTGAGATAGTACCCAATGAGCACAACGAGTTCTACCTAAAAACCAAGCGAGATAAACTTGGTCACGAAATACTAAAAAATCAGTAGCACATTGCTACATACCTACCCGTGCTGCTAAATCTGGTGGCACGGGTACTCCATACTGACGCATCCGGTTTATTTGAGCTTTAGCTTTATCTACTTGTTGCGTTTCCAGATACAGTAACAACAAATTAAGATTTGCCATAGGATTCTGTCTGTCCTTATCCGTAAAGCGCTGCAACCACTTTATAGCCCCCATTTTATCACCTTTCTCCATAGCTACTCTAGCCAGATAAAACTCTGTCATATAGTAACCAGACACCTCCATTTCAGCAAGTAGATATTGCTCCGATGCCATCACAGAATCCTTCTTTTGAAGCATCTCTCCCATGTAGAAATTCAGGTACTTCTCTCTTGGGTTTAGCCTGTATGCTTTTCTAAAAAGCTCCTCCGAGCGATCTTTCTGACTAGCATCTAGCCTTGCCGCCAGCATCATATTGGCATAAGCCGAATTGGGCGAGCTTTCTGCTGCTTGTGTCCAGAAAGAAAGTCTATCGGCAAATGCAGCCTGGTGATTGACATTGATAAGCGCAAGTACAATACAAACTGCTCCAATCAAATAGGTCATCTTTTGAGGTGCAATTGCATTACGCATCACTATTGTATGTGGCAACATTAGCAACAATCCCATAACCGGTAGATAGAGACGGTGCTCGAAAGTCTGCTGATT
Organism: Asaia bogorensis; assembly: GCA_943367855.1. Taxonomy (GTDB): domain Bacteria; phylum Bacteroidota; class Bacteroidia; order Chitinophagales; family Chitinophagaceae; genus Nemorincola. Next base: position 6,335 of record CALRKH020000037.1, on the reverse strand, counting down.
GAGCGAACTAGGTACTAATAGCGCTGGACTTAGGAATAAGAAAAAAACCAATATAGAAGCTAACACTTGCTTAGTAGGCTTAGAGATAACTATCATTGCTACAAATGCCAGCGTTGCTATAACGCCGTAATACATCACCGTATCTCTCTGCGTAGGAAATACACTCAAATTAAACGGCAATAATACCTTGCCCAGATATTGCACAATAACCGGCAAACGATGAATAAAATCTGTAAATGCCTGTGCCGATGCAATACCTGAGTCTTGTGTGGTTGCTGCAGCACGGGCCATATACCAAACAACAAAACAAACCACCCAAACAATATATTGAGGTATCAGCACCTTGGGCGATACACCTCTATATAGCACCAATAATATCCATATAGCAGGTGCTGCAAAAGCAGCCGTCTCTTTGGTGAAATAGGCTAAGAGTAGAAACAAGCCAGACAAAAGAATATCTATCGTCTTTTTGCTATCATACCACCTCAATACTCGTAAGCCGAAAAGCAGTACAAAAACTGTTAGCAAGGTATCATTCCGGCCAGGTATCCATGCCACAGCCTGCGACACTACAGGATGCACTGCAAAAATCAGTGCCACCCAGAATGACTTTAGCTTATCTACACCCAGCCTTATAGCCAACTTATAGAATAAAACTACCGACAGACCATGCAAAACAACATTAATAAAATGATAGCCACCAGGCTCTTCGCCAGAAACCTGATAGTTGAATATCATCAGACAAGAGAACAATGGTCTATAATATGGGTCACGGGTGGCATCAAACAAACCTCTGGTAAACGCTGTTATTACATTACTTATGTCTTGATTGAAATTGCGAAACTCTTTTATAAATATAGAATCATCCAGCTCAGTATAACCTAGTGATAGCGACCTTAAATAAACCAAAAACACCACCCCTAATAACACAGCTATCGGATACTTTATAGAAAAGACACCTTTTGCTACCTGCTTCGCTGCTGGAACTTCGGTAACCACCTTTGCAGCACTACTAGCTGCATGTTTAGTTGTTTTTGCCACTTGCCTATGCTATGATAACAAATGTATTAAAGCTATTGGAAAAATCACAACGCTACATTACTTGCTTATAAAACAACAGCCGATGCTGTTGCACCGGCTGTTTGTATCTTATCAGACTATCTATATTAGTTAGCCACTATTATTCTTGCAGTGTACACCGACCCATCGGCTGTTGTTGCAGACAACAAGTAAGCACCTGCTGGCTGATTGATGCTGATTGGCGTATCAGTGTTGGTAGACACTGGGTATGTAGCTACTACTTGACCAGCAAGGTTAGTAATAGTCAATTTCACTTGCTCATTAGTGATAGATGCTACATTCAGCGTTACACTTCCTTTAGATGGATTAGGCCATACTTTGAAAGAAGCATTTTCATTGAAAGTGCTCTTAACAACGTTTGGATCTTCTAATGTTATAGAGAATGTGTCTATTGTAGTTCCACATCTGTTAGTCAATGAATAGCTGATTATTGTAGTACCAGGTGCCAAAATAGCTATTATAGCCGGACCAGTAGTGCTTACAATAGTAGCCATAGATGGGTTAGAAGAAGTCCATGTACCACCTGATGCGCTGGTTGGGTTCACGGTCATTGTATAAGATGCACCCAATGAAACAGTTATAGGACCAGAAATAGTGAACTGAGGAACATCATGAACGAAGATTGTCTTCTGAATACGAGATCTACCAAAAGCGTTAGTGTAGTAATAATAGATAGTATCGCGAGCTGATTTCAAGCCTATTATTGAGCCATCTATTACTGTAGATATAGTATCACGTTGGTTAGCCCATGTACCACCAGCTAGAGAAGGAGTAAACACTACTGTATCACCTACACACACTGTGTCTGGACCTGAAAGAGTACCAGCATTAGGCAGAGCACCTACATGCATTACTACTGATGAAGCTGTAGTGCCACAAGTATTGGTAACAGCGTAACTAATAACCGAAGTACCTACTGCAACACCAGTTACCACACCACTTGATGAACCTACTGTAGCAACTGAAACATTAGAAGATGTCCATTCGCCACCAGCAACCAAGTTTGATAAGGTACGAACTGAGTCGATACCCACACTGTCAATTCCTGTTATAGTTGCAGCTACTGCATCTACATTTACCAAGTGTGTAGCCACGCTAGCTCCACAGCTGTTGCTACGGTAGTAAGATATCACTGAAGTACCATAAGCTACACCAGTTACATTACCCACAGAGCTTACTACTGCTACTGATGGGTTGCTGCTTATCCAAACACCACCCATTACAGACGATGTAAGAGTGATCCAAGAACCTCTACAAACTGCTGATGGACCAGCAATAGTACCTACAGGTATAGGAGCCTCTACCAATACCTCCATAGATGAACTAACTGAGCTACATCCGTTTGTGAAATTATAAGTTACTGTATCCAGACCTGCACTTACACCACTTACTAATCCTGCAGATGTTATAGATGCATTGCCATTGCTAAATGACCATACTCCAGTACCCAATACATTGGCATTAGACAATACCACTGTGCCGCCCACACATACATGAGATGGACCTACTATTGGTGCAGCAGTCACTGCAGTATCTACTCTCAAGAATGCATTAGAAGTAAAGGTGCCACAAGTATTATTAATAGTGTAAACCACAGTATCAAAACCAAAAGCTACACCTGTTGCGACACCTGTAGTAGCATTGATAGTGGCTACTGAGGGGTGCATATTGCTCCATGTTCCACCAGCTACTGAGCTCATAAGCGAAGCTGTTGTAGTAGCACACAAAGGATGCGCACCAGTTATAACGCCTGCAAAAGAAGAATCAACAGTAAGCATAGCTGCTGCAGATGTATCTTCTACTGTTCCTTCTATAGCTATTGCACGATAATGATAACCGTTCATTGCCAAACTGCCTATTACACCCAGCGTATCATTGGTAGACCAAAAATAGTGTGTGCCGTCAGTAACGGTGTCCCAGGTTGTTCCACCATCGTTTGAGAATTCCCAACGGTAAGTAAGTGCCGTACCTGTAGCCGCTACATTGAAGTAAGCAGTGTCAGCAGTACAAACAGTGTCGTGGATAGGATCTGTAGTAACCACGGGCTGAGCCTTGGCTGCGACGGAAAGTAAGCCGAAAAACGCAATCAGCAGGCTAGACAAGTAAATACTTCTTTTCATTTTCTGTTTTTTATGTATTCCTAAGGTTATTAGCTTATAGTTGGCTGTGCTATTGGCACAACTCACCTATTATCACAATTAACGTAACAATAATCATGCAAATCTAATAAATTCGAGTAAAATATCGATTGCAGTTCGCCACAAATTCATATAATTTGCGCACACATGCGAAAATTATATTGGCACTACCTATTATACTTACTTTGCTCCAGCTGCACTCCTCAGACTATCTAGCTTCATATCCGCCTCTATTGCATCTTTGGGAGTTTCTCTATGCTCGCCACTTATGGCTGTTATTATTAGTTTACCTTCATCCACATCCTCGCCAAATACAGTCAATGCAGCAGCTCCGGCCTTTATAGCTGCATCATATTTAGCGGTGCCACTAGCGGTCATAAAGCCTGGCGCACATATTATAAGCGTCAGCTCTCTTTCTTCTGTATTGTTATTACGCTCCACCCTGGCTTCTACCGACTGTGCACCAGGTATTAACGAAGCCATTTCATCTTTGTATTGATGCACACTTTCCATAGTTGGCATGTTACGCTCCTTGCAGCCTACCAGCAACGTCATGGCTACTAGTGCTGCCGATAGTACCTTCAGCATCATATTCCAATTTTAATGTTAGGATGTAATTTACGAAACTTAGCTCAAACCTAGCACATCTCGCATAGATAATATGCCCGATTTCCCCATTGCATATTCAGCTGCCAGCACTGCCCCCATTGCAAATCCCTCTCTGCTATGAGCTGTATGTATTATGTCAATTGTATCTATTGCCGATCTATAAGACACTTTATGAGTGCCCGGCACCTCCCCTACTCGCTCAGCATATATGGGCAACACTGCATTATCGGTAGATTGAGCGTCTAGTTGCCAGCTGGTTTTGCGGTCTATATGTTGCAATATCTGATTAGCTATGGTAATAGCGGTGCCACCTGGTGCATCCTTTTTATGAATATGGTGAACCTCTGCCACAGACACATCATATTCTGCATGATGGTTCATCATTGCTGCCAACTGCTTGTTGACTTCAAAAAAAATATTAACGCCTATGCTAAAATTTGATGCATGCAGAAAGGCAACATTTTGGGCAACGGCTGCCGCCGCTGCCACGCTTAATGTTTCATTCCAGCCAGTAGAGCCACTTACCACGCCCACTCCTGCTGTTATGCATTGTAGCACACAGTTCAGCGCACTCTCTGGCCCCGTAAATTCTATGGCTATATCAGCAGCAGACAAATGCGCTGGTGTAAACTCGTGACTATTATTGCTCGATATTCTCAATACTATCTCGTGTCCCCGGCCAATAGCTATTCGCTCTATGGCCTTACCCATTTTACCATAGCCTATCAATGCTATCTTCATACTACTACAGATTCATTTTGCTCATGATGCGCTCTAGGTCTTCATCATTGTAAAACTCAATCAAGATTTGCCCACGACCTGTTTTTTTCCTGTCCAACTTCACTTTTGTCGAAAACAATGAAGCCATTCCATCTTCTATTCGTTTGTATGCAATTGGGAGTTTTGTAGCTGCTACACTAGTTGGCCTGACTTCCTTACTACTATCTACCGACATTCCTTTCACTAGCTGTTCTACCTGTCGCACAGACAAACCCTTCTCTGTCACCTCTCTATACACAAACAGTTGTTGCTCCACATGTTCCAGTCCTATTATGGCACGTGCGTGCCCCATACTCAGCACACCATCGCGCACTGCCTTTTGTATGTCTGGCGGCAGTTTCAACAGACGAAGATAGTTGGCTACTGTGCTACGCTCTTTTTTCATGCGCTCTGCCACCTGTTCCTGAGTTAGCTCGCACTCATCCATTAGTTGCCTGTAGCTCAGTGCTATCTCTATAGCATTCAGGTCTTCGCGTTGCAGGTTCTCCAGCAGGGCCATTTCCAGTATGCCCTGGCTATCTGCCGTGCGTATATATGCTGGTATATCGGTCATACCAGCTAGTTTAGATGCTCTCCAACGGCGTTCGCCACTTATCAGCTGATACGCATCTGCACCTATTTTGATAACTGTTATTGGTTGTATTACATCGTGCAGGCGTATACTCTCTGCCAATTCGTTAAGTGCTTTTTCTTCAAAGTCTCTACGAGGCTGCTTAGGGTTTACCGATATTTGGGCAATGGGCAATCGTGCTATAGTGCCCACTCCCGGAGCGCTAGGTTGCGATGAAGGCGAGTTAGCTACCTTCGGCAGATTCACCTCTTCATCTATTGTATCCAGCAATGCACGGATACCTTTACCTAAACCCTGTTTTTTATTTACCTGCGACATGTTGTTGTTTTCTATAATACCCGGCTCTACCCGGCAATTGATTATTCCGCTCCCTGTGGCTCCTCAAAAATCTTATCCTCGTTCTTGATTTTAGTCATATTGTTCTTCTGCAATATTTCCTTAGCCAAGTTCAGATAATTGACAGCACCAGTACTTTCAGCATCATATAGCAGGGCAGGCATGCCAAAACTTGGCGCCTCGCCCAGGCGGGTATTGCGGTGCAAAATGGTATTAAACACCAATTCGCCAAAGTGATTCTTTATTTCTTCTACCACCTGATTTGACAAACGTAAACGTCCATCATACATCGTCATTAAAATCCCTTCTATTTTCAGCTTCGCATTCAGGCGTGTTTGCACTATTTTTATAGTATTCAATAGTTTTCCCAAACCCTCCAATGCAAAGTATTCGCATTGTACTGGTATGGCCACGCTATCTGCAGCGGTCAGTGCATTTACTGTTATTAGCCCCAATGAAGGCGAACAATCTATAATTATAAAGTCGTAATTGGCAGCCACACCATCCAGCGACTTTCGCATCACCTGCTCTCTGTTTGGGTGATTGATCAATTCTATCTCTGCACCTACAAGGTCTAGATGGCTGGGCACTAAGTGTAAATTTGGCGTATCCGTTTCCAATATCACTTGCGATGCTGGCGTATCGTTTACCATACAGTCATACAAGCTCAGCTGTATGTTCTTCAGGTCAAAACCATTACCAGTCGTGCTATTGGCCTGTGGGTCGGCATCTACCAACAGCGTTTTATACTCCAGCACCGCAAGCGATGCTGCTAGATTAATTGCTGTAGTCGTTTTGCCTACACCACCCTTCTGATTTGC
>CALRKH020000036.1:0-28324 GCA_943367855.1 Asaia bogorensis | reverse complement strand
TGGGTGCTGGCAGATGCCCCAACCAACGATAAGTAGCCTCATATCATTGATGCCACTATTGCTATCACTTTAAACAATCTTAGTCTAAATCTATATTTCAGTACTTTTGTACTCTAATTTTTACCTACAATGTTGAAGACAGGAAATACAGTAGTAAGTATATATACCGAAATGACCCCCAATCCGGCTACAATGAAGTTTGTAGCTAACAAGTTGCTCTATCCAGGCAAAAGCATAGAGTTTCAAGATGAGGCTTCTGCTGGTCCTTCGCCATTGGCTAAGGAGTTGTTTGCTTTCCCGTTCATACGCACGGTGTTTATTGCCAGCAACTTTGTGACCCTCTACAAAACACCCGAAACCAACTGGGACGATGTGATACCTACAGTGCGCCAGTTTCTGAAAGAGTATCTGGAAGAAGGCAAAGTAGTGATAAACGAAGACCAGATAGTAACCAAACAAGACAACAACACCATAAGTGCCGATGATACGGATGTGGTGGTACGCATAAAAGAACTACTGGAAAACTACGTGAAACCAGCAGTAGAGATGGACGGTGGCGCCATAAGCTTCAAAGGCTTCGACAATGGAACCGTTACGCTTATGCTGCAAGGCTCTTGCTCTGGTTGCCCTTCTTCTATGATCACCCTCAAGTCGGGTATAGAAGGTATGATGAAGCGTATGATACCAGAGGTGAAAGAAGTAGTAGCTGAGGCTGAATAATACATTTACAAATCACTATAGTCTATGCCGGCAAACGTATATCATGTTTGCCGGCATGTTTTTTATAACATATTGGTAGCACCCCTCCTAGGCTCAGGCATCGCTAAAAATGCTTATTTTTATCGCCATTTAATCTGTTAACTCAAAACAATAGCTCTGTGGTCTCTTGCCCACTGGCACGCCAGCGGCAGCTATCCCCACTGTTATCATATATTGCCCGATGAATATTAAGAACAATTACGTGGCCATAATGGCTGGTGGCATAGGCAGCAGGTTTTGGCCCGAAAGCCGTACCCAACTGCCCAAACAGTTTCTAGACCTCCTCGGCACAGGCCGCTCCCTCATACAATGGACCTATGGCAGATTCAAGAATATTTGCCCTCCCGAAAATATATACTTCATCACCAATGAGGCTTATATGGATACGCTGCGCCAGCAGATACCAGAGATAAGCGACCACAATATCATCAGTGAGCCCTCTCGCAAAAACACAGCCCCATGCGCTGCTTACTTTGCACACAAGATAATGGCCCTCAACCCAGATGCCAACATCATCATGTCGCCTGCCGACCACCTTATTATGGATGAGCCCTCCTTTGAGCGTACTGCCAATGAGGCACTGGAGTTTGTGGCCAATCACAAATCGCTACTAACACTGGGTGTGAAACCTACACGCCCAGATACCGGCTATGGATACATACAATATGACGATGAACAACAAATAGGCAAGGTGTATAGGGTGAAAACCTTTACCGAAAAACCTTCGCTAGAGTTGGCGCGCACCTTCCTCAAGAGTGGCGACTTCCTGTGGAACTCTGGCATATTTGTGTGGAATGTGAAGACCATCATGGAGGCGCTGGAGCTATACCTGCCAGAGATGCACGAGGTTTTCTCTAAAGCCAAAGACTTGTATAATACCGATGCCGAGCACGACGCTATAGTGAAGCTTTACCCCCACTGCACCAATATTTCTATAGACTATGGCATCATGGAGAAAGCCAAAAACGTCTATGTCATTCCATCCTACTTTGGCTGGTGCGACCTCGGCACCTGGGAGTCGGCCTACGACAACTCCGAGAAAGACTATCTGGGTAATGCCGTGCTGGGTAAAAATGTGATGGTAATAGATGCAACAGAGTGCATGATAAAAGCCCCCAACGAAAAGCTGGTGGTGCTGCAGGGCTTGGAAAACTTTATAGTAATAGATACGCCCGATGTGCTGCTGATATGCGAGCGCAACCGCGAGCAACAAATAAAAGAATATGTGGCCGAGGTGAAACGCAACAAAGGAGATCGCTTTTTGTAGGCACACACATTCATACACACCAGCCGCAAACCATCAAAACGGGAAAAATTGAAATAACACCCGTTTTTGGACGGCATTTGATTATTTTTGCAGCGTTTTTCAAAAAACAGTAAATTGATATTATGGCAATAGTTGATGTTGTAATGCCCAAAATGGGAGAAAGCATTATGGAAGCTACGGTACTCAAATGGCACAAAAAGCCCGGTGATACCGTAAAAATGGATGAAACCCTCCTCGACATTGCTACAGACAAGGTAGATAGCGAGGTGCCCTCTACGGCTGCCGGCACAGTTACCGAGATACTCTGCAAAGAAAACGATGTAATACCTGTAGGTGCTGTGATAGCACGTATAGATGCAGGTGGAGCCGCTGTAGCTGCCACTCCAGCAGCAGCACCTGCTGCCGCTGCACCAATAGCCGCCGCCGCACCAGCTGCACCAGCTGCGCCAGTAGCCGTGGCCGCTGCGCCTGTAGCAGCCGCAGGTAGCCGTTTCTACTCGCCTTTGGTGCTCAACATTGCTGCTAAAGAAGGTATAGGTATGGCCGAGCTAGATGCTATACCAGGCACTGGCAACGAAGGCAGAGTAACCAAAAAAGATATATTGACCTATGTAGCTGGCAGAGGCGCTACGCCTGCACCAGTAGCAGCTGCACCTGCACCAGTAGCGGCAGCGCCAGCTCCTGTGGCAGCTCCGGCACCAGTGGCAGCCGCTCCTGCTCCTGCAGCAGCACCTACACCAGCCCCTACTGTAGTGGGTGGCAATGTGGAGATTATAGAAATGGACCGCATGCGCAAGCTCATAGCCGACCACATGGTGCGCAGCAAAGCTACTTCTCCGCACGTCACCAGCTTCACCGAGGCCGATGTGACTAACATTGTAAAATGGCGTGAGAAAAATAAAAATAGCTTTGAGAAGAAGTATGGCGAAAAAATAACCTTCACCCCAATATTCTTCGAAGCTATAGTTAAGTGCATACGCAAGTATCCTACTATCAACTGTAGCCTTGATGGTTATAATATCATCATCAAGAAGGATATCAACCTCGGCATGGCTACTGCATTGCCATCTGGCAACCTCATAGTGCCTGTTATCAAAAATGCAGAAACTAAAAATCTGCTAGGCCTGGCCAAAGATGTAAACGCGCTAGCTAATGCTGCCCGCAACAACAAGCTGAAAGCCGATGATACACAAGGTGGCACATTCACCGTTACCAATGTAGGTACATTTGGCAGCCTTATGGGCACACCTATTATCAATCAGCCACAGGTAGCTATAATGGCCGTTGGTGCCATCAAAAAACGCCCAGTAGTGCTCGAAACTAAAGATGGCGACGTAATAGCTATCCGCCACATGATGTATCTGTCACTCAGCTACGATCATCGTATAGTAGATGGCTCAGTAGGGGCTAGCTTCTTAACAGAGGTAGCCAACGAACTAGAGGCCTTCAACCCCAACCGAGAAATATAAAATATAATAGCATTAATAATGCCACGAGGGTGCAACTGTAATGGTTGCACCCTCGTGGTTTATGTACTTGGTACTTACTTAACTCATTATTGTGTGTGCGCACTATTGGCCATAAAGGCATACTGCACCAGATTGGCCCCCATGCGCAGCGCCAGTTGGCGTTGCTCGGGTGTGTCGTGATGCACATCTGGGTCTTCCCAGCCATCGCCCAGGTCGGTCTCATAGCTATAAAAACACACCAAACGTCCTTTGTAGATGAGCCCATAGCCTTTAGGTGGCTTCTCGTCGTGCTGGTGCACCTTGGGTAGCCCGTTCTTAAACTCAAACTTCTGATGATATACAGGATGGTTGAAGGGTAGCTCCACCAGGTCTAGTTCCGGAAAGATCTTCTTTAGTGCTGGGCGCACATATGGGTCCATGCCATAGTTATCGTCTATGTGCAGAAACCCTCCACTTTCCAGATACTTCCTAATGTTTTTGGCCTCTGCATCGCTCACTGCCCATCTGCCGTGCCCCGTCATATGCACAAACGGATAGTTGAACAGGTCTGGGCTGCCGGCCTCCACTTGTGCCTCCTTAGTGTCCAGGCTGGTATGTAGCTGCTCGTTGCAGAAGGCGGCCAGATTTTTTAGCGCAGTAGGGTTGGCATACCAGTCGCCACCGCCACTATACACCAGCAAGCCCAGTTGCAGGTTTTGTGCTTGCGCATTTATACTCGCCAGCGCTATGAGCGCTCCGGCAACAACATTTTTTATTAGTCGCATCAAGATAAAAGGTTGTAATGAGCAGCCACACATACAGCAGCCGTTTCGGTGCGCAGCCTATGCTGCCCTAGCAGCACAGCACTATAGCCATGTTGCAGGCACAAATCTACTTCATCCTTAGTAAAGTCGCCCTCGGGGCCTATCAGCACCACAGCATCGGTTTTGCCTTGCATCACCTCGCTTAGGTTTTGCCGCTGGCCGTGCTCCATGCAGTGGGCTATCAGTTTTTGTGGCACCTCTTTATACAGTTCCACCAGCTTCTTCAGTGGCGTAGTTTCGTGTAGTGTGGGCAGGTAGTTGCGCTGGCTCTGCAGTATGGCCGATTGCAATATTTTCTCCCACCTATCTGTGCGTATATGTATTTTTTGGCCACGCTCGCAGCTCACTGGCACTATGCTGGTCACCCCTAGTTCGGTAGCCTTTTCTAGTATCCACTCGTTGCGGGCGTTGTTTTTGGTAAAGGCCACACACAGGTGCAGCTGTGCCCCTTGGCGTGCAGTGTGCTCCACACGCAGCAGCCGCACATTACATTTATGTTTATCAGCCAGTTGTATCTCACCTTCGGCTATGGTGCCACGCCCATCTGTGAGCAATATGTGGTCGCCCTCTTCCATACGCAGCACCTGCCATATATGTTTGGCAGTGTCGGCCTCTAGTCGCACTGTGTTTCGCTCTACCAGCTCGCCGGGGTAAAAAAAGCGATGTAAATCAGACATACCGCAAATTACTAAAAACGCATAGCAAAATGGCTCAAAAAGATTTTATAGTGCTATATATAGCACTAGCGAAGCACCAGCTTTTTATCGTTTATTGTTTTGCGCATGTTTATCAGCGCATAGCGCATGCGGCCTAGTGCAGTGTTGATGCTCACCCCTGTCAGGTCGGCTATTTCTTTAAAGCTCAGGTCGGCATATATGCGCAGCACTATCACCTCTCTCTGCTCCTCTGGCAGGGTTTCCACCATCTTGCGCAGGGTGTCGTGCACTTGGCGGCGCTCTATGCCATCCGATGCCGTGTCGGCACTACCCAGCAGTGCAGTTATGTCTTGCCCGTCGGGCAGGGTCACCATCACATTCAGGCGTGTTTTTCTGAAGTAGTCCATGCACAGATTGCGTGCCACACGTATAGCCCATGGCAAAAATTTGCCTTGCTCTGCATACCGGCCTTCTTTTATGGTCTTTATTATTTTCAGAAACGTATCCTGAAACAAGTCCTCCGCCAGGTATTTATCTTTCACCAGCATATACAGGGTAGTATACACTTTGTCTTTGTGGCGTTCTATAAGCACTGCAAGAGCTTGGTCACGGCCTTGCTGATAGGCAAGCACCAATTCGGCATCAGAAAGATGGATTAATTGCATAAATTCTACTGGTTTGATCGTAACGTACAGTTCACGTCATTCACCCTTAAATTGATAAAGTAGAAATTGATGCTATAGGCAGTTGTTTGTTAAATTATTTAAGTGCAAAAAAGGTTAAATTATCCGATACCTCCAAAAAATAGTGGTCAATTTTTCAAATTACTTTAACCCTCTGCACATAATAAGACGTATAAAATGCTAAAAATGTTGGGTTGTGCCAGAAAAATCTTCCAATGGCTGGTTTTCAATAGCTATCATTCTATGTTCTTTGCCCACGGCCAAGACACGAAATAATCACCCATTTTCTTTATGCTAGTCTAGGTTTAGATTATTCTTGCGGGCATAAATTAGAAGAGAGAGCACAACTCACAGTTGCTCCGCTCATTTGTTAGAGCCGGCTACACCAACGCAAGAAGAAAATGCGCACCATATGAAAACAATACCACTAAGAGCAAATATTGACATAAAACAGAGAAGCTGCCCTTTTGAGGCAGCTTCTTCAAAATGATAAGTATAAAAAATTAGATTACGGAAACATTAACCGCATTTAAACCTTTTTGACCATTTTGCACATCATACGATACAGTGTCGTTTTCGCGTATCTCGCTTATCAAGCCAGAAACATGAACGAAAACATCTGCACCACCTGTAGATGGAGAAATGAAACCAAATCCTTTGGTTTCATTGAAAAACTTTACTGTACCTTGTTGCATTCTAAAAAATTAAATTATCAATAAAGAACGAAGATACGAAAAAAATTAAAATTTCCAATAATATTTTTCTGTCCTAAAGTCCAATTACCTCCAGCCTACGCAAAGCTGAGATAAGGATAATTACACTTTTATCCACTATCTACTTATTGACAACAGCTGCACTCATTCATAGTACTTTATCTGTAGCAAAACATTAAAATAATCAGCTACTTGTCTAATGCAAGACTTTAGCTAGTATGTTGTTAGAGGCTTAGTATTACTCATCATGATCTTGTGTTGTCTAATAGCGTCTTACGATTTGAATACTTGTATCCACGTAAAAATTTTGCTGTTAAACGTTGATATGATACTTTTACTATGATGAGGGTAGTTGCGCACATATTAATGTTCTTACATGGCGTTAGTTTTCTGTTACAGCCAATGGGCAATCCTGCTTCTATGAATTTTCGGGAGATGTACCAACAGTGCAGCATCGAAGATCACGATATTACACCATTGGATTTTGTGTTTGAACATTTGCTGAATTTTGAGTGCGTAATAAATTATTTTGAGGGAGAAAATGAAGAAGAGCATCAGCCCTTTCAAACAACAGAATCATCTACCCTAATTGTCGCAACAATCCCTAAAATAACAAGCATTAACTTCTCGAAACATGTGTATTTTGTCGATCGGACAATATATATGGTTTGCGATACAGGATTCCTGTCTTCAAATTTCTATTCAGATATATTCCACCCTCCGATAGCTTAGTTATAGCAACTCGCTTTGAATTACACTGACATTACATGTCCTCAAATATTGTGGGACTGCAGCTGCATGTCATTGGCTGTAACTATTATCTAATATTTTCAAAACAATTAAAATAAATGCAACGATTTATTGTAGGGATACTTCTGCTTATTGCGGGCTGTACAACATATGCCCAGGAAGCAACCGGACCTCATTTCGACTCTCTTTCTTTTACTAGGTCAAAACGCATGTCAGATCGTGATCTGGCAAGGAAAAAAGAAGGTACATTTTTTACGGCGATACCAGATATTTCTTCAGATCCCGTCACTGGTTTCGGCTTTGGTGTAAGAAGCAACACATATTGGAATGGTAAAAAGGATAACCCTTTGTTTCCATATACTCCTTACCTAGCAAAACTCAAGGTAAACGCAGCTTACTATACTTCTAATGCCCGTGAAGCAGTATTGTCTTTTGACATGCCTTATTACAAAGCTACTCGTTGGCGATACAAAGTTGACTTTAAGGCACAGCAGAACCCAACTAATCTGTATTTTGGCGCATCCGAAAGAACTCTTGAACAATTACGTTTACCTTCTTCCGCTCATGGGGGCGATACTTACGCCACATTTAAGGAATATGACAGAGCTCGAAAAATTCTTCGCACAGGGCAATCTGGTGAAGCGCCACAGGTAACTGACGCTCTATCAAACAGGTTTATGGAGACAGAGTTTATGTTAAATTTAAAAGCGGACTATGCACTCGGAAAAGGTAAATGGAGAGTATTGGGTGGTTATGAAATTCAGAACCTTGAATATAAAACGTTTGAAGGAACAGAAGCAGAAGCGATAGAGCCAACTACAGGTCAAAAAATAAATGCACCCAATGGGACTTCGCTTCTCCGCAGAGATTTTCAGCAAGGTCTAATTCATGGGTTGAATGGTGGATGGGTATCGTTGGTGCAAGGTGCTTTAATTTATGATACGCGCGACTTTGAACCTGACCCTACAAAAGGTTTTTATGTAGAAATCGCAGATGAATTTTCAAACCCTGCTATCGGTTCGGAGTTTTCATTTAACAAGTTGTTTTTACAAGGTCGAGTGTATAAAAAAATACCTGTTGGTAAAAGAACTGTATTTGCTGGACGAGTAGCTATAGGTAACATCTTTGGAGAAAAAGCACCCTTCTTTGAATATCAAGACCAATGGAGCCCTGATGGAAGTATTAATGCCCTCGGCGGTAAACAATCATTAAGAGGGTTCAGAGCTAACAGATTCCTAGCAAAATCTATGTGGTTCACAAATTTTGAAATAAGGGCAAGAATAGCGGAAACAGGTCTTCTAAAACAACATTTTTCATTTACAGTAGCTCCGTTTTTCGATGCTGGAACGGTTAGAGACAGTTGGCAAGATTTAAATTTTGCTAAAATCAAATACGCTTATGGAACAGGGTTAAGAATTGGTTGGAATCAATCGACAATTATATCACTTGACTATGGGTCTTCGAAAGAAGACCAACTGTTATTTTTTGGAATTGGACAGGCATTTTAACGAAGTCTGATTTAATGTTTTGCCGGCAGTGTAATTAAAAAAACACTTGCCGGCATACACTTTTTATAAATATTAAAAAATAATTTAGTTTATTTATTTTATATTTTATAATATTGTTGTCCGCTATCCTCCTAGCTACAGTTGGCTACACTACATCAGCCAAGTCCTATACGCTATCACTCCACCACCTTCATTAAGTAGGCATTACAGAATAAAGCAGCTTTAAAGAATCGTTCAGAAAATGTAATAACAGTTGAAAAGGCAAAGGCACTTAACAAAAAGCTGAACAGATAGTGAGCAGCAGAAAAGTATGCTTTAAGTTCCCAACTCGTACACCATCTCACATACCCCGCAAAGCGGTACCCAACCCCCACAATTACCCCCACCCAGCCCCACTTGCCGCTAACTGTAAAAACACTTCCTGCATCTCGGTTCGTAAGACTCTTTCTCGCCTACCAGCACCAGCTCTGGGCTCAGGTTTTTTCGGTAAGAGAAGCTCGCCAGGTCGCCACATTGCATGCATATGGCATGTAGCTTAGTTATATATTCGGCTCTGGCCAGCAGTGCCGGTATGGGGCCAAAGGGCTTGCCGGTATAGTCCATATCCAGCCCTGCCACTATCACCCGTGTGCCGTTCATCATTAGTTTTTCCAGCACCTCTGTTATTCCATCGTCAAAAAACTGAGCTTCATCTATGCCCACCACATCCACACCACTTGCCAGCAGCAGTATGTTGCCCGAGCTCACCACCGGCGTGCAGGGCACACGGCTATCATTGTGAGACACTATTTGCTCTTCCGCATAGCGGTTGTCTATCGCAGGTTTGAAGATCTCTACCCGTTTGCCGGCTATCTGCACCCTTCTCAGCCTCCTTATCAACTCCTCGCTCTTGCCCGAAAACATACCCCCGCATATTACCTCCATCCAGCCCCGCTGGCTGCTGTGCGACTGTGGTTCTAAAAACATAACTAACGCACAAAATAATAAAATCTGCCAACATCGCCCAGCGCCAATGCTTGGCAATGCACCGCTATTTATGATTTTCAAACCTATTTACCATACACAAATAAGCATTTGTTATCACCCAATTTGCCTTTTCCGCCTACTTTTGTAGGGTCAACAATCAATACTTTTATGATGCTACCGCCCATTCCGGAAAATGAAATGGAAAGAATTCTCGCCCTATCAGAATTCAATATCGACTTTTCTAATCCCGATACCAACTTCAAAGAGCTAACCCGCCTGGCTGCTAAAGTAGCGGGCGCCGATATATCTTTTGTCAATCTCATCGATTCCTACACGCAGTGGACCATCTCTTACCACGGCATGGAAAACTACCAGATGACGCGCGAAGATTCCGTATGTCAATACACAATTATGGAGTCCGACCAGTTCGAAGTGAAGAATCTGGCACAAGACCCGCGCTTTGCCGATAAATTTTATGTAAAAGACGACCCCAACCTGCGCTACTATTTTGGCATACCGCTCCGCTTCGAAAACTACAACCTCGGTGCGCTGTGTGTGCTCGATAAGGGCGAAGACAAAAACATAACGCCCGAAAAGGCCGAAATGCTCAAAATTATTGGCGAAGAGGTGGTGAACAGGCTCAAGGTCATAAAGCACATGGAGCAGCTACGTGCCAACCTCAACGACGCCAACTCTACCCAAAATAAAATACTGCACGATATTCGTGGCCCTATAGGGGGCATCATGGGCCTGGCCCAAATCATCAGTATGCAGGGCAACTCCAACAGTATGGAAGAGGTGCTGGATCTTATAAACCTCATATACAAGGGGGGCAAGTCTGTGCTGGAGCTGGCCGATGAGATACTGGAAAATGACAGAAAACGCTCAAAACCACTCAAAGGCAATGAGCTCACACTGGTCGTCTTTAAAGATAAGCTGGAGAAACTGTATCAGCCACAGGCCAAATCCAAAAACATAAAACTCTCCTTTGCCACCACGCGCGAAACTGAGGAGATTGTGTTTCCACAAAATAAGCTGATGCAGATAGCTGGCAACCTCATTTCCAATGCCATCAAGTTTACACCAGCCCAGGGCTCGGTAAGCGTATCGCTGGCTTTCAGCCTTAGCAAAGACACCAATTTGCTCCGTATCTCTGTAAAGGATACAGGTGCAGGCATACCACCAGAGCGAGTAGCAGAGCTGCTGGCCGATAACAATACCTCTACCAATGGCACCTCTGGCGAGACGGGCTATGGCTTTGGTTTGGCTTTGGTCAAGCACCTGGTGCAGGGGCTCAAAGGCTCTTTCAACATCAGCTCTACACCGCCTGCAGGTGCCGAGTTTATTGTAGAGTTGCCTTTTGCCAACAAGTAATTCCTGCTCATAGTTCACCCACTAAGTGCCATTTAGATTACCTAAATAACAGCAATATTTGCTATTCAGTAATTTTGGCCTTATATTGTACCTCTTTTAAAAACTTAATCTGTATGAAACGTGTATTGGGCCTGCTGCTGTTGGGTGGCACTATAGCCGGTTTGTATTCGTGCAAAAAGACTATAAACTGCCGCACACCGCAAATAAGAAGGGTAATATTTTACAGCCCGCTCACTAGCCTGCGCGTACCTGATACGTCCTACATATTGACCAAATATGTAAACGATACCACATTCTCTCTAGTTTCTGATGTTTTTCCCGAAACTAGGCTTACCTCTATAGACCTTACCAAAGTAGTCTACATGCCCGAAAACGGCACCGAGACTTACGATTTTGATTGGGAAATAGTGCTCAAGCCATCTATGAAGAAGTATCGCCTATCTAAAATAGATTTCCAAAGCGAGACCTCTAAAACGCATCAGTGCACCAACACGGTCACTTACAAGCTCAATGATACTCTGGTTACCAAGCCAGGTTTCCCATATTCATCTACACCTACCCTCACCGACGATATACAAATAGAATACTACTAGCAGTGAGCGCTGCCAGTTGGCACATATCATTATTTGGGTAGTCGCAGCAATGGCTACCCATCTTTATTTTTTTGAGCATCAGCTACCTAATAGCTACACATGGCACATATAGCAATCATTTCGGCCAGCATACGCCAGGGGCGGCAGAGTCACAAAGTAGCCCTCTATCTGCAGCAGTTCATAGCACGCACCACTGCTGCCACTACTCAGGTCATAGACCTTGCCGCATACAATTTTCCACTTTTCGAGGAGCGGCTCTCGCACCAGTCAGCACCTACCGAGGCTATGCTTAGCTTTGCACACAGCATAGCTGCTGCTCATGGCATCATCATCGTCACGCCAGAGTATAATGGTGGCTACCCTGCTGCGCTCAAAAACGCTATCGATTTGCTCTACAACGAGTGGCACCGCAAGCCTGTAGCCATATCCACCGTATCAGACGGGGCTTTTGCAGGCACTCAGGTCATAACCTCACTCCAGTTCAGCTTCTGGAAGATGCGCGCCCTCATGGTGCCTGCTCAGTTTCCTATTGCTCATGTTTCCTCAGCCTTCTCCCCCGATGGCACACCTGCAGATGCACCCGCTACCGACAAGCGTGCACAGCGTTTTGTAGATGAGCTCATGTGGTGTATAGAAGCCAAAAAACGTATGGAGCAATCGCCCGAATAATAACCAAACCTTTAAGCAATCAGTTATGCCAGTTATACTACCAGCCCGTGGCAAGTCGCCACACATACCAGAGTCTTGTTTTGTAGCGCCCAATGCCACCATAGTGGGAGATGTGGTGATGGGCGAAGAATGTAGTGTATGGTTCAATGCTGTGGTGCGTGGCGATGTTAATAGCATACGCATGGGCAATAAGGTCAACATTCAGGATGGGGCCTGCCTGCACTGCACCTACCAAAAAACCACCGTAGAGCTGGGCAATAATGTATCTATAGGCCACAATGCCATAGTGCACGGCTGCAAGGTAGCCGACAATGTGCTCATAGGCATGGGTGCCATAGTGATGGACAATGTGCAGATAGGCGAAAACTGCATCATAGCAGCTGGGGCAGTGGTGCTAGAGGGCACTGTGGTGCCTGCTGGCAGCATATTTGCCGGCGTGCCCGCCAAAAAGGTAAAAGACATCAGTCAGGAGTTGCTGAAAGGCGAGGTGAGCCGCATAGCCAACAACTATCTTATGTATAGCTCTTGGTTCAAGCAATAGAAATGTGCATAGCAGCTCATACACCCTATCGCTTGCCTATGCCCAGCAACTTATTCAATCGCTCAAACTCCGACTGGTTATAGGGATTGTGTACAGACAAGGCTATGTCTGTACGCTCCTTATCCGTAAGGTGAAAGTTGAGCGCAGCCATTTTTGTTATTTCTTGGGGTATGTATTGCAAGTTCACCACCTTCACCTGCCCATTGGTCATATACGGTGCCAGCTCTCTTATAAAGGTCTGCCCGTAAGATTGAAAACCCTCCCACTTGTTCTGCACCACAAACAGTGGGTCTAGCAACATATGAAATAGCGTTGTCTGGTCAGAGTTTCGGCTGATGTCGTTTTCTCTCGTGTCGCGTATTTGTAGCAATATCACATTGCCAGCATTTTCCTTCATCCACTTGCGCATAGTTATCAGGTAGCGGGCAGCCACCTCCATCCCAAAGTTGTCGCGTAGGCCCGCATCCATCACATTCATCCTCGGTCTCGATGGCATGCGCACCACAGGCAGTATATACGGAAAGGTAGCATTCATACGCAGGGCCGATGTAAGTTGCAGGTCGTGCACACGCTGCTCTGGGAAGAAGGTATAATAGTCTACAGCATCTATAGTGGGCGTTGGGCTATTGAGCGTATACTCAGGCCGGGTAAGGAAGCTCAGCGGTTGCGCACTTATCATCAGCTTGCGGGCGTCGTTTACTATGGTGCCGTTGATGATGGTCATCGGTATCTTACCCTCAGCTTCTCGCTCAGCAAAGTAGCCAATAGAGTGGTCTAGCAGCCCCTCGCTATTGCGTGCCAGCTCTCGTTCAAAGGCATAACCTCTATCTTTTGGATACTTATGCCCGGCAGAGGTTATCTTGTTGAACGGAGATATCATATCTATACTCGCAAACGAGAATACGATAGAGTTCAGCAGGTCTTTACCTATGTTGCGCTGATACTTAGGGTCATACGGGTTGCTTAGTTGCCCACGGCCCCAGGCATCATGCACATTGCGCCAGTAGGTAGCACCTATCATCCCGCCCGATGCGCCTGTTATCATCACCGTATTGCTAAAGAGTTTGCCACCAGCAGCACTGTCGGCATATTGCAGCACTTTAAAGGTCCAGTAGGCAGCCCGCAGCCCACCACCACTAGTAGTTATGATAACCAGTGGTGGCTTGGTGGTATCTCCTGGCAGTTGTCGCTTCCAGTTGCTCAGCCGCTCCAGCTCACCCTTTTTGTCCGACTCGTAGCGGATGGGCGAAAACAAGGCACGCAGCGTATTGTAATGATAATACTGCTCCAGACTCTTATGATAGTCTAGCCCCACTGCTATACTCCTTAGGTCAAACACATGCCAGTTTACCAACAGCGACAATACACCCACAAATGATATCCAGCCTATGGTCTCCCAGCTACGCATAAAATACTTGAACGCACCCACCAGCCCCAGCACTATTGCAAACAGTAGCAGGAAACTAGCTCCCGCTGGCACCCGCAGATAGTGATTTTCTATGTTGAACCCCAGCAATAGCAGCACCACATAGGCCACCACAGTAGCCACTATTACATTTCGGTGGTGCCTCATCAGCACCTCCTTCATCACGTTCGATTTTAGCCTCGCCACCTCATCTAGCCGTTGCAGCCTGCCGCTTATAGAAATAAAGGAAATAGCCCTTATTACATCTATCTCCACATCCATCCTGTCTTTCGGAAAAAAATGTGCAAACGTGCTCGATTGTTTCTTTTGTGCACGTATAGTTTTGGCAAAGTAGTTGCGGCTAACCCTAAAAAAATACGCAAATGACACCAGCAATATGGCCACCAGCCCCACATACAAGCCCGATAGCAACCCCAATGCAGCCCCCACACTGAAAGACTCCTCCACACAGGCATGCCGCACAAATAGTATAGAGTAGGCTAGCAGAAACAGTAACGGAATCAGTAGATTATTGAAACAATATACCAGAAAAGCATGGCGCGTGGCACCCAGATACGGTATGCGCTTACTGTGTATAATGAAGGTGGTTATATTCCACATCATCACAAACACACCCAGGGTGCCCCCCAGCAGTGCCATACTTACAAAGTTGAACCGACCCAGATACTCAGGCGATAAAAACAGCGTAGAGGCCCCAAACATAGAGGCTACATGCCCCGTAACTATAAACAGTAATATAAACCAAAACACCAGCAGCAGCTGGTATCTGCGAAAGTGCAGTAAGAACAACTGTACAGGAAGGAAGTAATATATGGCCCGTATCAGCTTGCCCATGTATCTCTCTTAGTAATTTAGCCACCAAGCTACAACATTCCAGCCATTAGCCACCGTTAGCAAAGTGCTAAAGCGCAGCACACCTATCGGCTGTAGCAGCCCTAGGCTGCCTGCTTGTTATTCACCTTAGTATAGGTGTAGCGAGTTATGTTGCCATCGTGGGTAAAGGTCACCTCCACCTCCTCTGGCCGAAACAAGTTGCGGATAGCAGCTATCATTCGTTGCACCAGCCTGCTGTGCAGCGGCTGTGCCTGTTTAGTCTCTGATGTAAGATTGTTGCGCATACAATATCATTTTATGAAGTGCAGCGGTAGGGTTGGTTTTCTTACTGATAGTGATATATCAATATTACACAACATTGCCCACATTCGGCCAAACGACTATCAGTTTGTTGAGCCTTTTAGCAAAAGTTTTACACACGATATTAAGATGGAAATTTTTCCGATATTTTATTTGGCAGTAATAAAACCGTTCGCTACCTTTGCACTCCCAAAAATCCGGCTATTCTGTGCCAACAGAGTAACCGATGTCTGCCGGATGAGGGACTAAAAAACTTTTTTTATATGGCAAACCTTCAGAATTACGAGCTGATGGTCATCTTTACTCCGGTGCTCGCCGAGGATGACTTTAAAAGCGCTCAGAAGAAGTACACAGACTTCATCAAGAGCAATGGCGGGGAAATTGTACACGAAAATGCGTGGGGACTGCGTTCTTTGGCTTATCCAATAGCTAAAAAAACTACTGGTCTGTATTATGTACTCGAATACCAAGCCCCAGGCGAGGTAAACGGTAAACTGGAAATCCAAATGAACCGTGATGAAAACATCATGCGTCATATGATCACCAGCCTAGACAAGTACGCTGTAGAATACAACAACAGAAAGCGCAACAAACACCTTAACGCAGAAAACGCATAAAATCGAGGATCATGGCAAAGCAAAATGAAATAAAATTCCTTACCGCGCAGCGCGTGGAAAAAAGGCAGAAAAAATATTGCCGTTTCAAGAAAATGGGTATCCGCTATGTGGATTATAAAGACCCAGAATTCTTGAAAAAGTTTTTGAACGAACAAGGCAAAATGCTCCCACGCCGTATTAGCGGAAACTCACTCAAGTTTCAACGCAAAGTATCTCAGGCTATCAAGAAGGCACGCCAAATGTCACTTTTACCTTACGTTACTGACCTTTTAAAGTAAACAAATCATGCAAGTAATTCTCATAAAAGACGTTGACAATCTGGGCTCAGCCCATGAGATGGTAGAAGTTAAGCCGGGTTATGCTCGCAACTACCTCATACCTCAGAAATATGCGATTGAAGCCAGCTCATCTAACGTGAAAATACTGGAAGAGCGCAGAAAACAACTCAAAAAGAAAGAAGATAAACTAGTAGCCGAAATAGCTAACGTAACAGAAGTACTCAAAGCAGCTCCTGTTAAAGTAGGTGCTAAAATAGGTGTTAGTGGCAAAATCTTCGGTTCAGTAACTGCTATACAAATTGCACGCGCCATCCGCGAGCAAAAAGGTTACGAAATCGACCGTCGTCGCATCAGCATCATCGACGATGTTAAAGAAGCAGGCACTCACAAAGCTAGCATCGACTTCGGTAAAGAAAATGTGCTCGAAATCGAATTCGAAGTAGTTAGCGAATAAGCTATCTTACAACACTCTTTTCCCAAAACTGCTCCCTCAACATCAGGGAGCAGTTTTTTTATACCCAGCACCCACCCACACATACCTATACCCGCACTAAAAAAAGCCACCCCGTCAAGGATGGCTTATATCAATGTCCGGCATCGGGCTAGCCTGCTATGGCACCTCTACCACATTTAGTATGTCGTTTATTATCTGCTCTGCTGTTATGTTTTCAGCCTCCGCTTCATACGTCAGCCCTATGCGGTGGCGCATCACATCGTGGCACACAGCACGCACATCTTCGGGTATCACATAGCCACGGCGCTTTATAAACGCATATGCCTTGGCAGCCAGCGCCAGATTGATGCTGGCACGTGGCGAACCTCCATAGCTAATGTACGGCTTCAGCTTGTTCAGCTTATACTCCTCCGGAAAACGTGTAGCGAATATAATGTCCAGTATATACTGCTCTATCTTCTCGTCCATATACACCTCACGCACCAGCTTGCGCGCATTCAGTATCTGGTCGGTAGATACCACCGCATTTATCTTAGGCATACCACCAGGGTTCAGATTGGTGCGTATGATGTGTCTTTCCTCCTCTTTCTTTGGATAGGTGATTACTATCTTCAGCATAAAGCGGTCCACCTGTGCTTCCGGTAGCTCATACGTACCCTCTTGCTCTATCGGGTTTTGCGTAGCCAGCACCAGAAACGGTTCCTCTAGCTTATATGTCTGGTCACCTATCGTCACCTGGCGCTCTTGCATAGCCTCTAGTAGCGCACTCTGCACCTTGGCAGGCGCACGGTTTATCTCATCTGCCAGTATAAAGTTGGCAAATATCGGCCCCTTGCGCACATTAAACTTATGGTCTTGCGGGTTATACACCATAGTGCCCAGCACGTCGGCAGGCAGCAGGTCGGGCGTAAACTGTATACGGGCAAACTGCGACTTAATGGCCGATGACAACGACTTGATGGCCAGTGTTTTAGCAAGGCCAGGCACACCCTCTAGCAGCACATGCCCATTGGCCAGCAGCCCTATCATCAGGCGCTCCACCATGTGCTTTTGTCCCACTACCACTTTGTTGAGCTCCATATTGAGCAGCTCTATGAAGGCACTCTGCTGATGAATGCGCTCATTTAACTCGCGAATGTCGATTGAAGACGAAATTTCCATTTATTGGCTCTTATGGTTTTTTGTGTACTTACTCAGTAAAAATCAAAAATAACTAGTGCACTCTAAAGTAGGCTATATTACCAATACTTTTAACTTTTTTTAAAACCACCCACACGCTCGCCAGGCGCATCTGTGGCTACTTTCGGCCACCATGCCCCACCTGCTACCCCAATATTGAGTACCTTCGCACCAGCAACGTATAGTATGGAGCATTTTGAGCAAAGATGGGCTGCCGCTGAGCAGCTATTGAAAGAACGTTTCGGCAAGCTACCCGATATGGAGGGAATACTGTTTCTCATAGGGGTCAATGAGCTGGGCAAGCTACCCAGGCGCAAATTCTCTAAAGAGCAAAAAAGAGACCTCATGCACGTAGCCGTGTGTACCCTGCTTAGTAGCCGTGGCTACTACGCATTTGTTGGCCGAGACGATGAAGGCTGGCCACACTACAACGAGCTCATGCCCGTAGATGCCGCTGGCCTAGGCCAGCAAGAGCAAATGCTCAAAGAATGTATCATCTCTTATTTTGAGCTGTAAATTTGACCACACAACAAGCACAATAACACAACATGAAAGTAGCTGTAGTAGGTGCCACCGGCCTGGTAGGCACCACCATGATGAACATACTGGAAGAACGAAACTTCCCCGTTACAGAGCTCATACCAGTAGCCTCTGCCAGGTCTGTAGGCACCAAGGTCGTCTTTGCAGGCAAAGAGCATACCGTCGTTTCGGCCCAGGAGGCTATCAGCCGCCAGCCCGCCATTGCACTCTTCTCAGCAGGCGGCGCCACATCATTGCAGTTGGCGCCACTATTTGCAGCCGCAGGTTGCCGCGTTATAGACAACTCATCGGCATGGCGCATGAAGGAAGACATAAAACTAGTAGTGCCAGAGGTCAACGGTCACGTACTCACAGCACAAGACTACATCATAGCCAACCCCAACTGCTCCACTATACAAATGGTCATGGTACTCAACCCGCTACACAAAAAATATGGCATCAAAAGGGTAGTAGTTAGCACATACCAAAGCGTGAGCGGAACAGGCCAAAACGCAGTAAAAGAACTCATGGACCAGCGTGCTGGTAGCAACGAGCACCATGTTTACCCACACCGCATAGACCTCAACGTGCTGCCACATATAGACAGCTTCACCGACAATGGCTACACCAAAGAAGAAATGAAAATGGTGCTGGAAACCTGCAAAATAATGGGCGACGACAGCATAAAAGTCACAGCCACCACTGTGCGGGTGCCAGTAACAGGCGGCCATAGCGAGAGTGTAAACATAGAGATGCACCAAGACTATGACCTGGCAGATGTACGCGCCCTGCTCGATACTGATGGCGTATCAGTTATAGACAATCCCGCTGCCAACGGCTACCCCATGCCCCTGCATGCCGCAGGCAAAGACGAAGTATTTGTAGGCCGACTCAGACGAGACTTCTCTCAGCCCAACACCCTCAACTGCTGGATAGTAGCCGACAACCTACGCAAAGGTGCAGCTACCAATGCCGTGCAGATAGCCAAGCTACTTCTACACAAAGGCCTCATAGCCTAGCCACTCACAACACACCCAATGCCTGCCCACACTTAGTGCGGCAGGCATTGTTATTACTAGCACGCACCCCAACATTCATACATTTATCAGATATCAAAGGGCAATCAACCTCAATACGTACTATAGCCCCCCCTTTTACAGCTCATATTTCACCATCAGCTGAAAATTGATTCCTTGTTCGGGTAAATTTAGAATCCTATATCTACTCATATTGTTCTGGTACACAGCGTTGGTTATATTTCTGAGTTGCATATACACAGTTGTTAGGTGTTTCCCTATTCCAAAGCTCCCTGTCAATGCACTATTCAGCAGAAAATAACCCTCAGTTGTAGCCTCGTTTCTATCTACCCTATATTGTCTTGCAAACTGCTGTCCCGATACCGACAATGCCACCTGCTTTACCTTGCTATTTACTGGCAACGCTGGGCTCCAGCTCACCTCATTCAGCACAGAAAATGGCGGTGTAAAAGGAAGCGCAAGACCACTATTGATATTCTTGTTCCACACATACTCTACATAGGTTATATGCTTTATTTGCTTTGTCCACTCCCATTCTGCACTTAGCTCCCCACCTCCAAAGATTGCTGTTGTTTGTCTATATAGATACACCTGCCCGGCATCTGGCAATGGCGAAAATCTGGCAGATGGCCCTAGATAAATGTAATTTGAAAAGTAGTTCACAAATGGGCTTATCATTAGCTTCCCATTTTTATAATTTGTCAGCAAAGCCACATCTCCCATATAGCCCCGCTCAGGTTCCAGATTCGGGTCTCCAACCTCATGTCTGAAAGTGCCATGATGTACACCGTTAGCTGTTAGTTCTACTAGGGCAGGTGCCCTATAGGCACTACCTACATTCGCCTTTATGCGCCATTGCTCCCACAGTGCAGCACTGGCACCTACCGAGCCCGAAATGTTAAAAAAGTTATTGTCTATAGTTTCACTACGCTTACTTTGCCCTATTGTTGCTCCACTGCTGTCATACCTGTTCACATAGCTGGCAGCAGCAGCCTGTTTTATGTAGTCTAGCCGCACTCCTCCTGTATATAGTATGTTACTTTTACTAGTATAAGATGCAAAGTTATACACACCTAGCTGGCTCATCTTATAGGCAGGTAGCAAAAACTCGTATCCTCCAGCTTTATTTTGTTGTTCCACAGCAGATACTCCTATCGTATTTCGTAGTCGCTCTCTAGCTTGTAGCAAATATCTCACATGTGCAGTCAGCGTTTTTAGCTCCAGTTCTAGTGCTGTATTACCTTCAGGTGCCGGTCCATATCCATGCGCATGTCCTGGCGAATGCTCTCTTCTTATATTATCCTGATAACCAATATCACACTCTAGTTTATTATCACCTATTTGCACAGTCGTGTTCCATATAGCCTTCATGTGCATTATCTGCTGATTCGGCAAATCTATACTTCTATACCTACCATTATCTATCAATTCATACGCTCTAGGTATCCCAAACGCTCCCGAAAAAAAACCAGCCTGCTGCCTATAGCTCGATACATATATACTACTCCATCCCCACTGCTTTTTAATACCTGCAGTTGCAGAAAAGTTCAACTCTTTTCCTCCAGTATTTTTCAATCTGTTGTTATATATTGGTAGCACATAACCGTTGTACGTAAACTCATTAGCAGGCACTCTATAGCTAGCGTAGTCGTTATACGTACCTCTTACACGCACATAAGTAGCACCTCGCTTACGCTCCATTTTGCCACTTATACCATACAGGTCATTGTTAGTTTTATAGGTGGTTATTAGCTCACCTTGCATAGTATCCTTATCGGGTATGCTCGGCGGCAATATGTTGATTACTCCACCCACACCGTCCGATCCATACAACACAGATACAGGGCCTTTCACTATCTCCACATGGTCCACATTATACTGGTCTATCTCCAATCCATGATCCACCCCCCACTGTTGTCCTTCTTGCTTTATACCATATTCAGTTACTATCACACGGTTCATGCTCATGCCTCTTATCACTGGCTTAGATATACCTACGCCTGTGTTTATGGCACTTATGCCTGGCAGCTTCTCTAGCGTGTTCATTAGTGTATTGCTCATGCTTTGCAGCACCTCTGCTCTGCTCACATGTTCCACTCCCAGCGTCTTCGATATTGGCGTAGCAGATGCCGCTTTAGCCTTCACATGTACCAGCTCTATGGTTTGTTGTTTCACTGCCGCACTATCTGTCGTCTGTGCGCATACGGGGCAGCCTATTGCCATCGTTATTGCGCACAAGCTCAGTGGTCTTATTTCCATTATTGTACGGTCACCTTTATTTTTCGCTCGCTACTATTATTATACTTATCCGTGGCTGTGAGCACAAAGGTGAGTAAGCCGCTCTGCACATAGGGGGGTAGCACATAGTTTCGTGCTAGTTCATATTCGCTACTTATACCACTTCCAAAAAACTCTTTGAATGCCGAATAGCGTTCGCCCTTGCTATCTATAAAATCTACCACCAGTCGCCCTTCACTTAGATAACCATTATCTGTCACCCTACCCAAAAACGTCACCGTTCCTCCCTTCTCCACACTTATCGAATCTGCCACTGGGCTCGATAGCATTATCGTTGGTGCCACAGTATCTGCGGTGTTTACCACCTGTATATTATACTCCACAAAAGGGGCTTCATTACCCACCTCATCTAGTAGTCTTATTATGCAGTGATAGTTGCCAGCAGCAGCATCGGCAGGCAGGGGCATCTCTTCAGTTACCACCATATCCTTGCCGTTTAGCTCGCTTACTTTTAGGTAGCTCCACGCTTTCCCGCTCGTAGGCTTTTGGTGCACATGGCAGTCAAAATTACTATGTATATCTACCTTATATTCCGATAGTCGCTCACCAGCACGCATACGCATCTTCAGTATCACAGGTCTGCCAGTATACACTCGTAGCACATTACTATACTCAGTTCCACATACCGTTCCTGTTCGCACGGGCTCACTGGTTTCCAGCACCTCTATACTTGGCTTTGTTGGTGTTATTACGCCAGTTTCAGCTGGTTTTCTACAGCTGCTTACACTTATCAATAGCAGCCCTATTATTACGCTTATCCTCTTGTTCATACCTAGTTCTAATTAAACAAACATTGGGAATTCGCTAAAAATTCCCAATGTTATCACCAATTATTCCTCTCCGCTCGCCTATAGCTTATTTAGCCTCATCCCTAGCGCTCCTTCACTACTTATTACCGATAGTACATAAGCACCCGCAGGCAAGTCATTTATGTTCACACGTGCCTCATGCGCCCCGCTGCCTTTCTTGCCTATTGCTACTTCTTTTACCAGTTTACCACTCATATCCATTATTGTCAGGTGCACATCAGCATTTTGTTTCAGTGCATACTGCACATTCACTTCATCACTTGCTGGGTTAGGGTATAGTCCTCTTACCTGCAATCCATTTTTTGTTACACCACGCACACCCACGTGCTCCTCCAGCTCCACTATCGGATACAGTGCCAGATGTGTTGCTATTTGAGTAGGTGTTGTAAACTGGGTATAAAAATCCTTCCACTCTGGTGCACCATGGCTGTGTGCCTGAAAAACATTCCTATATGGCACATCTGTTATATCGGCAGTTGTTCTAGTCCCTGGGGTAGCATAATACAAACCTACAGTGTCACCAGCCAAACCATCATGAGCATAATCTCCAAGATCCATTGTTACATAAAACACATCATCTACATGTGCCTCGCTATGAAACATCACCACTGTTGCACCGCCCAGGTTTGCGTCACCAAGGTCCAGGTGACCATCCTCTATACTGCTACTACCCTTAGGCTTCCCT
The DNA here is from genome assembly GCA_943367855.1 of Asaia bogorensis. Classification (GTDB taxonomy): domain Bacteria; phylum Bacteroidota; class Bacteroidia; order Chitinophagales; family Chitinophagaceae; genus Nemorincola. The sequence continues at coordinate 5,137 of CALRKH020000036.1, read as the reverse complement.
TTCACACTGTCTGCCTCCCATAGTCTAAAGTCAATTTCAAAACCCGCATTCGTTACGCTACCAGTACTAGTAGTTATGTGTGCCACCACTCCTAGCACATGTCCATGACCGTCTATCACATACTTCTCCCCAAACTGTTGCTCCATGTTCGAGTTATGACCCGCATAAAAACCCCAATCTCCAGCCGTAGTATGCTTTCCCGCCACTAGTGCAACCGTTGCTCCATGATTTTTTAATGTATCCACATCGCCAGCACTAGCGTTTATTGCCATAGCCCCAGCCAATAATAGTAAAAGTCCTCTTTTCATGTTTTTGTTTTTGATCGTTAATGCAATTGTGTTGCAAAAGTAATTCAAAATCTGCCAAATGCAACAATGTTGCAGTAAATTAATTTTACCAACTTATATATTCCCGTCACACTCAGCACTATGCACCTTGCCATAGTCATTGCTATTTTCTTTTTATTCCGCTACAACTCTTGTGGAAACGGATCATACATATCTACCTTACGCCAATCTTTTATCTCTTCTTCAGTCAGCAAGCAGCCTTCTAGGTCTGCTATTATATGCTTCTTATCCATATCCTGCCCTATAAACACCAGTTCATTCATTCTATCTCCCCATTGTTTACTCCACTTTGCTTCTATAGCTGCGCTATGCTCCAAATACGAACTATACTTTATTCGCTCACTATAGGGCATGCTGCACCACCACACACCGGCACGCTCCATCCGCAACGAGCCTCCAGCTTGCGAAAAATTCAATGCCTCATCGGGCCTTGATGCAAGCCAAAACAAGCCCTTCGCTCTTATAATCGTAGTAGGATAGTATTCATTCAGGTAATCCCATAAACGAGCCGGGTGAAAAGGCAAGGAACTCCTAAACACAAATGAACTGATGCCATAGGCCTCTGTCTCAGGTATATGGCCATCAGCTAGCAACTCTCGTTGCCACCCTGCCGACATAGACGCTCGCTCATAGTCAAACAATCCTGTGTTTAGCAGCTCATTTAGTGCTACCCTCCCATACTCAGCTGCAATTATTTTAGCCTCAGGATTCAGCTGTTTCAATGCTGCTCGCAGTAGCCCTAGTGTATCACTATCCACCATATCAGCTTTATTCAGCACTATTACATTTGCAAACTCTACCTGGTCTGTTAGCAAATTCACTATAGTTCGCCCATCATTCGGCATATCTGTCAGCTCCCGGTCTTTTAGTAGCTCATTACTACCAAAATCTTTTAGAAAATGACAACTATCTACCACCGTTACCATCGTATCTATATAGCTCCATCTCGATAAGTCTATATTCATTTCCTCATCTACAAACGAAAAAGTTTGTGCCACAGGCACAGGTTCGCTAATGCCCGTGCTCTCTATAAGTATGTAGTCATATTTGCCTTCCTTTGCCAATTCTTCCACCGCTATCATTAGGTCTTCTCTCAGCGTGCAGCATATACACCCATTACTCATTTCCACCAGCCGCTCTTCCGTTCTCGATAATGTTTGCCCTTCCGCTATCAGTCTCGCATCCACATTTATCTCACTCATATCATTCACTATCACCGCCACCTTCATCCCCTCCTTGTTTTGCAGCACATAGTTTAGCAATGTTGTTTTCCCTGCACCCAAAAAACCACTCAATACCGTTACAGGTATTTTCTTATTCATGTTCATATCTGTTTCAGCCATTTTATTATGTTTTCCAAGTGTTTCTTACCATAGAGCGACACAAATTTTTGTGTCTCTTCATTTTGCTCATTTCCATACACCAGCAGTCGCTGTTGTGCAAATTCTTTAGTCAGCTCAATTCCACATTTCTTTACAATGCAGTACTTCCATTCATCAAAAGTTGATGGTATCATCTTTATTGCGATTTAGTTGCAATAACAAAACTACAGGTTTTTTCTCTTCACCAACAAAAAATCTGATTTCTTTTTCCTTCTGTTTAGTGCCGCTCATACGCCGCCACACACATTTGGCGCAGTCTATTTGACTTGTGTCTATCTTATTACAAGTCTTTCTCCGTTCGGCGTAGTATCTACTACGTCGTTGCGGTAGTCCATCTCCAGATGGACGAAACCAATATTTAACTGCATTGTGTAACTCATTTGACGCAGTCTATTTGACTTGTGTCTACCTTACTACAAGTCTTTCTACTTGCGAACACCCCCTCATCAACCCTAAAAACACAGCCAATCCAATCACTAAAAACATTCATATTTTCCCTTCTCAATCTTCACCAAACTGTTCAACAACAAAAATCTTTCTACTACACACCACCTCACATCAGCAATAACCACATAAAGCAAGCCCAGCCTACATTCCCCGCCAAACAACCCTAAAAAATCAAGCCAAAAACTGTATTAAGTTACACAGATAAGTGTACTAAGCTGAGCAGATAAGTGTATAGTCCTGCACACTTATCTGTACTATCCTCAAAACCCAATTTCAGCCAATAAAAAATCCACCCTACATTCGCCCGCATCAAACCCACCCAACCATGAGCCCACCATCAAAGACTACACAAACAACACAAAAAAGCCAAATAGCGAACCACCCGCCAAATGTCCTAACAACGACTTTAGTTGCCCAATGCCTCGCACTCACACTCCGCACCCGCGCTCACCTTAGCCGCGGAGCGATCGCAATAATGGTGTCCTTTTGTTTGCTACTTTATTTTGGACAAGCAAAATAAAGTAAGAGCACCCGGGCAGAATAACACGAGCAAAACATCACAAGAAAAACAACACAATCAGAACAACACAAACAGACAACAAAATCAAAACAACGCCAAGCACACAACACAAAAAAGCTCAATAGCGAACCAACAGCCAAATGACCTAACAACGACTTTAATTGCCGTAGAATCCCGAACCAAAAGCTAAAAAGAAAGAAGAACCATGCCCCAGCACAAAGCCCAAAGAACCAACCACCATAGGCAAATAAGAAAAGTTGCCCAATGCCTTTCCCCCACAGTTCAGCGTCTAGCTAGCCATTATTGCCGCGGAGCGATCGCAATAGTGGGGTCCTTTTGTTTGCTACTTTATTTTGGACAAGCAAAATAAAGTAGGAGCACCCGGGCAGAATAACACAAGCAGATAACACTAAACAGACAACACAAGCAGACAACACAAAAAAGCCCAATAGCGAACCAACAGCCAAATGACCTAAGAACGACTTTAGTTGCCTAATACCTCGCACTCTCACTCTGCACCCGCGCTCACCCCCAAGCACCACATAGTGCAAAAAATCAATGCGCAAAACACACTAGCAAAAAGTGCGCAAAAACACAAAAAAATTACCAACTAAACCATTGATAATCAACCACTTACACCAAACCCACAAAAAACAAAAAATGCGCAAAACTACACACACCATGCCCCCAATACCCACCTCCAAATCAAACACCACATATTACCAATTAAATTGTGTAGATTTGTTACATACACACAGAGCATCCTCTGAAAGCCTATACGTACCTTCGCCGCCCAATTAGTTGCACATACCGTAAAACATGGCCAGTCAACAAAATATCTTTATAGCCAAGAGTACCGTCAAAGCCGCCGACCTCGAGCACAAACGCAAAGTCGCATTCAATATAAATAAGTACAACGATGCCGTAGTAAAAGGCAAACGTCAATACGCCAACCTCGAGCTCGCACGCCAAAAAGCCAAAAACCTCAAATGGAAAGTCATAGAAAAACTCGACGTATACCTCGAGCAATTCGAAAAAAACTTCACCGCCAACGGTGGTAAACTCATCTGGGCCGAGACCGCCGAAGAAGCACAGCAAGCCATACTCGATATCTGCAAACGCCACAACACCACCCAGGTAGTTAAGGCCAAATCAATGGTCACCGAAGAGATTCACCTCAACCACTTCCTGCAGCAGCACGGCATAGACTCCGTCGAGACCGACCTTGGCGAGTACATTCAGCAACTAGACGGTGAGCCACCATACCACATAGTTACACCAGCCATGCACAAAAGCAAGGAAGATGTAGCCCGCCTATTCAGAGACAAGCTAGGCACCCCACCCAATCTCAGCCCGTCAGAGATTACCATGGTAGCCCGCCAAAACCTTAGGCGCAAGTATACAGAGGCACAAGTAGGCGTCACCGGCGGCAACTTCCTCCTTGCAGATGTTGGCGGCGTCTGCGTCACCGAAAACGAAGGCAACGGTAGGCTATCCTCCTCCTTCCCACCAGTGCACATAGCCATCGTAGGCATAGAGAAGCTCATCCCTTCCCTCCACGATCTGCAACTCTACTGGCCACTACTGGCTACATTCGGCACAGGGCAGCAAGTCACCGTTTACAACTCCATCTTCACTGGCCCCCGCAGGCCCGGCGAAACAGATGGCCCCGAAGAAATGTACGTCATCCTCCTCGACAACGGTCGCACCAACCTGCTCCGCAAAGAAGTAAGAGAAAGTATGTATTGCATCCGTTGCGGTTCTTGCCTCAATGCTTGCCCAGTCTACAAAAATATAGGAGGGCATGCATACGGAGCCACCTACAGCGGCCCAATCGGTGCGGTCATTACACCACACCTCACAGGCCTTAGCGAGTTCAAGCACCTTAGTTATGCATCCAGCCTTTGTGGCAACTGCACTGAGGTTTGCCCCGTAAAAATCAATATCCACGAGATGCTCTTGGAAAATCGCACCATTGCCGCCCAAGAAAACCTCAACGGATATCAGGAGCATGCAGTTTGGTCATTATGGCAGCGCGCCATGCTCAGCCGTGGCATATTCAATCTAGCTGGTAGCAGCATCAAAGAAAAAGTAGTCAATAAAATGTTTCACAATTCATGGGTTAAGCACCGCAGTCAGTTACACTTCGCCCCCAAATCCTTCAATAAAATGTGGAAGGAGAGAAATAGCTAATGATACAAATAGCAATATATAGTAGCACACTCAGTCCCCGTTTAGCCTACGTGCTCCAATGGCTGTTTCAAGAGCGTCTACAATTAAGCTATGTACACATCAATGATATTAGTGCAGCACCTGCTGGCGCTTTAGTTATCAGTTATGGTGCTACTTTTGGCACTATCTCCATACCGGATGAGGGGCTTACAAACAAAACTGGTACTGTTACAGTATCGCCAACAGTAGGACAGTGGGGAGCCTTACCC
>CALRKH020000035.1:0-29158 GCA_943367855.1 Asaia bogorensis | reverse complement strand
GTTGTCGGCACGAGCTATGATCAAGAGTGTATCTTGCCAAGCCGATCTGGCATTATCATCCAGATGCTCCTCTAGCTGACGTAAAGTATATTGGCGAATGAGGCCAGAGGAATCGGCAAGGCTGGTGCGGAACAAACGAACAGCAAAAGGGTCGGATAGTTTTTTGCCTGCACCTGCTATGGCTAAACGTTTGGTGACATAATCTTGGGCAGCAAGGTATTGTCTGTACCAAAGTTCGGGTTGTTTAGTTTCCTTGACCTCACCAGGGAGCACATGATAATAATCGGGTATGACGACAGGCTTGATACCGTTGCGATAGGGATAAATGAAACGGTGATATCTATTGGTAATGGTGCATGGAACTACCTGAATAGAGTCGGAATAGAGGACACCTAGATGTAGAGGTAACTGATAGAGGAAGGTAGAGTCTGTTTGGTTTTGCTTGATGGTAACTATAAGACGTGACAAACTATCGTCGTAGTGGTACTTGACTTGTAAAACAGGATGCCCTGCCTGATAGTACCACTGATTGAAGAACCAGTTCCAGTCGAGACCTGTTGCCTCTTCTACAGCCAACCGCCATTGGTGTGCCTCTGCACTACGCAATGCGTTTTGTGAGAGGTAATGATACATGGCGCGACTAAAGGCCTCATTGCCCATAATGTGGTGCATGTATCGCAAAATGGAGCCTCCTTTATTGTAAGAGATAGCATCGAACATCTTCTCTTTGTCGAGATAATGAAAACGAACGAGCTGTGGATCTTTGAATCGAGCACTACTGATGTAACCTTGTAGGTCTTTCCAGGCGAGGTCGTCGGCAAACTCATTGCCATACTTGTGTCGGCGCCAAAGTTGCTCACCATAATTAGCAAAAGACTCATTGAGTGTGAGATTGCTCCAAGACTCGGCAGTGACATAGTCGCCGAACCACTGATGAAAGAGCTCGTGAGCTACAATGTCTTCATTGTTTTTGTCGCGCAGTTCTCTTGTAGTGAGGTTGACGAACTCGCCGAAGAGGGAGGCTGAAGTGTTTTCCATAGCGCCTGAAACATAGTCGCGAACGACGACCTGACTGTACTTGGGCCAGGGATATGGCACACCCGTCACGCTGGAGAAGTACTCCATCATATCTGTAGTATGCGCAAACATTTGCCGGGCTGATGCGGCATACTGAGGCTCAACATAATAATTTACTTCTTTGTCTCTCCATTTATCTCTGGTAATATGGTACTTACCCACTGCAAACATGACTGCGTAAGTCTGGATAGGCTGATCCATACGCCAAACATCTGTTTTGAGGCCGTTAGCAGACTTGATAGTATTGATCAACTTACCGTTGCTGAGTGTAACTAATGAGTCGGGCACGGTGAGCTCTAGCTGAGTGGTGAAGCGTATGTTAGGCTTGTCGATGGTGATCATCCAATGAGCATTTGCTTCGGTTTCGCCCTGAGTCCAGATGTGAGCAGGCTTGAGCGGGTCTTGCTTGTCGGTATTGATGAAATAAAGTCCACGATCTTCGGAGATGGCTGCACTGCCACCTACTTCGTCGGCATAGGGCATAGCGGTATAAACAAACCGCAAGAGGATAGTATCGGCAGTAGTATGTGTGCGGGTAAACCTGATGGTGAGTTGATTGTTGTTATAATGCCAATTGAGCAAACAGTTCTTCTTACCCAAAGAAGCTAATACTGTGTCTATTTTCATGCCTTTGGCATCGAGTATAATAGAGTCGGTAGGGTAAAAATATGGTGTGGCTGTGAGCCATTCATTGCAAGCGGCTGTTTTGGCAAGAGGATTGAAACTTAGAGCAACACGTGTATGCAATAAACGCCAAGTAAGAGGGTGTGATGGCTGATAAGGTGGCTGAGCGGGATTGGCAGCAACCTGAATGGTATCGAGCAGGATATATTCGGATATAGTATCGGTAGACTGGGCACTGAGCGAAAAAGTGACCCAAGATAAAACACAAGCAAGTAGCAACCTCATGCAGGAGAATGATTTAAAATAGTATAAAACCCGACGGCAAAAAACAAAACTAAACACTAGCAAAAGTGAAAAAGCGTTGGGATATGTAGCTAAGGATAGATGTAATAATCATCACGAAGATGTAAGATATATCGGCCCTAACCATGGGTAAGAGAATAGCAAACAGCTTGATGAGCACATAGGTAAGTAGAATAAACGTAGCTGTAGCCAAGGCATAACGAAAGAATTGCTTACGACCACGGAGGTTGGACTCGGGGAAAACAATGTGACGAGAGAGTATGAAACCGATAGGGAAGCTGATGACAAATGAAATAATCTGCGCCCCAATAGGTGCAGTGATAGATACATTGCCATAAATGTGGGTGGGTGTGCGACCTAAAACCTTATTGAAAGACAATGAGTATACAACCCAGTTGAGCACAGTGTTGGAGCCACCACAAGCCAGATACCTGAACGTTTGCGTAGGAATCCACCTCTTGAAAGGGACATGAAAGAAATCGATAATAGCGATAATGATATGTCGGAACTTGGAAAACAAGAGGCGTGCAATTGCGGGCAAATATAATACATTTAGTTTTGGTGGGCGGTGTTTTGAGGTCTAAAAGGGAATAGTGGTAGGCTGGAAATGTGATAATAAGACGGAAGGTGAAAATTATACGTCATAGCGTTATCTTTGCAGCCTTCACAATAACATAATAATATGTCGTCTACGTGGTTTCGTCGGAATAAGAAAGGTATACTTACCTCTACAGAAGAGAAGAAAGAAACGCCTGACGGGTTGTGGCACAAATGCCCTGAGTGCAAAACAACATCAACTGTAAAGGAGCTACAAAACAGCCTACATGTATGCCCGAAATGCGGGTATCATAATCGCATCAATGCAGTAGAATACTTTGAAATACTGTTTGACAACAATAGATATGAGCTACTGTTTGAAAACATACAACCAGTGGACAAGCTAGGCTTTGTGGACCTAAAACCATACGGCTCGAGAATAAAAGAAGCACAAAACGCTACACACCTAAAAGATGCCATGACTGTGGGCACTGGCACTGTGAATGGTGTAAGATTTACAATTGCCTGCATGAACTTCAACTTTATAGGTGGCAGTATGGGATCGGTAGTGGGAGAGAAGATAAGCAGAGCTATAGATTACTGCGTGGAGCATAAGCTACCCCTGCTAGTGATATCTAAAAGTGGCGGTGCACGCATGATGGAAAGTGCTTTCTCGCTGATGCAAATGGCAAAAACATCGGCCAAACTGACCCTACTGGCGAAGGCCAAATTGCCCTATATATCGCTAATGACAGACCCAACTACAGGTGGTGTAACAGCTTCTTATGCTATGCTTGGCGACATAAACATAGCAGAGCCTAACGCATTGATATGCTTTGCTGGGCCACGCGTGATAAAAGAAACGATAAAGAAAGACCTTCCTGCTGGGTTTCAGCGTTCGGAGTTTTTGCTAGAGCACGGTTTTCTTGACTTTATAGTAGAGCGTAAAAACCTGAAGAATAAACTGAGCTTAACAGCGGAATGGTTTATAAAAGGAGTGCAATAGCAGAAAGAAACAGCATAATAGAAACTACACCAAACCTTATATAAATTGCCAGAACAACTAATAGCCAAGAATAAGCCAGCGACCTTTGAGTATGCAATAGAAGAGCGACTAACGGCCGGCATGGTATTGACGGGATCGGAGATAAAATCGGTACGTGCTGGCAAAGTGAGCTTTAATGATAGTTATTGCTTCTTTGACGGTGATGAACTATGGATAAAAAGCCTGCATATAGCCGAATATAAAAATGCGGGCTATGCTGGGCACCTAGCAGTGCACGATAGAAAGCTGCTGCTGAATAGACGAGAGCTGAATAAATGGCACAGCAAGATAAAAGAGAAGGGATTGACGATAGTGCCGCTGAGCATATTTCTGAATGAAAACGGAATAGCTAAACTTGAAATAGGACTGGGAAGAGGCAAGAAACTACACGATAAACGAGAGTCTATAAAGACCAGGGATGTGGAAAGAGAAATAAAGAGATACCTGAAATAAGGTAGTAAATAAAAGAGCCGCGGTAGTTGCCGCGGCTCTTTTGTGATATTAAGCTACATAATCTACAAATGATAGACCGTGACTGTCGAGCTCTCTGAGCACAGGACGATAAACACTCTGCATGATAGGCAGCACTACACCCGTAGGTGGAACTATCTTTTTGGTAAGTACAAGCTCTGCCAAGATAGCGATAGGCATACCTACAGCCTTTGCCATGGCAGTGTATTCACCACCTTCGCCAGTAACAACCATTGCAGTGTTGAGAACGATATTTCTTCCTTTATGTTCGTATTCTATTTCGTGGTTCATGATAATCATGTCTTTGTCTTCGGCAGACATAGACCACTTAGTAGATAATAAACCTAATAGGATATCGGCAGAAGACATTTGACCAACACCTATGTAATTGCTACCAAAAAGGCCCAACCAATCGAGCATTTTAATGAGGCTATCACCTTCGTCTACACCCAATTTTTCGGCAACATGCTTTTGAAGAGGAGCATTGGCGCGACAAGCAGTTTTTTCGGCAACCCAATCGGCATATGATAGACCATCTGTTTTGAAGCTATCATCTTGAGTAGTGAGACCGAGAGTAATCAGCGCATTCCAGCCTTTGCAAAATGCAGGATAGCGCAGTGTGGCACGAATCATGGTGCGCACTTCTGGTATGTCATATAACTCTACATACTTCATGGAATCACGATTGGGGTAGTAAGCCAAAGCATTGATGCCAGGAATTTTTATCTTTTTGTTGTTTTCAAACATTTTCTCGTAAGGAATCTCTGTTTGCTTGCCATTGAGCAAATAACGAGCACCACCCATACCAGCAGTTATTACATTGCGAGGGTTCCAAGTAAATTTGTAGTGCCATGGGTTATCATCGCTCTCTGGGGCTACCAAGCCACCGCAATATGATTTGAACGAAAGCACTAAACCAGCTACCTTCTTGATACTAGTTATGATTTTGCTAGCAGTCATGTGGTCTATACCTGGGTCAAGGCCCATTTCGCACATGAACATAAGTCCGGCAGCTTTGGCTTGATCATTGAGCGCCTTGATGTCATCGGACATGTAAGAAGAAGTGATGAAATGCTTTTTGTACTTTAAACAATCTTTAGCTAAATGGATGTGTAAATGAGGAGGCAAAAGTGAAAGAACAATGTCGGAGCGCTTTACAAGAGCTTCTCTTTCAGAGTCGTTTGTTATGTCGATAACTGCTGCTTCAGCAGCTGGATGTTTTCTAACTTTTGGAAGGACTGCAGCTGAGTTGCTATCAGCAATGATTACTTTCCATTTGTTTCGCGAAGCTTTACCCAATAAATACTCAATTAGATAAACTGAGGATTTACCAGCACCTGCTACTAAAATTGTTTGCATACTCTTTGTTGTTAGTTAGTAAAAAAAAATAGAACCACCGAAGTGTAATGTAATACACTTTTGTAAAAATAATGTAATTCATCAGTTTTTTTCCAACTTTGAAACAAGTATATTTTGTTTATATAAATAATACACAACTACAAACAGCTTATTAACAAATAATAGCTATCTCTTTGTGAATTATAAATAGCAGTACTATCTAGCTAAAATTCGGTGACGTTTGATATTGAAAAAGTGGGTAGCAACAAGACCTAAAGAAGCAACATAAACCAAGAAGTGCAAGGAATCTTCGAAAACAACCGCAACAGCAAGTATACCCCAAAAGAACCATAGTGCAGCCTTGACAGGACGGAATGAGGTATGAGTGGAAGCGTGATAAACTGCGTATAAGCCAATGACCAGAAAAATATAATCAAGCATTTCCCACCATGAAGGCAAGCCGCTATCACCATTGTGGTGCGGATTTTCGGCACCATGCCAAGAATATCTGAGCATAAAAAATGCAGGAATAAGCAAACAATGTGCAGTGCAAATAATAGCACTTAGAATGCCCAGCTTATCGGCTGCTGTAGTGTATTTTGATTTTATGCTCAAACTATTAGAATGGGGTGCAAAGGTAGGATATTTTTCAACAAACGCAACATTGTTGCAATTGGAAATAGTAGCCAGCACACATTTAATAAACAGATAGACAAACAAACATGGCGAGCAAAAATTGGGCCAACTTAGTAGCAGTTGGGCCAATAGTATTTATGAATGAAATAACGTATGGTTTTCAATTACTTATACATAATGTAAATACAAATACCCAAAAATGAATAATGCTTTAAAATTAGTACTGTTAAAGTGACTTTTTACCTACAACCATCCAATCTTTGGCACCTAAACCCTCTGCAATAAATTTATCCATTTCGGCAGCGATAGATGGTATGACCATAAGATTAACTTTATCATGCGCCTCTGCCATCATAAGACCTGCATCTTTACGTGCCATATTGAGCTCCCAAGATGGTTCATCAAAATTGCCAGTCATCAACCTTTTGAGCCTAGCGGGCATCATAGCGCCGGGATTCCACTCGCTAAAGAGTGCTGTCAAATCGGAAGCCGGCATACCCATAGCCTTTACCAAGGCAAGCGTATCGGCAACGCCTCCTGTCATGGATATAAGATAGAGGTTACCTGCCAGTTTCATACCAGCTGCACGACCTGGGTCGTCGCCAAAGTTGATGACTTTACCTGTCATTTGCTCGAGTTCGGGTATCCATGCTTGGAGCAACTGCTGATTGCCTGATACAAGCATATAACCTGTGCTCTCTAAAGAGTTGATAGGTCCCATAAAAACTGGTGCATGTATATATGTAAACCCATTGGCTGCCCAGCTAGCTACACGGGCACGAGCACCAGCTACTGAAGTGGTAGTATGATCTATGATGACTGCCCCTGGAACCAAAGCAGGCAAGGCTGATGCCAGCACTTCATCTACACTATTGTCGTCTTTGAGCGTAAGGTGAATACGGCTGCAACCAGCAACAGCATCTGTGATATTGTGGAAAACTGCAGCTCCATCTGCTGCCAAAGATTCTGCTTTGGAATGTGTGCGGTTCCACACATTAACTTGTTTGCCTTTTTTGAGGAAAGCTTTTACGAATCCTGAACCCAATAAACCAGTGCCTAAATATGCTATCATTTTACTCAATTGATTTTGATGCAATTTCGGCAAAATATTGAAGCGTATGCGTTAAAATAAATGCTCCCAAGGACCAGCACCTGCCCTAATGAGCTGAGGTGTGCCAGACGTGCATTCTATAACAGTAGAAGCTAAGAGATGACCTGGACCGCCATCCACAACAATATCTACGAGGTCGCCAAATTCTTCGTGCATCACCTCTGGGTCGGTAAAGTATTCTACGTCAACATCCATTGGCAAAGAAGCACTCATAATGGGATGACCAAGTGCTTTGACAATTTCCATGCATGTTTTATTGTTGGGCACACGAATGCCGACCGTATCTTTCTTTGTTTTTAGGAGTTTAGGAACTTGCTTACTAGCCTCGAGAATAAAAGTGTATGAGCCTGGCAAAGTAGCCTTAAGTAGCCTAAAAACAGGAGTGCTTACACTACGAGCATAGTCGCTAAGGTGGCTAAGATCGCTACAGATGAAAGAGAACTGAGCTTTCTTTAGTTCTACCTTTTTGATGCGCGCTACCCGTGCAATAGCATCGGGGTTAGAGATATCGCAACCGATGCCATAAATAGTATCGGTAGGATAAATAATGACCCCACCCTTTTTGAGACAATCTACCACGATTTGTATGTTGCGCGGATTGGGATTGTCGGGATGTATGGGAACTAACATAGCATAATATTGCATAAAGATACGCATAAGTAAAGATATGAGTGAAAGCAGCTTGGCAAATGAAATAGTACTTTTGCAGCTCAAAGAGACGTTTTGCAATTATCTATAATAATACCAACCTGGAATAATCTGGCCTTTGCACAGCTGTGTGTGGAGAGCATAAGGAAACATTCGGCCTACGAGCATCAAGTGATACTACACATAAACGATGGGAGTGATGGCACGCTAGAGTGGGCAAAACAGGAGCATATAGCACACACACATACAGCAGAAAATGCGGGCATATGCAAAGCTGTGAATGAAGCTGGGGGCCTAGCCATACACGACTACATAGTATACATGAATGACGATATGTATGTGTGCCCGGAATGGGATATACATATAGCCAACGAAATAAAAGATGCTGGAACAGACTTGTTCATGTTCTCGAGCACTATGATAGAGCCAGTGAACCACAACAACCCCTGTGTGATACACAGCGACTATGGACAAAGTATAGATAACTTTAATGAAGCTGCACTGCTTGCTAACTGTAATAAGCTAGAAAAGGCTGACTGGACAGGGTCTACCTGGCCGCCAACTATAGTGCATAGAAAATGGTGGCTAATAACAGGTGGATACAGCATAGAACTAAGCCCTGGGGTGAGTAGCGATGATGACTTTGCGATGAAGATGTGGTATGCGGGATGTAGGATATATAAAGGTATAGGCAAAAGTAGAGTATATCACTTTCAGAGTAAATCGACGCTGAGAATAAAGAAAAATGATGGGCGCAAACAGTTTTTGATGAAGTGGGGCATAAACCAATCAACTTTTAATAAACACTACATAAAACGAGGTGCACCGTACAGCGGTCCACTCAGCGAACCTGATGGCCTACAGTGGGAACACCTGAGAGCATGGATAAAAAGAAAGGCGCTGTAGTAACAGCGCCTTTTTGAATAAAACTTGTAAACACTTTATTTCCCTTTAGCTAAAGCTAGCTCCAGCACCTCGACCGCATCTGACACATAATGGAAACGTAATCCTTTGAGATAGTTTTCGCTAATCTCTGAAATATCTTTTTCGTTTTGAATGCACATAATGATGTCTTTGATACCAGCACGTTTAGCTGCTAGTATTTTCTCTTTTATGCCGCCAACTGGAAGCACCTGACCCCTGAGTGTGATTTCACCAGTCATGGCAAAGAATGGTTTCACCTTCCTGCCAGTATAGGCAGAGGCGAGAGATGTGAGCATAGTAATACCCGCACTAGGTCCATCTTTGGGCACTGCACCCTCTGGCACGTGAATGTGAACATTAGTTTCATCGAACTTCTCGAAAGGGATACCAAATTCGGTAGCATGTGCGCGTAAATAGGACATAGCAGCAGATGCACTTTCTTTCATTACATTGCCCAAGTTGCCCGTGAGGGTAACGGTACCTTTGCCCTTAGATAGAGAAGACTCTATAAAGAGAATATCGCCACCAACAGAGGTCCAAGCTAGACCAACGACAACACCTGGGGGATGTCCTTTTTTATAGATATCATTGGTAAATTTAGGTTTACCGAGTACCTCCTCTACCCTATCAACAGACATTTGTGGCGCAACCTTTTCTTCCATGGCTACCTGACGAGCAGTGGAGCGCATAATGGCAGCCATAAGCCTATCCAGCTCACGAACACCACTTTCTCTTGTGTATTCTTGCACCACCTTCATGATGACCTTGTCGGGGAACTTCATTGGTGTTTTGAGCAAACCATGAGCTTCCTTTTGTTTAGGTATTAGGTGACGTTTGGCAATCTCCACCTTTTCTTCGGGCGAATAGCCTGATAGCTGAATGATTTCGAGCCTATCGCGCAGGGCAGGCTGAATATCTGAAAGGCTATTGGCAGTGGCAATAAACAAAACTTTAGAGAGGTCGTATTCGAGCTCCAGATAATTATCGTAAAAAGTATTGTTTTGTTCTGGGTCTAGTATCTCAAGCAAAGCAGAACTAGGGTCGCCACGAAAATCTTTGCCAATTTTATCAATCTCATCGAGAATAAAAACGGGATTTGACGATTTTACTTTTCGCAATGACTGAATGATGCGACCGGGCATGGCACCTATGTATGTTTTGCGATGACCGCGAAGTTCGCTCTCATCATGAAGCCCTCCAAGACTAAGACGAACATACTTACGATCAATAGCAGCGGCAATACTTTTGCCCAATGAAGTTTTGCCGATGCCGGGAGGACCTACAAAACAAAGAATTGGCGACTTCATATCACCTTTTAGCTTGAGCACTGCCAAATACTCCAAAATACGTTCTTTGATTTTGTCCATACCATAATGGTCATTATCTAGAACATTTTGTGCTTTTTTGAGGTCGTAACTATCTTTGGTGAAGGTGTTCCAAGGTAGATCTAACATGAGATCTAAATGGTTGTAAATCACTGAATAGTCGGGCGTGGTAGGGTGCATGCGCTCGAGCTTTTCGATGTTCTTTTTGAAAAGTTCTTTAGCAGCATCTGTCCATTGTAATTCTTCGGCACGCTTTTGGAGATCTTTTATCTCCCTATCATTAGTGTCTCCACCCAGCTCTTCTTTGATAGACTTCATCTGCTGCTGTAAGAAGTACTCACGCTGCTGCCTATCTATGTCGGCTCTGGTTTTATTGGCAATTTCGTTTTTGAGTTCTACTAACTGTAGTTCTGTTTGGAGTAGGGTCAGTAACTTTTCGGCACGCAATCTTACATCATCATCTACGAGCATAGCCTGTTTCACCTGCAGTTTGGTAGAAATATTGGATGCTATGAAGTGCATGAGGAAGGACTGCTGCTCTATATTGCGCAAAACAATACCTGCCTCGTTAGGTATGTTGGGTGATTGCTGCGCAATCTTCTCGCCAGTATCTTTAAGTGAAGATATCAATGCATCGAAAGACGGATCTTTCTTGGGGAATGCATCTTCCAGGTAAGTAACATTTGCGATAAGATAAGGGTCGGTTTGAGTATATTTATTGACCTTGAAACGCATGCGCCCCATGATAAATAATGTAAGATTTCCATCAGGCATCTTGATTTGTTTTACCACCTTGGCAAGTGTGCCTACCTGATATATATCATCGGGTGCGGGGTCATCGTTTTTGCTATCTCTCTGTGCTATGACACCTATCCATTTATTGCTGCTCTGAGCAGCGTTTATAGCCTTTACAGACTTATCTCTGGCAACCGTGATTGGGAGTACTACATTAGGGAATAGAACAGTATTGCGAAGAGCAATGATGGGTAAGTCGCTGGGTAAAGCTTTTTTTTCTTGCTCATCCAACTCCTCTTCGCCCAAGGGTACTATAGGCATAAACTCCATTTCCTGCTCACCTGTTTGGTTTAGCAACATATCTAACATTGAATTAATTTCAGCCATTATGTCAAAGTTACCCTTAAAATAGTATCATCAAAGGGAAATAATACAAAAGCAATCGTTATGCCAAGGGTGAACATCTGCAATTTTAGCAGATAAACGAACTACCACAAGAAAGATATGCGCCAAAATAACCTGTGTGTAAACAAGAGACTGCACTATTGTCGCGCCTAGAAACACATAAGCATAAAAGACATAAATAATGAAACAGCTAGCATAAACACAAAAAACAGATAAGCTAACAATCTAAAAACAAGTGAATAAACTTTAAACAACGGCTGCATGTATCTTTGTAGCCAGATGGGACACAAAAAATTAAAAAAATTTCAGGCTATACTAACCTACAATAATGTGCTACAGTTTCCTGAAAACATGAAAGGTAACTGGCATCAACATTTTGGCAACAACAACCCCATAACACTAGAGTTGGCTTGCGGCAAAGGTGAATATAGTGTGGGCCTTGGCAGAACACATACGGATAGAAATTTTATAGGCGTAGACATTAAAGGCAACAGAATATACACTGGAGCTAAAATAGCTATAGAGGAAGGTCTAAGTAATGTGGCATTTTTGAGAACACACATAAGCCACATTACCAAATACTTTGCACCTGGCGAGGTAGCGGAAATTTGGATTATTTTCCCAGATCCTTTTCTTAAAAAAGAATCGAACAGACTTACACATGCTCGATACTTATACCTGTTTGAACAGATACTGAAAACAGGAGCAAAAATAAATCTGAAAACAGACTCTCTGGAACTGTATGAATTTACGGTAGCTACTGTAGCAGAGCAGGGATGTGTGGTGCATGAAAACTTGCAAGACATATATGGTAACAATCTTGTAAAAGGGCCTCTTGCTATACAAACATTCTATGAAAAGATGCATTTGGCTGATGGTAGGAAGATCTACTTCATCTCCTTCTCCCTGCCAGAAAATGGGGTGCAACTTACAGGTAGATTTGCGAAGATGACCGCTGATGGTGAAGAGCAAGAAAGCGAAGAGGAAGGAGCATAATAAGCGTTGGTATGCAAGAAGGTAAAGACTACTACATAAACAAAAACGGATTGCTAACGTTTACTGCACACTATCTGCAACAAAGAGGATATTGCTGTGGGAATGGCTGCATGCACTGCCCATACGAATATGAGCGCGTGCAAGAACCCAGAAGAAAAGAGCTATTGGCCAAAAGAAACCAAAATAGTAATGCCAACAAAGAATAGCGACAGTATATACGACGCCATATATGATGTAGTAAGAGCTATACCCTATGGACGTGTGAGTACATATGGCGCTATAGCAGCAGCACTAGGCGCAAAAAGCGGGGCGAGACTGGTAGGATATGCTATGAATGCTTGCCATACTATTATACCCACTGTGCCCGCACATAGGGTAGTGAACAGAAACGGAATGCTAACAGGCAAACATCACTTTGGAACACCTGAGCTAATGCAAGAGTTGCTAGAAAAAGAAGGCGTACATGTGGTAAATGACAAGGTGGTAGACTTTGACAAAAAATATTGGGACCCTACTAAAGAACTATTAGTATAAATGCTACAATAACGTAAAGCCGCTTACCGCAAAAAGGGATGCGAACCCAAATAGTTCGCATCCCTTTTTTATGAAAAATTACAGCATTACTTCTTAAGCATAACAGGATAAGAAAGATTGCCAGACTGAGTAGATATAGTGAGTAGATATAAACCTGATGGCAAATCATTGCTAAGCGCAACTTGAACATCTAAAGCACCGCTGCTGAGGTGAGCAGACTGCTTGTAGACTAGCTGACCTAACATATTGGCAACAGATAGCTCAACTGTATTGTCAACAATCTGTAAATCGCCTTTAACAACAAAAGAACCAGTGTTAGGATTGGGTATTATGACAACTGAACCTACACCTGCTACATTACCAACTGCCAGCGGGGTAACCATAACCTTTACTGAGTTATGCGCCATAACTGCGCAAGCATCGTCACTAATAACAACACAGGTTACAGAATCGACATTGGAGTAAGATGCGTAATTGAACACTGCGGTTGTAGCTCCTGCGATAACACTATCATTAATAACCCACTGATAGCGAGGTAAAGCACCTGCATTGGCTACGGCTGCTGATAGCTTTACCTCTTGGCCAGTAGCAATATATAGACCAGGTAGTGCATTGATAGATATAAGTGGAGTATTTCTGCTATCTACTTCGAATGAAATTTCATTACTTACAACTACATCTGATGTGCGACAAAGAGCGTTGCTGGTTAACTCTAGGCTAAGCACATCTCCATTGGCAGGTGTGAAAGTAAAACCTGTAGTAGAAGCTACATCTACGCCATTGCGATACCATGCATAGAGCGGAGCTGATCCACCATTTGTAACAGTAGCAATTGCGGAAACAGTAGCACCATCGCAAAGGATAGATGCGGGAGTGACATTAATAGATGCTGTAGGCACAACTGTAGGTACCACATTGACAATTTCACTAGCTTCTACTGCTGTGATAGCAGGACAAGCAATGCTAGTGATCATCTTAACAGAAACACTATCGTTATGTGCTGGGTAATAGCTGTAAGTAGGCATAACGGCTACAGGAGTAGCATTGACATACCACACATAGGTAGGAGCAGTACCTGCATTTTCGGCCGAAGCAGAGAATGTAACCATAGCGCCCGCACAAACACCAGACACTGGTAATGGATTGACTGAGACAGCTGGGGTAACAAGTGGATTGATAACTACACTAGCAGAGCCCGACATATTGCGCACGCAACCCGTAACAGTATTGGTAGCAACGGCAGAGTAAGTACCAGCCTCGGTGCGAGAACCAAAAGCAAGAGAACTTACTGTGCCTGGTATAGCAACACCAGAAGCAGTACTACCATTGAAAAGCTGATAAGAAATACCCGATGCTGAACTATTGAGCCCTATGGCAACACCTGTGCCACCAGCACAATAGCTGCCACCACCAGTGATGGTGAATGTAGCTGGCAAAGGATTGATAGATATCACTTTAACATCGGGGAAAGTAGCAACACAACCCGTAGTAGCATTGGTAGCAATAACAGAATAAGTACCTGATGCAGTATATGTGCCAAATGACAAAGCTGCACTAGTACCCGACATAGTAGTACCTGTATAAGAACCACTGCGATATAAAGCATAATCGACACCTGACACACTGCTAACCAAACCTATTGAAAGACCTGTGCCACCGCTACAATATGAACCGCCACCTGTAAGCAGCTGTGCTGTGGGCAATGGGTCTATTAGCACATTGGCACTACCCAACATAGGCTGTGTGCAACCTGTAGTGGCATCTGTAGCCAAGACAGTGTAGGTACCAGCTGAAGTGTGCAAACCGAAACTAATAGCAGCACCAGTGCCAGCCACTGCTGAGCCCACTACCGAGGCACCATTATAAAGTTGATAATTGACACCAGATTGAGAACCAGTAAGGCCGACATTAACACCTGAACCACCTGCACAATAGTTGCCACCACCAGCTATACTATACTGAACTGGCAGCTGCTGAATAGTGACAGTGAAACTAGCAGAGGCGGCACCACAATCGTTGGTAGATGTAAGCGTAACGGTAGTGACACCTATACCAAAGGTAGCACCAGAACCTGAGCCTAAACCAGCACCAGAGGTAGCACCAGAGAAGGAATAAGATATAACAGGACGAGGGCGACCAGTATCTGCAAAAGTGTAAGAGACTACAGGACGACATCCATCCTGAACAATTGCACTAGGTGCGGATGTGAAACCAGGCATAGTGCATTGCACATTGACATAGTGCTTATCTACTAAACAAGCAGTAGTTGGATTGTCTTTAACTTCAACCAAAGTATCGGCTGTGGCAGTGAAAGATATGCTGCGAGCATTGACACCTGGAGCCCAAGAATAGTTACCAGGCCAAGAAGCAGTTAGTGATACAGAATTGCCATGCAAGACATCAATAGTATCTACCACTTTAGCATCTTTAACGATAGTAAACTGGTCGTAAATGGTATTGTTCTTTCTGATGAACTTAGCATCCAATCTATTTTCATTGATATCGATGAAGAACATACCGCCATCGTTGAGTGCAAATGGCAAAGCATTGTGTGGATAACCTGACTGCACCCCACCAGATGCACCAGCAGAACCAGAAACCACATAAACCGTACCATGATTGACCTTGCCAGACTCAGTAACGTAAGGACAAGAATTAGTACTACCATCATACTTGGCACTAGAACTATCGGCTGTGTGTGCAGCTTTATTGAAAGATGCTTCGTTGCCGTAGTAATTCTTAAGTAAGTATGAACGTTCATAGTCGTGACTGTGACCACACATGATAAGGTCGACACCATAACGCTCGAGAATTCTGATGAAGTTTTGACGAATGGCGGCAAGATCAGACTCGTTGTCGGAGTTGTGACTACCCATAGTGAACGGAGGATGGTGCCAATATGCTATTACCCACTTCTTGGTGTTGGCAGCAAGGTCAGCTTTTATCCAGTTGACCTGAGCACCTGTAGTATCGTACATTTTTGTGGTACCTGCATCTTCGCGACCATAAGAGTCTAAAGAAAGAAAGTGAACATCACCCCAATCGAAAGAATAATAGGCTTTGGTACCTGATGCTACACCACCACACTCTGCTGCTGTAGGCATGGTGAATAAACTAAAATAAGGCACATTTTTATCTATTTGTCTTGCTGAACTCTGCGCATAATCATGATTGCCAGGAGCAGGGAACAGCATGTGATTCTTAAGAATAGTACTGCTATATGGAGCAAAGAAAAGATTGCTGAATTCGGCATAGGTGCCATTATTATAAGCATTATCGCCGAGCAACAACATGAGGTCTGATGCTTGCATACCTATAGAAGATAGATAATTTCTGTATGCTGCCAGAGAGCCGTTTTGATTACCATTGTCATTGCGACCACAATCGCCAAAGGCTGCAATAGTAACTCTACGCGAAGTGCCGAAAGCCGGCGCAGTAACAAAGAAGTTGGCAGTATCGCCTTGCAACCAAGACGTATCTGTACCAAAGCGATAATAATATTTAGTGTTGGGTATTAAACCTGTAGCGCGTAGTTCGTGATCTGTATTAAATGCTGTACTATTGACAACTATAGGATATGAACCAAATGTGGTACCCAGTGCAATGCGAGAACGAGCCGCTATATTAGTTCTCCAACGAATAGTAGCTGCATTCTGATTGCCCATTTGCAAATAAGGACCAAATACAATATTAACAGGAGTGGGAGGAATATACTGCACACCAACTGCCTGAACATTAAAATCCAGATCGGAGCTGTTTGTTGCATTTTGATGTAATTCGATAGCTATAACATTGTTGCCAGTAGTGAACGCAGAAATAGGTATAGACTGCACCACAGCAGTTGACTCTGGCCAAGTTCCTGTTGTTCCATTTATAACATTAGGAGCTAGCGTGCTATATGAAATAGTACCTGAAGGCATATTATTTCGCCAAACCTCTAAACCATTTACATACATAACTATACCATCGTCTCTATAAACAGAGAAACGGATAGAATCATAAAGTGATGGATTGGGTAAGTTTATTGTTTTACGAAAATAGGTTGTTACATATTTAGTGCAACTACCTGGCATGCAACTAGCTGCGCAAGAAGCACCTGCCGGGATACATGTAGTTGTCCAAGATTCGCCATAACCAATGTGACCTGTTCCAACACTCCAAGAAGCGTCATTGAATGATGATTGGCGCCAGGTAGTACCCTGATCTGTAGGTGTGGCCAGATATTTCCATTGTGAGCCAAAACTGAAGATCGTAGTTTTGACAAAACCTCGCATCTGCATGTTATAAGTCATATCCGAACTCGTACCAGCATTTTGATGCAGTTCTAGAGCTATTATATTATTGCCATCGGTAAAAGCAGAAATAGGAAAGTTGCGTGTGATAGGTGTATTTTCATCGGAGCCGCCAATAGCCGCAGGAGCCAATGTGCTAGATGTAATGGTACCTGTGGGCATATTATCTCTCCATACCTCTACGCCATTTATATAGAGCACAAATCCATCATCACGCATCACGCTTATTTGCACAGAGTCGAAAGAAGCTGTAGCAATGTTTACTGTTTTGCGGAAATAAGTAGTAATGTATTTGTTGGTACAGCTAGGATTGCAACGTACAGTACCACAAGCATTTACACACTTTGTGACCCAACTATCGCCATAACCGAAAGTGCCAGTGTCTGCTGACCAAGAAGCATCATTGAAACCAACTTCTTTCCAAGTGGTCCCAAGGTTTGTACCGTTATCGAGATAACGCCATTGTGCACCAAAATTGAAAATTGTGGATAATTGTGCATTAGATGTAATGCCCAACAACAATTGAGCTATCACTATCATGATCAAGAGTAAAGTTTTCCGCATCCTAAAATAATTTTGGTGCGAAAGTATTGGTGGCAGATTACCAACTAGTTACCGTCAAATTGTGTAAATGTTATGTAATTCTTACGTCTTCGGGCAATGCGAGATGAAGTAAGGATGTGGGATAATTTTGCAGAATAACTAACTGTAACAAGTGCGTACTAAAAATAAAATTGCATTAATACTAGCAAGTATACTAGCTGTAATAGCGCTGTCCTTCTCTCCAAAATCTAATAACACCCCTGCTGCAACAATCTATACCTATTATAAGCAACAACTGAGTCTACTGAACAAGGCTACTGAAAGATTACAAAGAGCATCAAGCACAAATGCGCACAGAGATAGCTTGTTGCAATTACTGTATGCGAGTAGAAAATGTTACAAAACAATAGAGCCATTTATAGATGTATATAACCCAATGCTGGCAAGAAAACTAAATGGACCAGACTTAATGAAAATAGACGAAGAGCATCCTACTGACACACTCATACAACACGGGTATCAGGTACTAGAGCGAATGGTAACAACTGAGCCACTAAACAAGAAAGAAATACAAGAAGAATTATCCTACACTATAAACGTGATAAAGACTGCTGTGAATGACAATAATACCGGTTACTTTTTTACAGACTTTTACATATGGCATTCATTACGTACAAGTGCTTACAAAATAGTAAGCATGGGCATTACAGGATTTGATGTGCCGATAACCAACATGTCGCTGCCAGAATGTGCTGTAGTGCTTCAAACTATCTCTAAGACAAAGAACTTTTATAAATCACCACTTGGCAAAACATTATCCAGCAAAGGAGATACATTGTGCCTATCTGCAATTGGGTATTTGAATAAGCACAATAATTTTGACAAGTTCGATAGACTGACATTTGTAAGAGACTATATGAACCCTATCTCTGAGTGGTTAAGAGATTGCACCATACATCTTGGTCTGATAGATACAATTTCTGTATTCCCTTTATCGCAACTAGCTGGTGGCTTGTTTGATAAAAGCATCATGAACATGAAGTTCTTTAGCCCCAATAGCGACTACTACCCTACTACAGAGCGAGTAGCACTGGGAGCAAAACTGTTTTATGACCCTATATTATCTGGTGATGGTAACCGAAGCTGCGCTACTTGTCACAAGCCAGAACTTGCTTTTACAGACGGACTAGTAACATCTCCTGCTATGAGTACTAATAAAAGACTACTAAGAAACACGCCTACACTGTGGAATGCAGGACTGCAAACAAGCCAGTTTTATGACTCTAGAGCCAGAGTGCTAGAAAACCAGCTAAGCGACGTGGTGCATAATAGCGAAGAAATGAATGGATCTTTGAGGGCGTGTATACCAGCACTAACAACACACAAAGAATACAGTAAACTATTTGCATCTGCATACGCTAGTGAACCCATCCCAATAACAGAGTATACTATAGCTAACGCTGTATCGTCTTACATACGCTCATTGGTGAGTTTCAATTCAAGATTTGACCAATACATGCGCAAAGAAACGAACAGCCTAAGTGATGACGAAAAGAAAGGTTTCAACTTGTTTATGGGAAAAGCAAAATGTGGCACTTGTCATTATGCGCCTTTATTTAATGGACTGATACCACCACTGTATCAAGAAACAGAATCGGAAATAATAGGAGTAACAGCAATAGACAGTAATAATGCTGTATTAGATGCTGATGCTGGGAAAGAAAAATTCACCAAACATCCGTTTCATAGATATTCCTTCAAAACACCTACTATAAGAAATGCTGCTCTTACTGCCCCTTATATGCATAACGGGGCTTTTGCTACACTAGCATCTGTAGTTTCGTTTTATAATGATGGCGGAGGAGCTGGTAGAGGTGCAAACATACCTACACAAACATTACCAGCCGACAAACTGAATCTATCTAAAAAAGAGCAGGCTTGTATCATTGCGTTTATACACTCGCTTTCAGATACCAACTATTCTAAGACTGGCCTACTATTCAAATAAAATATCCTCAACATTGCGTTTGAAGATAGGGATATACCAACCAGCCTTGACGCCACAAAGAATGTCTAGTCGCTTGGCATTATCGGGCCTCATAACATCGTAGAGATAATCTCTACGTCCCTGCGTGAAGCCTACTAAGAAATCGAGACCAACTGTAAAGTTGATTAACTTGTTTTGAGAGAAGTGCGAATAACCAGCAAATTGTTCTACAAATAAACCATTAGCCAACCTATCATACCCCTTTAGATAATTTCCGCGCAACGACATAACAGATTGATCTTTATCGAAAATATTGATGCGATGCTGTATGAAGCCAGCAGTGGTTATAACAGTGAAGCCATTGTCTGGTTTAGATTTGTTTTTATTAAAAATTCTTCCCGCTGATAAGCCTACAGAATATCCACGTTCAAAAACAGGAACACCAATTCTATTACCGTCGTTATTGATAAACTCATATAAGCTTCTGCTACTTGTAGCGTATTTATCCCTTATGTTTATCATAAGAGAGTCTTCCCGAACATCACTACCTACTATAAAATCGAACTTGGCACCAAACAACCAATTGGAGGTGGTTTTGTACATAACACCAGGACCTAATCGGTAAGACACACCAAATCTTTTGGCCATATCGCCCGCTGGCAGGTCTACACCAGCATGACCTGCCAATACGAAGCCTCGCCTAGATTCTCGTTTTTCGGAAGGGCCAAAGAGATCTTCTTGTGCCAATGATGCACCAGCACAAGTGAACATAAAGCAAGCTGTAAAAAGAATTTGGAATAGCCGAGTCATGTGGGCAAATTTAGCGGATAATAAATAACAGTTAGCTCAGAGAAGGAATATAGTGTTGAATCTATTGGAGGATGGGGTGTAATTTTGAATTTGTTTTTCATTTTTTTAGTTAGCTTGCCCCTTAGTATGCAATTATTATACTGGCTTCTTGCCATTATTTTAGCTTTTGGAGCCGGATATTGGGTTTATAGTGCCGACAGAAAACGAGCCATACCTTATCCAATTATAACCTCTAGCCTTCGTGGATTAGTGGTGCTAGTCACATTGCTACTGGTGTTACTACCAGACGTAATAGTAAGTAATAATACCACAGAAAAGCCTGTAGTATTATTATTGCAAGACAATTCGGCATCTGTAGGGGTAGCACTAGGGAGCGACTCTAACCAATACAGGCAACAAGTAACAGCACTAAAAGACAAACTAACAAGCGACTACAGAGTGGTGCAGTGGAGTTTTGGACCCCGCACAAGCACTGATAGCTTCTACAAATACTATAATGAAGCCACAGATATAGCAGGAGCTCTAGACAATGCAGAAGAGTACTTCGGATTGCAAAATCTGGGAGCAATAGTACTGGCAACAGATGGCAGATACAACCAAGGTGTAAACCCTTTATACAGGCAATCTTCTTTTCAGGGAGCCTTGTACACTATAGGTTTAGGAGACAGTACCCGTATTAAAGACCTTAGAATAAGTAAGGTCTATGCCAATAAAACTACTGCGCTCAATAACACATTTGAGATAAAAGCGGATATTATTGGTGAATTATGCCAAGGCTATAGTAATGAATTGGTACTGCAGGAAAATGGTGAAAATGTGGCTACATCAACCATTAATATCAATGCTAACAAGTATGACAAAGGCATATCTTTTAGTGTAAAAGCCGCTAAAATAGGAATGCATCATTACGTGCTTCAATTGGCAGCTGCTGATGGAGAAACAAATGTATCCAACAACAGAAGGGATGTGTTTGTAGAGGTAGTAAATGAGCAAAAAAATATACTGCTGGCAGCAGCCGCTCCACACCCAGACATACAGGCACTAAAAGATGCTATAACCGGGCTGGAAACCTACAAAGTAACAACTGCTACTGGCGAAAATTTTCCAGAGGACCTGAGCAAGTATGACGCTATAATTCTACATGGATTACCATCGCCAATGCACCGCATAGCACATGTAGTAACAACCAGTGGTAAACCGATTTGGTTTATACTATCGGCCAAAAGTGATATTGGTGCAATAAATGGCATGCGCCCACTAACGATGACTGGTGTGGCAGGAGCTGGCATACACGAAGCTGTAACAACATTCAATTCTGCTTTTAATGCTTTTACCTTACCACAACGTATACAAATGGTGAGTGATAAACTACCACCATTAGTATCTTACACTGGCAACATAAACATGATGCCCAATGCAGGCGTGCTATATACCCAAAAAACACCAGCTGGCACTATGCCTGCATGGGCAATGCAATATGGGAAAATACCTGTTGTTTTTACTGCGGGAGAAGGCCTATGGAGATGGAGAATGTATGAATTCAAAAACTTTGACAATCATGATGTAATAGACGAGTGTATAAGACAAACAATAGCTTTTTTGTGTGCTAACAATAAGGACAAACCCTTTGATATAACCATGCAAAAAAGAATATGGAGTGATCAGGAACCAATAACACTTGGGGCTTTTTTGCTCAATGCGAATAACGAGCAAATAAATACACCAGAGGTAGGGCTTACTATTAAGGATAGTGCTGGTAAGAGTCAACAATATACCATGGAACGAAATGGTAGCAGCTACACAATCAATCTTGGCATAAGAGCTGGCGGCAGATATACATATAGCGGCAAAGTGAATTATGGAGGAAAAGAGCTACTAGCAAACGGCAGCTTTGTGGTAGAGAGCACACCACTAGAAATGATGGAAACAGGAGCAGACTATACCCTACTCTATCAAATGGCTAGCAGCCAAGGAGGACTATTTACTAATGTAGCTGGCATACCATCGGTGTATGAGCACATAAAGAAAAATGAAAGACTGAAACCGATAATAAGAACAGATACAGCATCAGTGCCATTGATAGAGAGAAGTTGGTATTTTATCATTATACTCATTTTGGCGGTAGCGGAATGGCTATTACGCAAATATTGGTTAGCTCAATAATCAGACAGAGCTAAGCTAAGCAAGCACGACAAATGCAGATAAAGCCAGATGGTAATAGTACCTTTGGATAACAATGTAACAGTGGCAATATGTCTACACACGGAGAAATAAAACGGATAACGACAAATACCATCCAAAGTATGAAGATGCGTGGAGAGAAAGTAAGTATGCTTACTGCTTACGATTTCTCGATGGCAAAAATATTTGACGAAGCCGGAATTGATGTTATACTAGTGGGCGATTCTGCATCGAATGTGATGGCAGGACATGAAACAACACTACCTATAACACTTGACCAAATGATATACCATGCTCAAAGTGTTGTAAGAGCCTGTAAACGTTGCCTAGTAATAGTAGACCTTCCGTTTGGGTCTTATCAGGGCAATAGTAAAGAAGCATTGAATTCGGCCATACGTATTATGAAAGAGGCTGGAGCACATGGTATAAAGCTGGAAGGTGGAGAAGAGGTACTAGACTCAATAAAGAGGATAGTAGGCGCTGGCGTACCTGTAATGGGACACCTTGGGCTAACGCCACAATCAATTTATAAATTTGGCACCTACACGGTAAGGGCAAGAGAAGAAGAAGAGGCTGAGATGCTCTTAAAATCGGCTAATGCTCTAGAAGAAGCGGGCTGTTTCTCACTTGTTCTAGAAAAAATACCAGCAGTACTAGGGGAACGAGTAGCAAAACAACTGAAGATACCTGTAATAGGAATTGGAGCTGGTGGTGGTGTGGATGGCCAGGTGCTGGTGATGCACGATATGCTGGGCATAACACAAAATTTTTCACCTCGATTTCTCCGTAGATACCTCAACCTATTCGACGAAATAAGCAGTGCCACCAAACACTACATAAGTGATGTAAAATCTAAGGATTTCCCCAATGACAAGGAACAATATTAAAAAGTAAGCGTATTATGAAAAACGGGGTCTGCATTAGCGCGACCCCGTTTTTCGTTTTACTTTTTTATTTTTTTAGCCTCCATTGCTTTATTCTTTTTCAAGTCGGCTTCTGTAATCTCATCTTTAGCCTCACCCTTTATATAAAGGGTATATCTACGTTCACCGTTGGGTGTTACAGCATTTGATTGGATGTAAACCTCTTTGTGAAAAGAACCATGTTGTTCTTCAGTTTTCAAATCAAGGTGAATAAACCCTTTTTGACCGGGAAGAACAGGATTCTTACTCCAATCTACATTGGTACAACCACAAGAAGGAGTAACATTCATAACAATAATAGGTTCAGTGCCTACATTAGTAAACTCGAAGGTATGACCAGCAGCAGGCCCACGCTTCACCACACCAAAGTTGTGTGTTTCTTCTTCGAACTTGAATTTAGGCTGAGCCAGCGATATGGTAGCTGTTGCCAATAAACCCAAGAGGGGAAATATCATCTTCTTCATAAATAGCTATTTGATGCTCTAATGCTAGTGTGCTTGTATAACTAAAATAATAGCAAATATCAATTAATCTTTAGGGGGTGCTGGATTTTTAGGTTTCACAGTTCCTCTAATATGAAGCACCATAGGTGATTGTTGCGCATTAGAATTGATTGTTATATCCTTATTAATAGGACCTGGGCGACCTTGACTATTATAGGCTACATGAATGGCTGCTGTTTTGCCAGGTAATATTGGCTCTTGAGGCCATTTAGGAACTGTGCATCCGCAAGAACCATGTGCTTCCTGAATAATAATAGGTTCTTTGCCAACATTTTTGAATTCGAAATCAAACTCAGCCAAAGGGCCTTCAGGAATTTCACCAAAATCATGCGTTTCTTCTTTGAATTCGAATTTACCTGCGTTCGGATTGACAATAGATGCCGCTGGTGGCGGTGGCGGAGGTACAGGAGCCTGTGGTGCTGAAGGAGTTGGCTTACTTGGTCTTAAATCTTGCGCTTGAGCAACACTAGCAGAAACTGCAACAATTGCAAAAGCTATAAAAAGTTTTTTCATTATTAGTTGTTATTTATCGTTGAGAAAAAAGGATTAAGAACTAGTTAGTTCTCATCATTGAAGTGTTTTGTGGCACTGATGTTTCGGGTGCTTTTTCTACATTACCTTTTATGGTGAGCACCTTTGTACCAGCATTTGACACTACAGTAATTGATTTAGTGAAGGCATTTGGACGGCCTTTAGTATGATAAGAAACATCAATTTTGCCAGTAGCACCAGGCAATACCGGATCGCTAGAGAAAGAAGGCACAGTGCACCCGCAAGAAGGTTGTGCTTTTTGTACTATTATTGGCTCTTTACCTTTGTTAGTAAAAGTAAAAACATAAGAAGCATCTGGCCCTTCTGGTATATTGCCAAAGTCGTGAATCATAGAAGAGAAATCTAGGTCGTCCGCAGTTAAAGAAGTGGTTGGCGCCTTAGGTGCGGGAGACAAGTTTTCGGGCATTGCATTAGCCGAAGACTCCACCATCAAAGGTTTAGTTTCTTGCTCTTTTGCCTTTTTTGCTTTTTTACCCTGTGCCATCAGGGCTCCGCCCGATAGCAACACAATACTAAGTGACAACAGGATTTTCCTCATTTTCGCTATATTTTTGATTTGAACTGTAACAAATTTAGTACCAAAACTCCGAAAGAATAGATATTTTTCTTGTTAAAACAATCCAAAAGGAAGGCTACGTAAATTTGCAGCCTACATGCATCGTTTCTTAATTATTCAAACTGCCTTTACTGGTGATGTGGTGCTAGCTACGGCATTGGGCGAAAAGCTACATAAGCACTACCCTACCGCACAGATAGACTATGTGGTAAGGAAAGGAAATGAGGGGTTACTCAATAACCATCCTTATATAAACAAGGTATGGGTATGGGACAAAAAAACTAGTAAAAATAAGCATTTACTACAGCTGGCACTATCTATAAGGCAGGCAAAATATACCCATGTTATAAATCCGCACAGATTTGCAGCATCTGGCTTGTTGTCTTTATTATCAGGTGCAGCTTATCGTAGTGGCTTCACCAAAAACCCACTCAGCTTCTCCTATACACACAAATATGAGCACCATATAGCCAGCGAAAATGACCACGAGATAAGCCATGAGGTAGCTAGAAATCAACTACTGATTAAGGAGCTAACTGACTCAGAAGCATCTATGCCTGCATTGTATCCCAGCGCGGATGATTATGCACAGGTAAAAGCCTATCAGAAGATACCATACATATGCATAGCACCCACATCAGTATGGTTTACCAAACAGTTTCCTGCACATAAATGGGTAGATTTAATAAAAGCCATACCAGAACAGTACAACATTTATCTGATAGGCGCCCCTAGCGATAAGCAAGCTGCTAATGAGATAATGAATAATGCGGGTAAAGAACAAGTACATAATTTGTGTGGCGAGCTAAATTTTCTACAATCGGCAGCATTAATGAAAAATGCTACCATGAACTACACCAACGATTCTGCACCATTGCACTTTGCTTCAGCTATCAATGCACCACTAACGGCAGTATTCTGCTCTACAGTACCTAGATTTGGGTTTGGACCACTAAGACCATCAGCTACGATAGTGGAAACCAGTAAAAAACTAAGTTGTCGCCCATGTGGGCTACATGGGCATCTAGCATGTCCACAACAACATTTTGAGTGTGCTAACTCTATAACCAACCAACAACTATTATGGTGGACTTTGAAAACGACATAAAGAATTGTGTACAGGCTTTACAGCAATCGGGATTGATTTTGTACCCAACAGATACTATATGGGGTATAGGATGTGATGCAACTAATGAGACTGCAATAGAAAAAGTATATGCCATAAAAGAAAGACCAAAAAACAAAAGCTTGATAGTATTGCTAGCAGATGCGAGAGATATATTGCAATATGTAGCTGCTCCACCCCCTGACATAATAGAGATTGTAGAAAACTTTGAGCGACCTACCACAATCATATTTGACCAAGCTATAGGAATAGCAGAAAATGCTATTACAGAAGATGGATCAATATCCATTAGAGTAACTACAGACCCATTTTGCAAAGCACTTATTAAACGAGCAAGAGTACCGCTCATATCTACATCAGCCAACATTAGCGGACAAGCAACTGCATGTACGTTTGCTAGTATTGACAAACGTATTTTATCGAATGTGGATTATATAGTAAGACATAGACAAAACGAAGATTTACATCATAAACCATCGTTGATAGTGAGAGTGAGTGATGATGGAGCCATAATACAAGTACGTTAACTTATAGTGCAAACTATGTTTGTTGCAGCTTTAGCAGCATATATACAACCGTCAATAAGCTAGCAAAAGTCTTAGTTTTGTGATATGGATATAACCTGCACACCCGAAGAAATGAGCTTATTTGAAAGAATAGGCAAAGTGGCAACTGCTCTAGATGTGGAGTGCTACTTAATAGGTGGTTTTGTAAGGGATAAAATACTGGGACGACCAACCAAAGACGTTGATATTGTATGCACTGGTGATGGCATTGGGTTGGCACATGCAGTAGCAAACACATTTAAACATAAGCCTCACGTAAGTTTTTTCAAAACCTTTGGAACTGCGCATTTCAGGCTGAATGAGATGGATGTAGAGTTTGTAGGTGCCCGTAAAGAATCTTACACTGAACACTCGAGGAAACCAGAAGTAGCCCCTGGCACAATAGCAGATGATCAACTAAGAAGAGATTTTACTATAAACGCTTTAGCTATAAGTCTCAACAATGGGAATTTCGGGAAGTTAGTTGATCCTTTTGATGGCGTAGGCGACCTTGAAAGAAAAATTATAAAAACACCTCTGGAACCAGACACTACATTCTCTGACGACCCACTTAGAATGATGCGCGCCATCAGATTTGCCACCCAACTTGGTTTTGAAATATTGCCTGAAACTTTTGAATCTATATGTAATAATGCAAACAGGATAAAAATAGTTTCTCAAGAGCGCATAACAGATGAGCTGAATAAAATAATGGCAGCTGCAAAACCCAGCATAGGACTAGACCTGCTTTACAGAACAGGACTCTTACAGCACTTCCTACCTCAAATGGTGGAACTAGCTGGTGTAGAAATAGTGGAGGGCAAAGGGCATAAAGACAACTTTTATCATACACTTCAGGTAATAGACAATACCGCAGAAAAGAGTAACAATTTATGGCTAAGGTGGGCAGCACTGCTACATGATATAGGCAAGCCTGCTACTAAAAAATATGAGGCTGGGCACGGATGGACTTTTCATGGACACGAGGTAGTAGGAGAACGAATGACACCGCGCATCTTCAAACAACTAAAACTACCACAGAATGAGAAAATGAAGTATGTGGCTAAGCTTGTAGCGTTGCATTTGCGCCCTATTAGTCTTACCAAAGAAGACATAACCGCTTCGGCTATGCGTAGGTTGTTGTTTGATGCGGGAGAAGACCTGGAAGACCTAATGATACTTTGTGAAAGTGATATTACATCAAAGAACAAACAAAAAGTAAAGCGTTATCTGGAAAACTTTGAACTTGTAAAAATAAGACTGAAAGAAGTAGAAGAAAGCGACAGAATACGCAACTGGCAACCACCAATATCTGGCGATGACATAATGCGCATTTTTGGTTTACAACCATCGAGAGAAGTTGGGATTTTGAAAACTACTGTAAGAGAAGCAATACTAGATGGAGTAATACCCAATGATAAAAATGCAGCCTATGAGCTATTGCTTGCTACTGCCAAAGAACTAAAACTGACACTAAAAGAAGCATTATAAGCTAGCCATCATGAATAATAGAGCATTATTTCTTCGTCATGTTGCCCAAACCTCTCCTGCACCCGTAGCGCTAGATATAGTAAAAGCTGAAGGGACTTATTTATATGACAGAGAGGATAAAAAATACATAGACTTGATAGGTGGCATAAGTGTATGCAACATTGGCCATAAACACCCTGCGGTAGTGGCTGCCATAAAAGAGCAAGCAGATGCTTACCTACATGTGATGGTATATGGAGAACTAATACAAAGCCCACAGGTAGCATATGCTCAACTGCTTACGAGTCATTTGCCAGATCAGCTAAATGCTGTTTATTTCACTAATTCAGGTACTGAGGCAACGGAGGGAGCCATTAAACTAGCAAGAAGAGTAACTGGCAAAACGGATATCATAGCTTGCAACAATAGTTATCATGGTAGTACTACAGGAGCGCTTAGCTTGATTGGAGATGAATATTGGCGCAATGCCTATAGACCATTATTGCCTGGAGTATGGCATGAACAATATAATAGTGAAACACTTATCAATCGCATCAGCAGCAATACAGCATGTGTTTTGCTAGAAACTGTGCAAGCCGAAGCAGGAGTATTGGAGCCTAATGTGATGTGGCTAGAGACAGTGGCTAACAGATGTAAGGAAGTGGGTGCACTACTTATTTTTGACGAGATACAATGTGGATTTGGCAGAACAGGCAAACTTTGGGGATTCGAAAATTATGGCATTGTCCCAGACATACTATTATTAGGCAAGGCTTTAGGCGGCGGCATGCCCCTTGGTGCTTTTGTGTCAAGCTACGAACTGATGCAGGCTTTTACACACAATCCAGTATTAGGGCATATAACCACTTTTGGTGGGCACCCAGTCTGTTGTGCAGCTGGTATGGCTGGTTTGCAAGCATTGTTGCACGAACAAATGATACATGATGTAAACAGAAAGGGC
>CALRKH020000034.1:0-29416 GCA_943367855.1 Asaia bogorensis | reverse complement strand
ATGGTTACTTGCTTGAGTGTGCGTGTAGCGGGATTCATGGTGGTGTCCCAAAGCTGCTCGGCATTCATCTCTCCCAGACCTTTGTATCGCTGTATGTTTACTGAATCTTCTTTGCCGCCGGCTAGCTTATCTATAGCTGCTTTGCGGGTATTCTCGTTCCAAGCATACATTTGTTCCTTGCCCTTCTTGACCAAGTATAATGGTGGCTGAGCCAGGTAAACATAGCCTTGCAGGACGAGCTCCTTCATATAGCGATAGAAGAAGGTGAGGATGAGGGTGGCAATGTGTGAGCCATCGACATCGGCATCGGTCATGATGATGATCTTGTGATAGCGGAGCTTGGTGAGGTTGAGCGCTTTGGGGTCTTCGGGTGTGCCGATGGTGACGCCCATAGCCGTGAACATGTTTTTGATTTCCTCGTTTTCGTAGATTTTGTATTCCTGCGCTTTTTCTACGTTTAGGATTTTACCACGAAGTGGGAGGATGGCCTGGAAGCTACGGTCGCGACCTTGCTTGGCTGTGCCACCTGCCGAGTCACCTTCGACAAGGTAAAGCTCACATTTTTGAGGGTCGCGCTCTGAGCAGTCGGCTAGCTTGCCAGGCATGCCGCCGCCAGATAGTACGCTTTTGCGCTGTACCATTTCGCGGGCTTTGCGAGCGGCTGCGCGGGCTTGTGCTGCCAGAATAACTTTATCGATGATAAGCTTAGCTTCTTTGGGGTGCTCCTCGAGGTATGCCTCGAGGACGCGGCTAACACAAACATCGACCACGCCCATAACATCGTTGTTGCCGAGTTTGGTTTTGGTTTGTCCTTCGAACTGAGGTTCTGGTACTTTGACAGATATGATGGCACTGAGCCCCTCGCGGAAGTCATCGCCAGTGATTTCTACTTTGGCTTTTTCGAAGAGTTTGTTTTTATCGCCATAGGCTTTGAAGACACGAGTAATGGCCCTGCGGAAACCTGCTACGTGTGTGCCCCCCTCGATAGTATTGATATTGTTGACGTAGGAGAAGATGTGCTCATTGTAAGAAGAGTTGTAGCTGAGTGCCACATCGACTGATACGTTGGAGTCTTTATCGTGACTCTCGACAAAGATAGGGTGTGGTAGTAGTGGGTCGCGCTTGCCGTTTCTGTCGAGCAGCTGAACGAACTCGACAATGCCGCCCTCGCTAAAGAATAGCTCGGTGAATGGCTGACCGTCGTCGGTGAGTTCTCTTTTGTCGGTGAGGGTGATAGCTATGCCTTTGTTGAGGTAGGCTAGCTCTCGGATGCGCCCTGCGAGGATTTCGCGCTGATAGATGGTGTCTTTGAAAATGGTGCCATCGGGCCAGAAGTGCTGCATGGTGCCACGCTTGTCGGTGGTGCCGATTTCGCGAACGGCGTATTGAGGGATGCCCATGCGGTATTCTTGTTCGAAGATTTTGCCTTCTCTATGCACTGTGGTGATCATAACGGAGCTGAGTGCATTGACGCAGCTAACGCCCACACCGTGGAGCCCACCTGATACTTTGTAGGAGTCTTTATCGAACTTGCCACCGGCATGCAGGACCGTCATAACGACTTCTAGCGCTGAGCGACCTTCTTTGGGGTGCATGCCTGTGGGTATGCCACGACCATCGTCTAGTACGGAAATAGAATTGTCTTCGTGAATGGTAACGGTAATGTTTTTGCAATGGCCGGCCAATGCTTCATCTATAGAGTTGTCGACAACTTCGTAAACGAGGTGGTGCAGGCCCTTGATGCCAACATCGCCAATGTACATGGCAGGGCGTTTGCGAACGGCTTCGAGGCCTTCGAGCACCTGAATACTACCGGCATCATACTCGGCGGGGTTTCTGATGATTTCTTTATTTTCTTCCATTGGTTGTGTGCTACTTACTGATGAAAAATGTGATTAGGCAATGTGCTATCCTGACTGCGAACTGAGACTAGACTCAACAAGGAGCGCATGGCACTAAGCGCCTGCCTAATGAGGCTGAACAATAGTGACAAAGGTAGCCATATAAAAGGGATATTACAAGAATTGGGAGGTGTATGGATGGGCGTGTGATAGTGGGTTTTCCCCATGGTATTAACGAAAAACAGGTGGTGTGTGTGGGCGGTAGTAGGATAAAATTGCGCATTTTTGATTTTTTGAGTTTTGGTGGTAAGTGGTTGATTCTCAGGCGTTTCTGTGTTTGGTGGTTTGGGTTTTTGCGCACTTTTTGCGCAGGTTTTGTTTTTTGCTGCCTTGTTGGCTAGGGCATGCGCTGGCTAAGTGAGCGTGGGAGCGGGGTGTTGTGAGTTCTGTTTGCATTTTTAGCTAAAGCTGTAGTGGCTGAAAAAAGGGTTTGTAGCGGGCGAATGTAGGATGGAAATAAAGATTGCCCCAAATGGGTTTTGAGGAAAGTGCAGCTAAGTGTGCAGGATGGTACAGTAAACTGCTCAGCTTAGTACACTTATCTGCTGAACTTAATACAGTTTTTGGAGTGATTTTGGCGGGTGATTTGGGTGGAGATGTGCGCTGGTAGGGATTTATGTTTATTGTATTAATGTGATAGGATGTGTAGTAGGAAGATTTTTGTGGTTGAACAGTTTGGGGGAGGTGGATTTATGTATGGATTATGGATTTTGTGATGTTTGGATTGGGAGGATGGTGTGATTTTATTGTGTGCATCGGGATTGGGGGAATGTGAATGGTGTTATTTGTTGTCTGAATCAGAATTTTCGGAATTACAGCATTTTCAGAATTGTTTCGTCTAAATCGTGTTTATATGAGATAGTTAAATGTTGGTATTCGTTCATCTGTAGCTGGACTGCCAGTGTGACGTAGTAGATGCTAGGCCGAGCAGGGTCTTTCCCCCAAATTCGACAATATTATTAAATCTATGAACCAGAGATAAATTTTTTATCTTAGTCAAAATAAAATAGAAGTGCCAAAATGGTAGCAACAATAATAATAATCGGGTTGATTTGTTTTTGGCTTTACTCTAAAATGAAAAATAAAGCAGAAGCTGACATAGATAAAATAATCAGCGACAAGTTAAATGAGAAGGCAGATAATGGTTTCAGATATGAGTATATAAATAGCCCTTCTCGCCCAAATACAAAATCAACGAATACAAAACCAGTCGATAAGTCAGTTCCTACTCATTGGGAAATTGTACCAAGAAAATCAGAAAGATGGTTTGAATTAGGATTTGGTGAGGGTGCCTTATTCCCGGGTTATGGTAAGTTGTATAATCGAGAATTTGAGGTGTGGTATTGTGATGTTGGTTCAAAAGAACGAAAAGATGTCCAGAAGCTAACCGATGTTTTTCCGCTAAATTATGACCCCAAAGGTGCAGCAAACATTACGGGTCCAGAGGTATACTTAGAATGGCTACAAAGAACTGGTGAATATGATACTCTTAAAACAGGACTAGATGCAAAGAATAGGAAGAGATGGTATTTCGGATTGGTTAAATACACTCCGACAGGTATTGAAACAACCAGAGCAATAGAAACCGAAGAAGAAACATACGAAGAAGAAAATATTGAAGTGCCAGACGGTTGGCGACTTGTTAAACGTAAATCAGACGAATGGTATAAACTTGGTTTTAATGATGACGAGCAATTTCCTGGTTACGGCAATGTGTATGAAAGAACGTTTGAAGTTTGGTATTGTAATGTAGGGTCAAAAGAAAAAATTAAGCAACCTGATTATACTGATAAAGCAGTAATGTCCCCTTATGTTGGTAGACTATGTGGAGATTTAAGAGGACTTCAAGGTAAGAATATACAGTTTGAAAAGCTTTCTAAAACGCAAGGCTATGAGTTGCTTTTTTCCGGTTTAGATAACAGCGAAAGAAAAAGATGGTATTTCGGATTAAAGAAAACTGAACCATCATATATTTTTACAACAAGTGCTGACTAGTTACACAAAAACTATTGATAAAAAATCCAAGGCAGAGAAAAAACCTTAAATTCCTCCTTGGTCGAGGGTTTCTCTTCGTCTTTACTAAAGTAAGCGTTCGCTTACGAAGGTATAAAAAACAATCGCCCCTTGAATAGCAAATAAAACTACTGGGACCGTCTGTATTCATTTTGATAAATATGGTATAAATATTCAAAGCAAGAAAGAGGGTAGCAGCGACCACCTTCTCAGAAAAGGCTACATAGGCTGAAAAAGTGGGAAAATGAGAGCGGGGAATTGCCGAGGGCATAGGATTGTTTTTGGATTTTTCTTTTGCTCTGACTTCAATAAATTAAAGTACATGCTAAGAAACAAGAAGAAAGACTTGTAAAAGTATATACACCAGTGGGTTTTGGGCGTTACAAACGCCCCGCCTTAGCATCCTCGTTGCAAACGAGGACGAGTGGATTATGGATTTTGTGATGTTTTTATGAGGGGTGGGAGGTGTGATTTTATTGTGTGCATCGGGATTTGGGGAATGTGAATGGTGTTATTTTTTGTCTGAATCAGAATTTTCGGAATTATAGCATTTTCAGAATTGTTTCGTCTAAATCGTGTTTATATGAGACAGTTAAATGTTGGTTTCGTCCATCTGGCGATGGACTGCCAGTGCGACGTAGTAGATGCTAGGCCGAGCAGGGCAATAGGATGGATAAGAAAAATGCAAAGAACATTGGCTTCATTTTGCTGCCGCATGTCAGCGACATGCTGACAGGAAAAGAGGACGAGGCGAGACGCCTCGACCAGATAAGATTATACACCAGTGGGTTTTGGGGTTAAAACAGGTTTATATTGGGTATTATTGGGTATTTCTTTACTTTTGGGTATTATTGGGTATATAATTGGGTATGATGAATATCAACAGCTTAAACATCACCGCAGAAATTCTTCAGCTCATCTCTGAAATTGACGAGTTCAAAGGCGCATGGCGCGCCCTTGGTCAAATTGCGCCGGAGCAATTAACATCCTTGAAGCTTGTCGCTACCATTGAAAGCATTGGTTCGTCCACACGCATCGAAGGCAGCAAGCTTACCGACCAGCAGGTCGAAGCACTATTGAGCAATTTGGAGATCAGGCAATTCTCGACGAGGGACGAACAGGAAGTGGCGGGCTATGCCGAAGTAATGAACTTGATTTTTCAAAGCCATGACAATATCCCATTTACTGAAAACTATATCCAGCAATTACATCGCGAGCTATTACAATATAGCGAAAAGGATTACTGGCATCGCGGCCTCTATAAAAAGTCTCCCAATCATGTAGAAGCTTTTGGGCCGGATGGCAAAAGCCTCGGTGTCGTCTTTGAAACATCCAGCCCGTTTGAAACGCCGATCCGAATGAGCGCGCTTGTTAGTTGGGCCGCAGAAGCCTATGCGGAAAAGAAACTGCATCCCATTTTAATTACGGCGATTTTTATCGTGGAGTTTTTAGCTATACATCCTTTTCAGGACGGCAACGGAAGACTGTCAAGGGTATTGACGACTTACCTGTTGTTGAAAGCGGGTTATGCTTATGTGCCTTATTCGTCGCTGGAAGCCGTGGTCGAGCAGAGCAAGGAGATTTATTATCTTGCCCTCCGCCAAACGCAAGGCACATTGAAAACAGATGCACCCAATTGGCAGCCGTGGGTATTGTTCTTTCTCAGGGCGCTGAAAGAGCAAAAGAGACGCCTTGAAAAGAAAATAGAGCAGGAAAAACTGTTACGTGCAAAACTGCCTGACCTATCGCTGCAGATCCTCGAAATGATAAAGTCGAGAGGTAAAACAACCATCGGAGCAATTGTTTCGATGACAGGCGCAAACAGGAATACGGTCAAGCGCCATCTAGAAACGCTGGTCGCAAGCAATTACATCCAGAAACAGGGCGTGACGAAAGGCGCATGGTATGTTATGAAGTAGGAGTGATAGCTCACATATGCCAGAGTGTGTTTTGATTGTATATAATGCCTAAAAAACGGGGATGGAGGGCGGGACGGTGATGCCCCTTAATGATATACATGTGTGTGGTATGGTTTACTATGCCTGTACTATGCCTATAAGGGGCTGTAGGTGAAAATATGCAAGCGTGGAGAAAAGGAGGATTTGACTATTGTGCTATTTCTGAATTATGGTGATCTGAATTCCGATCGGAGAACGGCTGTATATTATTAGTACTGGATGCCCCTTCGGAACAAGGGTGAACAAGTCTGAAGACTTGTATAAGTGTAGACACCAGTGGAAAACACTGGTGCCAGTGGGTTTTGTCTAAATCGTATTTATATAAGACAGCTAAATGTTGGTTTTGTCCATCAGTAGCTGGACTGCCAGTGTGACGTAGTAGATGCTAGGCCGAGCAGTTCAAAATCGGGTACAACATTCTTACTGGCATCTTTAAGTATATAGTTACGAAAGATATCCACAAATTTGGTTTGTGTGATATATGGTAGGTGCTGGGCTGCTAGCTTTGTGTGATGTTTGAAATAAAGTGGATAGAAGAGAGCAGTACCAGCGCCTCTGCAGTGATACGTGATTATACCTTTAGGCGGAAGAAAACACCGCTGGGAATGGTTTATTTCATCTACTTCAAAGGTGAACTGAAATTCAATACTCGTTCTGAGATCGAGTTTACTACTAAAGCTTATAGGGCAGTGACTTACGGCAAAGATTATTGGTGGCTCTAGATATATACTTATGGCTAGCAGGTGCTGTGTGGGTAACATTGCACTATGGCAACTATACTTATAAAGGATGAGGTAAGAATTCCCTACACAAGTGTGTGGTGGTATCTCACCGCAGGGAGATCAGTATTTGTGGCCACGAGACATGCCGATAGGTGTAGCGAATAATGTGGTGTTAGGGGAGGTGTGTGTGAAAGTAAGTGTAGTTGATATAGAGTTAACCTATGAGTGATTTTTGTATAAATATATTGTGTACCTTTGCACGCCGAAAAACAAGTAGCCCCCTTCTGCGGTCGGGAGTATGACCGAAAATGGAGGGGTAATTTTGTTTGTAAAGGTAAAGTAAATAAGTATATGGAAATACGTAATATAGCGATCATTGCGCACGTTGACCACGGTAAGACTACGTTGGTTGATAAGATTCTTCATGCTACGAAGGTGTTTAGGGACAACCAAGAGACCGGCGAGCTGATAATGGACAGTAATGATCTGGAGCGTGAACGCGGCATCACGATTTTTAGTAAGAATGCCTCGGTAACGTACAAGGGTGTAAAAATAAATGTGATAGATACGCCGGGTCACGCCGACTTTGGCGGAGAGGTGGAGCGTGTGTTGAAGATGGCAGATGGTGTGTGCTTGCTGGTGGATGCGTTTGAAGGGCCGATGCCACAAACGCGTTTTGTGCTACAAAAGGCGCTGAATCTGAATTTGCATCCGATAGTTATCATCAACAAGGTGGATAAGCCTAACTGCCGCCCTGATGAGGTGCATGATTCGGTATTTGAGTTGTTCTTTCAGCTAGATGCAACAGAGGAGCAATTGAATTTTCCGACGGTGTATGGGTCGAGCAAGCAGGGCTGGTTTAATACATCGCTGACACCGACGGATAATATAGATGTGCTGCTGGATACGATACTGGAGAAAGTGCCGCCGCCAACAGTGCAAGAAGGTACGCTACAGTTGCAAATAACGTCTTTGGATTATTCTTCGTTTTTGGGTAGGATAGCGATAGGAAAGGTGACCAGAGGTACAATAAAAGAGAATCAGCCTGTGATGCTGTGCCGTGCTGATGGCACTATGGT
Source organism: Asaia bogorensis (assembly GCA_943367855.1). Lineage (GTDB taxonomy): Bacteria > Bacteroidota > Bacteroidia > Chitinophagales > Chitinophagaceae > Nemorincola. The sequence goes on along the minus strand of CALRKH020000034.1, from coordinate 21,743 downwards.
GCGTAGCAGGGTGAAGGAGCTATACGTGTTTGAAGGTATGGGTAAGAAGCGTGTGCCAGAGGTGCAATGCGGAGACCTATGTGCAGTGGTAGGGATAGAGGGTTTCCAGATAGGTGAGACAATAGCTGATGCTGAGAATCCAGAGGCAGTAGCCATCATACCGATAGATGAGCCAACGATGAACATGCAGTTCAGCATCAATAACTCGCCGTTTTTTGGTAAGGAGGGTAAATTTGTGACGAGCCGCCACATACGTGACCGCCTAATGAAGGAGCTGGAGAAGAACCTAGCCCTAAGGGTGCATGAAACGGATGATGCAGATAAGTTTTTGGTATATGGTAGAGGTATACTACACCTAAGCGTGCTAGTGGAGACTATGCGCCGTGAGGGATATGAGCTGACTGTGGGACAGCCACAGGTGATAGTGAAGGAGATAGATGGTAAGAAATGCGAGCCGTATGAAATGCTGGTGGTAGATGTGCCATCGGAGTTTAGCGGTAAGGTGATAGACCTAGTGACTCAGCGCAAAGGTGAGATGCTGATAATGGACACTAAGGGAGATATGCAGCACCTAGAGTTTGAGATACCATCTCGAGGATTGATAGGGTTGCGCTCTCAGATGCTGACGGCTACGACTGGAGAGGCTGTGATGGCACACCGCTTTATAGAGTATAAACCATGGAAGGGTGTGATACCTGGCCGTAACAATGGCGTGTTGCTAGCTAAGCAAGGTGGCACATCGACCGCATACTCTATAGATAAGCTACAAGACAGGGGTGCATTCTTTATAGACCCGGGACAGGAGTTGTATGCTGGACAAGTGATAGGTGAGCATATAAAACCAGGAGACCTAGTGGTGAACGTGACTGAGGGCAAAAAACTGACAAATATGCGTGCTAGTGGTAGTGATGACTCTGTGCGCATAGTGCCTAAGATACAGATGACGCTAGAGGAGTGTATGGAATACATACAACAGGATGAGTGTATAGAGGTGACGCCACAGAACATAAGACTGAGGAAGATAATGCTAGATGAAGAAGATAGGAAGAAGTATCAGAAGATGCTGAAAGCTGAGGCATAAAATAATAGAAGAATGGTAAAGTGGGCGACCGGGAGGTTGCCCACTTTGCGTTTGGGGGGGAGGCTGGAGAGTGGGGTAGGTGAGGCTGAGATGGTAAAAAATATAGGTGGAGACCCATCCTTTTTGGGGTGGAGAGGTGTCTATGAAAATGGGAAGGTGTGTGCTGCCTTGAAAAAGGAAGTATTTTGCCTGAACAGAAGAACTTTTTTAGTGTGTAGTAATGCTGTAATGTATTGAAAGACAATGTGTTAGGGGCGGGAGCGTGGGGATGGAATTGTTTTTTGATGCGGAAGTGGTATGAAAACATTGAAAATTTTGTATTTTTAGAACCGAAGTTTGGATTTACTGAAATTTAATTTGAGCGAGTTATGAAATTACCAAGCCTAAAATTACTGGCGACTGCAGTGCTAGCTATGTGTGGAACTACGGCAATGGCGCAGTTGGTAGGAGACCAAATATTTTTGCAAGGTAGGTGGCTAGAAGTGGGTGTAGCGCCGAATGGCTCATGGGGCAATACCATGCCAGTGCCAGCGGGTTACCATTCACATACTGGTGCATTTCCGTCCTATCCGGACCCTATTACCGGAGTAGCCCCAACGGGTAATGGCTTAGATTTTTCGTTTGATGTAGGTAAGGATGGGTGGACAATAGGTTCGCCAATACCTGCAAGTGGTACGAACTGTTGTTTTTATGGTCCATACTTTTTGCCTGGTACACCATTTGATGGCTGGACAGTGCAGATGAATGGTGTGCGTAATGATGCATTTTTTACAACTGCTGGTTTTACCAGTACTGGAGGGGTACTGACAGGAACAAATACTGGGTATGAGTCAGAACTTGGCTCGCCATCTGGTCCATATATGGAATCTACTGCTGCGGGTATATGGAATGGTACATATACTGCAGGAGGCAGCACGATAGCTATAAGGACTGTGAACAGGGTAGATACGAATGCATCTTGGGATAAAGTGAATGTGACCTTTAGGAATACAGGAGCGACGCCAGCGAATGATATTTATTATATGGTGACTGCAGACCCTGATAATGACCAAGTGATACCTACTGGCAGTTTTCCTACAGATAATAGAATCAATTATCAATTAGATGCTCAGAATAGAGTTGGAGTAAGTTCTATTTCGCCACTTGCAGGTCGATCGGATGCGTTTTCGGGCTTGGTAGCTAAGGATTGCCGAGCTAAGGCATTGATATATGTGAGTTGGCCACCACCATTGGTGGCGGGTAATGCACTAGACCTTATATATAATGAGACTGCAACTGGTCTTGGTACAGCCTACTATGCTTTGGGTGCACAAACATTGAGTCAGGATATAGCATATGGATTGATATTTAAAGTGGGTACATTGGCACCAGGAGATAGCACTACGATATCATTTGCATGGATATTTAGTGATACTACTACTATAGATAGTGCATTTAGGAAGCCACAGTTGAATGTGAACAACTTTTTGTCGCCAACAGACTCTACTTTTTATTATGCATGTGGTTTGGGCACTATACCTGTGAATATAGTGAATGGCGAGTGGGGTGTAACTAACTGGAAATGGTCGCCTGCGCTTGGCTTGGCTAGTACTACAGGTATCAGAAACTCATTGAACATAGCAGCATTGAGCGGTGCAGAGCAGATATATACTATAACTGGTACTGATACTGCATCATGTAATGAATTCAGGTTGATACTGCATATACCTTCTTGCCATACTGCAACGACCAATAGTCCGGACTCAGCAGCGATATGCGAAGGTGATACGCTGATGCTGTATGATAATGGAGACTCGACGGGTGCAACATATATATGGTATGGGCCAGGAATGCCTGGGCCTATAAGAGGTACTACACAATATGCTACCATTTTCCCGGCCGCTATGAGTGATACGGGATGGTATTACAGTGTAAAAACTGTAGGTGCTGTGACGGACACTGCGCGTGTGCATGTAATGATAAAGAAGCTGCCTAATGTGACGGCAACATTTAATGCGCCATTGTGCTCAGGCAGAACGCTGATACTAACATCGACGCCAGATTATGTAGGTGAGACATGGGAATGGCGAAGTCCGGATGGGTGGACCTCGACGCTATCTGACCCTACGCGGGCAACTGCGCCAACGAGCTACTCGGGCGTATATACTGTGGTGACGACACTGAATGGGTGTACGGATAGTGGTACTGTGAATGTGGTGATAGATAGTACGCCAGCAGTGCCAATACTGACATCGAATGCACCAGTGTGTGAGGGAGATACATTGTTCTTGTTCTGCAACCCAATAACGCCGGGTGTGAGCTTTGCGTGGACTGGACCGTCAGGATTTAGCTCTTCGCTACAGAATCCGTTTATAGCAAATCCGGATGATACGTTGTCAACGGGAACGTATTCTGTAACTACCAGATTGGGGAACTGTACTAATAGTGCGTCTCTGCCTGTGGTGGTGAAGCATGTGCCAGTGCCTGTGCTTGGAAGTAACTCGCCAGTGTGCTCGGGGACGATATTGAATCTCACAACAACAGCACCTCCGGGATCTACATTTGAATGGTGGGGGCCTCTGACATTTACCTCTACACTACAATATCCGAGCATCAACCCGGCAATAACAGCAAATAGTGGTACTTATTCAGTAGTTGTGACATTGAATGGCTGTTCGTCGGATACGGTGAGTATACCAGTGGTAGTGGACTCTACGCCTGAGACACCAGTAATATCAACCAATAGCCCTGGCCCTCCGGGAGCTACTATATGTGAAGGTGATACATTGAAGCTATTTGCCTTTACGCCGACGATGGGCGCAAACTATAGCTGGACAGGGCCTAACAGCTTTGCATCGACACAGGCAAACCCAATGATAATAGGTGCTACACCACTGGCTACGGGTGTGTATACATTGGTAGTGAGTATGGGGTCTTGTTCGGTAACAGTATCGCTGGCAGCGACAGTGACACCAACACCGCCAATATCAATAACCAGTAATACGCCAGTATGCTCTGGGGTCAATGATACGTTGATGTTGAATGCGATAGGTAATCCGGGATCTACATATGTATGGGCAGGGCCTTATACGTTTACATCGGCATCACAGAACCCAATGCGCACACCAGTGGAAGTGGAGCATGGTGGAGTGTATCATGTAACAGTGACACTTGATGGATGTACGAATAGTGCATCGCACACGGTAGTGGTGAATAGAACGCCAGATGCACCATGGGTGAAATGGTTGACTTATTGCCAGTATTATGATGCGCCATATCTACAGGCAGGCGGAGATAACTTATTGTGGTATCCATCGTCGAGCAGTGTGGTGGGTAGCGGTACGCCACCGAAACCTAATACGGATTTGGTGGGAACGACGTTCTACTATGTGAACCAGACAGTGGCTAACTGTCCGAGTAAGATAGATTCTATAAGGGTGACAATAAATCCGAAACCTACAGTGACTGTGAGTGAGGATAGGATAGTGTGTCCGTGGGATTCTGTAGTGATAACTGCGGTGAATACGGATGCGATAGCATTCTACAACTGGAGTCCATCTATGTATCTGAGTGACACATCGGGCCCAGTAGTAGTGGCACGCCCTGAGACTAATATAGAGTATAGGGTGATAACAACGAACATGTACGGATGTACAGACTCGGCTTATGTGAATATGACTGTGAAGGCTGAAGCTGTGGTGCATGTGGAAGATAGTGTGCGTATATACCCTGGAGAGAGCTATCAGATAAATGCTGTGACTAACTGTAGCAGTGTGACCTGGAGCCCATCGGGTAGTCTGAGTGGTAAGTATATAACGAACCCAATAGCTACACCAGAAATAAGCACCAGATATGTGATAACTGGTATGACTGAGTGGGGCTGCACCGCTAAGGACTCTATAAGTGTGATAGTGAGTGCAGACGCCATACTGGATATGCCGAATGCCTTTAGCCCAGGTGGGGTGAACAAGCTGTTCAAGATACAACGCAGAGGTATAGTGACGCTGAACCACTTCAGAATATATGACAGATGGGGTGTGCTGGTGTATGATGGCAATGAGATAGATGGCGGATGGGATGGTACGTATAAAGGGGTGCCACAACCTATGGGTGTATACATCTATGACATAAGCGCTACTACAGCAGCAGGCAAGGTGTTTAAGAAATCGGGGAATGTGACGTTGCTGCGATAATAGACAGCAAGTTTGATAAAGTAATGAGCGGAATGCCTTGGGCGTTCCGCTCATTTCGTATTGGGGGAAGGTATGTGAGGAGAAGGGATTTTGCTATACATTTATGGCAATAACTCAACAGCTATGGGCAGGATACATGAATATAATGTGGGGGTGGAGTGGACAGGTAATAGTGGTAGTGGTACCAGCGATGCGGGTGCATATGCGCGCAGCCACACGATAACCAGTGAGGGGAAGGAACCGATGTATTGCTCGTCGGACCCGGCATTCAGAGGAGATAGGACGAAATATAATCCGGAGGAGTTTTTGTTGGCGGCGCTGTCTAGCTGCCACATGTTGTGGTATCTGCACCTTTGTGCTGATGCGGGTATAGTGGTGACAGCATATGTGGATAGCCCAAGGGGGACTATGAAGGAGGAGACGCCAGGAGATAAGGGTAGATTTACAGAGGTGGTGCTGTGCCCCAAGATAACGCTGGCAGATATAAGCCAAGAAGGGGCTGCGCTGGAGCTGCACGAAAAGGCTCATCACAAATGTTTTATTGCTAACTCGTGCAATTTTCCGGTGCTGCATGAACCTGTATTTTTGGCTGCCCAATAGAGGAAAGGTGATGAAGTATAGGTATAGTGTAATGATGGCATTGTGGCTGTGTGTGGCGAGTATTGCTGCAAAAGCACAATTGCCGAAGAAGTATAGGATAGGGACAACCGGATGTACTTATTATAGCTACTGTGACCCTGGAGTGCTGGAGAAGTCGTATAGTGTGGACTCTGCCATGATATATACGGGTGAATGTACGGCGGCAGGTTGCCAATGGTATCTGGTATTTGTGCAGCTGAAGGAAAAAATGAGTGACCTAGAAGCGGCTGAGGGATTGCTGGAGCAGTATCTGGACTTTATAAAACAGTCGATGGGTGTGACGCAAGCGGCTGGGTATGGAAAGGGTCATAGGTTGCGAGGGAATGAACAGACGAGAGGTATGATAGACTATTGGGGGGATGAGGCTGGGCATAAAATGAAGGTGAAAGGCTGGGTGAATGGTCGGTATATAGCAGTGCTGATGGTAGCTGCTGAAGGTGAGTTAACAGAGAGTAAAGTGAATTTGTATCTGGATGGGGTAAGTTTTGACCCAATGCCTAAAAAGTAAGTAATTATTCTACCAGTAGGTTGTCGGCAAAGATTTTGGACACGGTGGTAGGTATGGGGTTGCTGCCGATGAAGACGATGGTAGAATTGTCGAAAGGGATGCGCTCTGATACCGTAATGGTGGTGCCAATGCTGATGCCAAGTTTGCCAAGATACTGAAGAAATGGGGTGCTTGTATCTTTGACGGCTACTACCTGACAAGGTTTGCCCTCGGCTACCTGTGCCAATAATGTTTTGTAAGAAGATGCAGAGTCGCCATTGGCTTTTGGGATGGGGTCGCCATGAGGGTCGTATTGAGGGAATCCGAGAAATTTGTCGAGTCTATCAGCTAGTTCGGGATGGTGTACGTGCTCTAATTGCTCGGCAATGTCGTGAACTTCGTGCCAGCCATAGCCTAGTTTTTCGAGTAGGAACGCCTCCCAAAGGCGGTGTTTGCGAACGACAGATATAGCCACCTGCATGCCAGCAGGAGTGAGTTTGGCCCCTTTGCTTTTTTCGTAAACCAACAGATTTTTATCAGCCAGTTTTTTAAGCATATCCACAACAGAAGCAGGGTTATTGCCCAAGGCTTCGGAAATGGCGGTAGGCGTAATTTTGGAAGGCCCCGACTTGAAAATGTTGTAAATAGCCTTTAGGTAGTTTTCTTCGGAGAGTGTATGAGTGAGCATGACACTGCAAAGGTAATAGATTTGGTGCAGGTGCTACTGAACCAGAGATTTGGTAATAAAAGTGCCAGCGGCACCAGTGAGCTGAATGATATACAAACCAGGGCTAAGGTGCTGAACTGGTATGTGCGAGGGGGTGTTGCCAGCTATAGTACAAGCCGATGTGCTAACTGTGCTACCCGCAACATTGTTGATGCGTAGGGAGTAAGTGCCATTTGGGATGCCAGATGGGTAAATAGTGCATGAACCAGTGGTAGCGTGAACAGAGAATTGGTGTTGTGATGAGGTGGGTAAGCTAGGCGTGCTGAGCGGAGTGGTGGTGGTGAATACATTGTCGATATACCAAGTGCTACCAGAGGTGCCATCTTTGGAGATGTAGCGGAAGCCGACATATAGTGGTACTATATTTTTATAAATGGTAAGATTGAGCTGGTGTGTGACCCAATCGGCCTCGTCGGAAGGGGAGATGACAGGATTGAGGGAGCCAGTGCGCTCCATAACGATAGAAGTGTCGGGAGTGGTTTTGCCGATGGCGCTGGAGTCTCCAGATATTACGACTTCGAGCCGAGCCCCGAGATTGAAGAGTGTGGTTTTGGTATCGAAATTGATATAAATATCTGTATAAGCTGAAAGATTCAAGGCTGGAGTGACTAGAATAGAAGTGTCGAGGTTGTACTTGGGCGGAGTGCCGTAATAGCCTGAGCACATAATGCCGCCTGTGGCTAAACGACCTTGATTGGTAGTGCATTTCCAAGCACCATCGGGGTAAGTGAGCGGAATGGGATTGAAAACGAGCCAGCCGCCAGAGAGTGGGCAAGAGGAGTTGAAATCTTGGCTAAGGCTAGTGAGTTGTGCACGAGTAGATAGGGAAATAAGTGCGACTAAAAAGAATATTGATAGATGTTTCATATTTAAAGGTTTGCGAAGTGCAAGAAAAGGTCTTGGATTTACATAAACGACAATGATGTTGCATGTAGATTTTTACTAACTACGTGGTAATAAAACTACTGCTAACGAAGATATGACGAGAATGCCGATAGAAACGTTAGTAGTTTTGGAAATATTTTTGTGTTACTAACGGAAGTAGTGAATAACTCGTCCTAGCGAGTAAGAAGAGTAGTAATATCACAGAGCGAAAAGAATAATCATTGTCTATAACGGGTGCGACATATAGTGGGCAAGATGGTGGCAGCAAGCAACAGAATGATGAGTTGCTGGTACTGGTGCAGGACTGTCGTGCGGGTGTGAGAATGGCTCAGAAGCGACTATATGATATTTATTCGCCGAAGGCATTTGCGGTAATAAAGCGGTATGTGTATGATGATGCCGAAGCGGCAGAGGAGCTATTAAATGATTCGTTTTATAAAGTGCTGACAAAGCTAGATCAGTATTCTTTTCAGGGCTCGTTTGAAGGATGGATAAGACGGATAGTAATCAACACTGTGACTGACTACCTGAGAAAGACGCTGGATAAGGAGGTGCCAAGAGAGGTGCAGCCTGATGATGCCAGAGTGGGGGCAGATGGTGTGGCCAGGATAGCACACAAGGAATTGCTGGCTATGGTGCATGAATTGCCCAATGGACAGCGGACAGTTTTTAACCTGTTTGTGATAGAAAACTACTCGCATAGAGAGATAAGAGTACTACTGGGAATAACGGAAAATAACAGTCGGTGGTATCTGAATGATGCCAGACGACGATTGAAAGAAAAAATAAAGTTTCATCAATAGGCAACAACGATGGAGAACAATTTTGATGATTTTGACCAGCTCTTCAGGGAGCGGCTCGGCGAAGAGGCTGAGCTGCCGCCTGGCCGTGTGTGGGAGGCACTAGAGCGCAGGCTGGATAAGGATAAGAAGCGCAGGGTGCTACCGATGTGGTGGTACATAACGCTAGTATCTGTATTCTCAATGCTAGGGCTGGCACTAGCAGGTGTGCAGGCTATGAATAGTGGCCTGACTGCTATGAGTATGCAAGTTGCTGAGCAGCCTGATAACGGGCGATTGGCTGCTGATGTGGCGATGGTGACCAAGGCTACTGCTGTTGCCGCAGTAGCTGAAGACCAAGCAGCAGCAGTGATAGCTAATGAAGAAATGCCTGTAAAGAAGGTGAATAAAAGGTATGTAGCTAACAATAAGGGACGAGCAAAAGATGATAATGCTGGCGAGGAACTAGAAATAGATGCTGAAAAGCATGATGATATTGAGGAGCTAGAGCAGCGATTGGGTAGGGAGGAACGAACATCGAGAAATGCACCAACAGTAGGAACGAGCGCATATAGCTATGACGACTTTGAAGAAGGGAATAATGTGCCACCTGCAAGTGAACAAGAAGTGGTAGGGAATTATACACAAAATGAAACTGAACAAAATGAAAGTGCGGTAAATGAGATAGGGGTAGAAAAGGTACATGATAAACAGACCAGAATAACTAAAAAACCAAGCAATAAGAAGAATGGTGATGTGGCTAGAAAGCTACAAAAAGAAGTATATGCTGAACATGAGGACAGAAAGCCCAAAGGTGTTGCCAAGATAAATATGGCACCCGCTGTGGCAGGTGATGTGAAGACAAAAAAGACAGTGACTAACAGCAAGAAGACTGTGCAGGATGAAGCTACGCAACAGCATGGCCAGACAGGTGCAAGCGTGGCCATGATGGGAGGTGCGCCAGTGGCTAAAAAGGTAGATGAAAAAATGAAAATGCCACAAGAGTCTGTAGTGGTAAATGAAAAGCAGGCTGCAAAGAAAGATGCAGAACAAGCTGCAAAGGATGGAGATAGTGAAGTGAAGGGATTGGCCCCCAAAGTAGTGAATGATGCCGATGAAAAAGCACAGCGACAACTAGCAGCTGAAGTGGCGGCTGTGGTGCGTGGTGTGCCCAAACGAAGCATAGACCAAGAGTCTGTACATATGCAACAGTTGCCAGTAGCTGCGGCAAAGCCGCTGAGTGTGCTGCTAGCAGAGCGAAAGGTAAACGAGCTAGATATGGATGCAATGGCACGCTGGATGCAAGCGGCTAAAGTGAATGACCATGAAGGGCAGCAACAGCAGCTAACAGTAATGATGGGTAAAAAAGAATTAAAGGCATTGGCAAGGCAAGAACGGAAAGCGAGCAAGGCAAAAGCAACTGTGGCAACACCTAAGATAGATGAACCGAATGTAGTAGCAACTGCTGCTGTGACAGCTATAAAAGAGGAAGGTGAAAAAGCAGGTGTGGTAGATAACATGATAAGTGGGGCTGCGACGGTGAAGAATAATAATAGTGGGCAGGATGCACTGCAGCCTCAAGCCAGCGCACATAGTGGGGCTGCCACAGGAAGCCTGGTGCAAGAAGTGGAAGCTACTGGAAAGCCAGCTACTATGCAACATGTGGATAGTGGTGTGGTGCAACAAGCAGCTGCAAGCGAGCCGGCTGATAGTGCTAGTGAGGCGAAAGATGATGTGCTGAGGAGGTTTGTGTGGGGAGTGAAAGGAGGGGTGGAAACCTCTTATAAAAAAGCTGCTGCAGATAAGGTGCTGATAGCACCGTATCTGCAATATAACCTGACAGAACGAGTAGGTATAATAGTGCAGCCGTCTGTGAAATATGCTGGGGTAAGAACTGGAGGGACACTTATTCAAAATACGTATCATGATGTGCAGGCGGGAAGTGGTGCCTATAGGTTGATAGATAGTAGTTTGGTAGTACTAGCCTTTACTGGAGATACGCTATGGAGGAGGAACTATGAATATAGTGAGCAGTATGACTCTGTAGTGAAGACGTATAGGATGGGAGGTAGCTACCTAGAGCTAGAGCTGCCAGTGTTGCTAAGCTATAAAGTGACTAAAAAACTAAGTGTGTATGGTGGCGCTAATATGGTGTATAGTAAACGAGTGGGCGTGGAAGAACTGACCGATGTGGTGCGCAGAACTGCTACAGGCAATGTGGCAACGGTAGGGGCACTATATGGACCTGCGCCCGCTGTGAATGTGACAAGTACAGGGACAGGTATCAACTATACATCGGCACCACTAACGAGCTATACTGGTAATCCGTATGAGGACAATGGTGGTAGTATCTTTAGGATGGGGTATATGCTAGGTGTGAGCTATGAGTTGAAAAAAAGGTGGATGATAGATGCTGCATTGCAACAGTGTGTGGTGAAGCCTGAGCTACAGAGTGGAGTGAATGTAAATAATGCACTGTCGGCACCATATGTGCGACTGACAATAGGATACAGACTCTCTAAATAAATAGGTGTAGGTGGTAAACGGGCCGGTAGCGTAACATTTGTTGCGCTGCCGGTTTTTTATTGCTGAGCGATGAGAAAAAGTTTTGCACATGGTGGAAAACGAAATTAGGTGGAGAGGAGGAAACATCTTTAACTTCACGCTACGAGTAAACAGGTGAGTATGGATGTGGGGGAACAAGTGGAGGAAAACAGAGGAGCAATGAGGTTGTGTAGCAGACGAGTGCAGGTTATGCTGGAGTTATGCTATTCTTAACATTACAAGAAGCAGTGCGGTACAGTATTTGTATTTGATAAATTGGACCCTTTAAAAACTAAGACATTGACAGAAGTAATCATTAATCTGGATACGGTTAACCCAATAGAGTTTTTTGGGGTTAATAACAGCAAGTTTGAGTTGCTAAAGAAGAAATTTCCATTGTTGAAATTGCTATCGAGAGGCACTCAGATAAAGATATCGGGGCAGCCTGATGAGGTGGCGAATGCACAAGTGAAGATAGGGCAGGTGGTGCAGTATCTGGAACGAAATGGCCATTTGTCGGAGAACTATTTCTCTAGAATACTTGGTGATGATGAGCAAGGAGAAGGAGCAGTAGATGACCCTGTGAATAATGACATACTGGTGTTTGGCCCGAATGGTAAGGTGATAAGAGCCAAGACGCAGAACCAGAAGATGATGGCTCAGGTGTCGGAGAAGAACGATATCATCTTTGCGCTGGGGCCTGCAGGAACGGGAAAGACTTATACTGCAGTGGCACTAGCAGTGCGTGCCTTGAAAAACAAAACGGTGCGCAAAATAATATTGACCAGACCTGCAGTGGAAGCAGGTGAGAGCCTAGGTTTTTTGCCTGGAGACCTGAAGGAGAAGATAGACCCCTACCTGAGACCCTTGTATGATGCGCTGGATGACATGATACCGAGTGATAAACTGAACTACTACATGTCTAACAGAATAATAGAGATAGCACCGCTAGCGTATATGCGTGGGCGAACGCTGGACAATGCCTTCATCATACTAGATGAGGCTCAGAATGCTACAGACCTGCAATTGAAGATGTTTTTGACCCGTATTGGAGCATCGGCCAAGGCTATAATAACAGGAGACCTGACGCAGGTGGACCTGCCGAAGAACCAGAAATCGGGATTGCTGAAGGCATCGAAAATATTGAAGAATATAGAAGGTATAGCACACATACAGCTAGATGAGGCGGATGTGGTGCGCCACAGATTGGTGAAACAAATAATAAGAGCTTACGACAAGGAGCAAGTGAAAGAAGAGGAGCAAGAAGAACGCCGAAAGAGTGGCTACAGGAGTGAGGCTAACCATAGTGGTGAACGCAGCTAGTGAAAGTGGCTGAAAATGGGCAGGGGTACAAAATTTCTGCCCATTTTTGGTTTTATTCTTTATATTTACGCTTATTATCTGTTTCATAGGGTATTATGGCAAAAAAGTTCCTAACGGCGGTTTTAGCAGTGTTGGCAATAGGGCTAACGTTTTCGGCATGTAAAAAAGAGAAGAAGGAAGACGGTGACCTGACACGCAAATACTTTCCGCTGACATTTGGTAAGTATGTGACGTATGATGTAGATTCGATATACTACAACGAGATTTTGTGTACACAATATAGAGTGAAATCTCAGTTGAAGTATGTGGTGTCTGATACGTTTACAGACCGTAGCACCTACTTTAACAGAGAACACTACATAGTAGATGTATATAGCCGCCCCTATGATGGTGCTGTATGGAAACCACAGGCTGTGTTTTTTGTGAATCCGACTGCAAATGGGCTGAATTGGATACAGGATAATGTGAAGTATACCAAGCTGAGATTCCCTATAGTAGAGGGTTTTAGCTGGAAAGGAAATGAGCAGTCGCCCAACGACCCTGAATTCTTTTATCTGAAAGATTGGAATTACCAGTACAGAGATTATGGTAAAGCCTATAATACGGGTAAAGTGAATTTTGGCAATACGGTGACAGTATTGGAGCAAGATGAAAATGTGAATTATCCGGGTGTGGACTCGGGAGTGGCAGCCTACAGAACTTTCTCGAAAGCTGTTTATGCATATAACATAGGAATGGTGTACAGAGAGATAACTCACTGGACATACAAGCCTAACAACTCTAAATGTGTAAACGGCTACTCGGTAGTGATGCGCGCTGTGGATCATAACTAAGCGTTATGCAGCAACGTATAAGACGGATATTGACCCTTTTGACCCTATTGTTAGCAAGCCAGGAACTACTGGCTGAACAATTTGCGTTTATCGTTCGGTTTACAGACAAGAACGGTACTTCATTCAGTTTATCGACCCCAGAAGCTTATTTGTCGGCACGAGCCATAGCGAGGCGAACAGGACAAGGGATAAGTGTGGACAGCAGTGACCTGCCTGTGCTGCAAGCCTATGTGGACAGCGTGGCAATGCTGACGGGTGGCAAGATACATGGCCGCTCTAAATGGTTTAACTTTTGTGTGGTGCTGGTGAGAGATTCTGCGGACATACTAGCAGTGACCGGGAAACCATATGTAGCAGGAGCGGAATATATAGCATACTACAGGGACAGCCTTTATAGACCAGCACCAGTGGCTAATAATAATGCTGGTGAAGGTGCTGGCAAAACTAGCATAGATGGTAGCGTGTTTTATGGCAATACCTGGAACCAAACTGCATTGGTGCAAGGTGACTTGCTGTATAGTGCGGGCTATGATGGCAGTGGGAAACTAATAGCAGTGATGGATGGCGGTTTCAGATACACTGATATTCATGCTGGGTTTTCGGCAATGTGGAGTGATGGTAGAATGGTGGACCGCTACAATTTTGTAAAGAAAACCACGGATGTATTTGCTTATGACGACCATGGCACTAAAGCACTGTCGACGATGGCGGGCTTTGTGCCTGATGCCTATGTGGGTAGTGCGCCTAAAGCATCGTATGCTGTGTATGTGACAGAAGATGGGAATAGTGAGCAGCCGATAGAGATGGTGAATATGCTGCTGGCGGCAGAGCGAGCAGATAGTATAGGTGCAGATGTGATATCGGCATCGCTAGGTTATAATGGATTTGAGGCGCCAATGGCAGATTTGGTATTTGCTACTGACCTAGACGGCAAGACAACAATAGCTGCCAAGGCAATGAACCGCGCTACGAGCAAAGGAATGCTGTGTGTGATAACAGCGGGCAATGAAGGTGGCAATAGCTGGAATAGGATATTGACACCAGGGGATGCGGATAGCGCATTGACAGTGGGGTCTGTAAATATAGGAGGTGCAGCAGCCCCTAGTAGCGGATATGGCCCTAATGCGGCAGGTGTGATAAAGCCAGATGTGTGTGCAATGGGACAATCGGCATCTATATTCAGCTATCCTGGATATGGTGTGCAAAGTGGCACTTCGTTTTCGACGCCACAGATAGCAGGCTGGGCTGCGAGCCTATGGCAGGCTTACCCAACTGCGCGCCCCTACCAAATAAAAGAAGCGATAGTGCGCTGTGCGAGCTTGTATAATGCGCCAGAGGCACAAAAGGGGTATGGCATACCCAACTTTGGCTGTGCTAAGAGTGCGCTGCTGGATGTGCTGGGACCGCCAAGCAGGCCACAGGCTATAACAATGACAGCAAGTCCGAACCCATTTAGTGAAAAGCTGATGCTACAAGTAACAGCCGAGGTGGATGTGGAAGTAAGTATGCAGCTGATAGATGTGACAGGCAGAGCAGTGTGGGCTGGAAGGCAGACGGTGACAAAAGGTGCAGCCACGCCAGTGGAGATAAGTGTGGCAGGATTGGCGACAGGCGTATATATGCTAAAAGCGACAACGAAGCATAGTACACAGGTGATACGAGTGGTACACAACTAAGGTGAAATAAGATGATAAGTTTTTGGGAGCGTGCGAGTTTTGCACACTATGACCATATAATAGTGGGCGGTGGTATAGTGGGCCTAAGCGCGGCTATAGAACTGGCTACGCTAGATAATGAGGCCAGCGTAATGGTGCTGGAGCGTGGACTGCTACCAACTGGTGCCAGTACCAGAAATGCGGGTTTTGCCTGTATGGGTAGTGCTACGGAGCTAGCCGATGACCTGAAACATACGTCAGCCGATGCAGTGGTGGAACTCTTTGCACAACGCAAAGCAGGGCTGGAACTACTAAGGAGCCGACTAGGCGATGATGCGATAGGCTACGAGGCTAATGGTGGCTATGAGGTGCTAACAGAAAAAGAATTGTGGGTGCTAGAGCAGCTACCTGAGCTGAATGCACTACTGAGAACGGTGACAGGTAAGGCGGCGTTTGAAGAACAACATGAACGGGTGGGGGAGTTTGGATTTGGGAAGAATGTGGCTAAAGGACTGATACAGAATACATGCGAGGGTGCCATACATATAGGGAAAATGATGAAGGCACTATACCAAAAAGCTATAGCTAGTGGTGTAACAGTGCTGACTGGTGCGGAACTGACACAATATGAGGAGGGTGAAAGTAGTGTTCAAATATGGGTGCAAGGCGGGGTAAGGCAAATGCCTATGAAGTTTTCGTGTCAATCGTTGAGTTTTTGTACGAATGCGTTTACGGGTCGGTTTTTTCCGGGAGAGGATGTGGTGCCAGGGCGTGGGCAGGTGCTGGTGACCCAGCCAGTGCCAGGGCTAAAGCTGAAAGGTATCTTTCACTTGGATGAGGGGTATTATTACTTTAGAGAGATAGCGGGCAGAGTGCTGATAGGTGGTGGGAGGAATCTTGAATTTGAGGGGGAGCGCACAACTGAAATAGAGGTGACAGAGCGCATACAACAGGCGTTGGAAGAAAAGCTAAAGACATTGATATTGCCCTACACGACTTATGAGGTAGATATGCGATGGGCAGGCATCATGGCATTTGGTGCAACGAAGCGCCCGATAGTGAAAGCAATGAGTGAACGTGTGTATGGAGCGTTCAGGATGGGCGGAATGGGTGTGGCGCTTGGTAGCACAGCAGCACAGCAACTAGCCATAATGATAGCTAAAAAGTAGGCTAGAGGTCTTCCCAATGCTCGAATAGTAGATCGAGGTAATGATTTTCTTCTTTAGTGATTACGTTGTCGGCTTTGGCTAACTGGAGGGCAAATTGCAGCAGTTTTTTTCTTTCGGCAGGAGTGGCATCATCGTAGAAGTCGTCCATTGCCTTGCGATAGTGGTTTTCCCATTGGGAGGGGTTGAGGTTGCTAATGACATCCATTTGTTTATCGAGATTGACATTGAACGGAAACTCTTCTGCAAGGTAGTTTCTGATAATCATATCTTTCTGACCATTGACTCTATAATCTATAGCTGAGAGGATCATAAGAAGGTGGTATCCTGCTATGGTTTTATTCATTCTGTTGTTAGGCATAATGGATTGGGTGTTGTGGAGTTAATAGGGGGGAATCAGCTTTGAGAAGATAGTAGTAGATCGAGGTCGGTGTATTTGAAGCCGAACTTGCGAGCTATAGGAGCACTGGTTACACAGCCTTTGTACATATAGACGCCACGTCGTATGCCCGACTTAGCCATTATTATTCCTTCTACACCGCCAGAGTCAGCACTTTGCTTCATGATGGGCATCAGCACATTGCTGATGGCGCGAGAAGCAGTGCGAGCAACCCCAGAAGCTATGTTGGGTACACAATAATGAATGACATTGTGCTCAATGAAAATAGGATGCTCGTGAGAGGTAACTCTGGAGGTTTCGAAACAGCCGCCACGGTCTATACTAACATCGATGATGACTGAGCCTGTTTTCATATTGCTCACCATTTGCTCGGTAACAACTACAGGAGTGATGCCATTGATGGGCTTGAGTGCGCCTATGGCCACATCTGCATTCATAAGTTCTTCGGCAAGAGTGATTGGTTCAATAACAGAAGTGAAGCACCTATGACCGATGTTGTTTTGCAGGCGCATGAGCCTGTAAATAGAATTGTCGAAGACAGTAACAGAAGCGCCGAGGCCAAAAGCTGCTCTTGCCGCGAACTCGCCAACTACGCCAGCTCCAAGAATGAGGACTTTGGCAGGAGGGACGCCTGAGATGCCACCTAGTAAGATGCCTTTGCCATTGTCTGTATTGGATAAGTAGCGTGCTGCGGTGTTGATAGCGTAGTTGCCTGCTATCTCGCTCATAGAGCGAACGATAGGGTAGGTGCCAGCATCGTCTTTTATAGAATCGAAAGCAATAGCGATGATTTTTTTACTCATTAGTTGCTCCAGAATGGAGGACTTGAGTAGCGGGAAATGTATAGGGCTGATAACTACCTGATTTGGTTGCATCATCTCGGCTTCATTTTCGGAGATGGGAGCAGACTTAATGATAGTGGTGGCTTTATAAACATCCTGCTTGTCATAGACTATACGAGCACCTGCCTCGCTATAATCGTTATCGAAATAGAAAGAACCATCGCCAGCGCCATGCTCTACAACCACTTCATTACCATCGTTTACGAGGACTGAGACAGCCTCGGGGGTGAGTGGTACACGGTTTTCCTGAAAGGTGACTTCTTTGGGAATACCAATAAACAGTTGTTTTTTGCGCGGAGTTATTTCCAGCGTTTCCTCCAGTGGTACGTAGGAGAAAGAGGGAGAGATGTATGGTTTCTTAGTCATAACCGCAGTGGCGGAGTAAAAGCAACACAATATACAGATAAGTTGGATTGGTAGTATATGCGTTTGTAAGTGATTAGAAAGTTAACAATTAGCATAGTGAGGGCGGTCTGTAAATGTTAGTTATTCTGTTATTTTTGCAATTAGTCGTTGCGAATAAATCGCTGAATGGCCAGACGTTATCACCTTTCAAAAGTAGCAGGGTATGTTAAGACAGACGAATCAGCAGAAGTTATTACAGAAACTGTCACCGCAGCAAATTCAATTGATGAAGTTGTTGCAGATACCGACTGTGAACCTGGAAGAACGCATCAAAGAGGAGCTAGAGGAAAATCCGGCATTGGAGATAGATAACGGCAGTGATGAGAGCGATAGTTTGTATGACTTTAACGACGAGCACGAAGGAAATGAAGGGGAAGGAGATGACGGGCTAGATGATGTGGAATTGAGCAATGACACAGCGGAGAAAGTGGACCTTGATGATTTTTTGAGAAGGGAGGACGATGATGGTGGCTATGACTATGGAGATGATTATTATGGTGGAGGTGGAGAGGATAACTCGATAGGGCCAGCAAGAGTGGAGAGTAGCTTTCATGAGCATCTACTAGATCAACTGGGTATGCTAGAGCTAGATGAAAGAAAACATAGGATAGCAGAACAAATAATTGGTAGTTTGGATGATGATGGGTATCTGAGAAGAGAGGTAGAGTCTATAGCAGATGATTTGGCATTTGGGCAGAATATAGAAACATCGATACCTGAGATCAATGCTTTAATAAAAGAGATACAACAGTTTGACCCACCGGGTATATGTGTTTGGACTTTACAGGAGTGCCTAGTGCTTCAGCTAAAGCGAATGCCAGAGTCGAAGCCAGTGGCGAATGCGATAAAAGTGCTAGAGAAATTCTTTATAGAGTTTACCAAAAGGCACTATGATAAGATACAGAAGAGTCTGGACTTGGATGATGAAGCGATGAAGCAGGTAATAGGTATCATTGTTAAGTTGAATCCTAAGCCTGGAGCTGCATTTGCGGTAGTGAGCAAGGCTGAGACCTACATTATACCAGACTTCTTTGTGTATAATAATAATGGCATTTTGGAGCTTACGCTTAACTCTAAGAATGCGCCAGAGTTGCGCGTATCGGAAGGGTATAGGGATATGATGAAGGCATATGACCGAAGCGACAAAAAGAATAAAAGCCAGAAAGAGACAGTGATGTTCATCAAGCAGAAGTTGGATGCTGCCAAGTGGTTTATAGATGCTATAAAACAAAGGCAACATACTTTACTGCATACTATGCAGGCAATACTGGAGTTTCAGCAAGAGTTTTTCTTGACGGGAGATGAAGCTATGCTAAAGCCTATGATATTAAAGGATATTGCTCAGATGACTAATTTGGATATCTCTACAGTATCGAGAGTGGCGAATAGCAAGTTTGTGCAAACGGAGTATGGTACTTATAAGTTGAAGTTTTTCTTTTCTGAGGCGTTGCAAACAGAAAGTGGAGAAGAGGTTTCGACAAGGGAGGTGAAGAATATATTGCTAGAGTTGATAGGTGGTGAGAATAAAAGGAAGCCACTATCGGACGAGATGCTCACGGATATGCTGATGGAAAGAGGATATAATATAGCCCGAAGAACAGTGGCTAAATACAGAGAACATCTGAACCTGCCTGTGGCCAGACTCAGGAAAGAACTATAGCGTAATCATCAATAAATACTCGCCCCAACTTTTTTATAATTTATGCTACACTTGGAAGATTTGAGACAATATTGTTTGCTAAAACCGGGAGTAGAAGAAAGTTTCCCGTTTGATGAAACGACGTTGGTTTTTAAAGTGAATGGTAAGATGTTTTTGTTGGTGGGGCTGGATAGTGAGCAGTTGAGCTTTAATGTGAAGTGTGACCCAGATATGGCTCTGGAGTTGAGAGAGACATATGCTGCTGTGCAGCCAGGTTATCATATGAATAAGAAGCATTGGAACACAGTGTTGGTAGATGGTAGTATAGGCAGGAGTATGTTGTATGGGTTTATAGATGCGTCTTATGAGTTAGTAAGCGCTAAAAAATCAGCCAAAAAGAAGTAATTATGTTTGGTGCAAAAGTGGTAATGGTGGTGGCACTGCTAGTAGGAACTGTAGTGAGTGAAGCACAGCCTGTGATACCAATGAAATTTAAATCGGAAGAAGCTAATAAAGAGGTAAAAGATACTGATAGTTTCACCTATTATAGAGCTACGGGTGATAGTACTAGCCTAGTGGCCCTAGAAGATGAGCGGTTGTATTACAGGCTTGTAAGTAAAAAACAACTTAGTAAAATAAAAGTTGAGGGGCCCATTGTGTCGAGCGGGGAAACGTATAGCCAGCATGGTGTATGGCGTCAATATAATGAGCAGGGAACTATAGCTATAGAGGGTGCATATAGGCGAGGATTGCAAGTGGGATTGTGGCAAGTGTATTATGGTAGTGGAAAGATACATGAAGAGTGGTCGTTTGGGATAATAGAAGATAAAGATGGGGTTTATTCTTGCGTTACAGGGGCATATAATGAGTATTACGCTAATGGTGGACTAAAGGTGCGGGGTTATTACACGGCTGTAAGAAGCAGGGTGTCTGAGACGGAAATTGTTGAAGACCCAGTGTCGGGAGAAAAAAAGAATCAGGTAGTATATAAATCTGTCTACAGCCCGAGGAAGGTGGGGCTTTGGGAGTATTATGATGAGCAGGGTGAGCTAATAAAAAAGGAGGATTTGCAGTGATGTTGAGGTTTGTCATTCTGGTTGTAATGTTGATGTCGGTACTGAAGAATGCGGGTCAAGATTATGGTTGGAAAGCCGAGGGACAAACGTTTTATGCGACTTTGAGTGGAGGCTTATCTTTGGCACAAGTGGATGGAGATGCCTATTTTGGTTATTACAAACCAGGGTTTACAATAGGGGCATCTGTAACAGGTAAATTGAGCAAGCAAGTAGGGCTGAGTATGGAGTTGGGTGTTACCCAAAAAGGCAGCCGAGGTTTAGCTTATGTGGATTTGCCTCAAACAGGTCCGTATGTTGCTAAGTGTAATATAGGGTTGACATATGTGGAGTTGCCTGTATTGGTACAATTACATACAGAATGGTTTGGCCTTGAGGCTGGTGTGGCATATGGACGGCTGATAAGAAGCAATGAATGGATAGTTAGCGATAGGCCTGTAATGATAGATAAAGATGCAAACAGATTTGAAGAAGATGCTTTTGACTGTGTGTTGGGCCTGAGGCGAGCACTTAATAGCAGGTGGGAGGCTAATGTGCGATTTCAATATTCTTTAATACCATTGAGGCCATTAGAGCGTGTGCCTGTTGGATATTCTTATGGTAATAGTGGGCAATTTAGTAATCTGTTTTTGTTAAGGTTGGCCTACATATTGGGGTGATTTCTCTAACATTTTATGGCATGAGAACGCCTAAGTTTTGTATTAGGGTATATTTAGTGTGATTGGTTTATTTTGTTATTGTTAATGAATGGGCTAAATTTACTACCTAGGTGGTTTTAGGATATAAAATTTACACATGAGGATTACGAAATTTACACTATCTATTTTACTCTGTCTGTTTTCGTTTTTTTCGAAAGCACAAACAACTGCAGCATACAGTTATTCTGTATTGTCCAATACGTTTTCGGATATATCTAGTTCGGGCACTGTTATTACAGGATTGGGTTCTGCAGCTGTACTTGATGTGACTGTTACTGGCATACCAATTGGATTTACGTTTAATTTTTGTGGTACTAACTATACTCAGCTATCTGCTAGTAATCATTGTTGGGTATCGCTAGCCAATAGTGCTTCATCTACTTTTACTAATATAG